>NZ_CP029693.1:909375-1212500 GCF_003228315.1 Pseudomonas putida
GCGGCATTGGCGAACACCTGGCGCGGGTTGCCGTTCGTGCCGGCGCGCGAGTGGTGCTGACGGCACGCCGGGTGGAGCGCCTGCAGCAATTGGCCGAGACGATAATCTACAACGGTGGCCAGGCGCTGCCGGTCGCCTTGGATGTCACCGATCGCGACAGTGTTGAAGCCGCATTTGATGAGGCCGAAGCCGCTTATGGTGTAGTGGACGTGGTGCTCAACAATGCGGGCATCGGCAACGGCCAGCGCGTGCTGGAAATCAGTGAAGAAGACTGGCGCCACATGCTGTCGACCAATCTCGACGGCGTCTGGCGGGTGGCCCAGTGCGCGGCGCAACGCCTGGCTCGTGCCGAGCAGCCGGGCAGTATCGTCAACATTGCCTCGATGCTAGGCCTGCGGGTGGGCACCGGATACAGCCACTACTGCACGGCCAAGGCGGGCGTGGTGCAGTTGACCAAATCATTGGCGCTGGAACTGGCGCGCTACGGGATTCGGGTCAATGCCATCGCACCGGGCTACTTCAAGACTGAAATGACCGATGGCGGCTTCTTCGACAGTGAAAAGGGCCAAGCCTATATTCGCGAGGCAGTACCGTTGCGCCGGCTAGGGCAACTGGAGGAGCTGGATGGCCCGTTCCTGTTGCTCGCAAGCGAGGCTGGGGCCTATATGTCTGGTGCGGTGCTGGCAGTGGATGGCGGACAATTGGTGGGGAGCCTGTAAAGCGCTATCAGGCGGTCCGGGTTATCCCGGCCGCCTGAGCCATGGAGTTAAATCACAACACTTCGAACAAACCGGCGGCGCCCATGCCACCGCCGACGCACATACTCACCACCACATACTTCACGCCACGACGTTTGCCCTCCAGCAACGCATGGCCGACCATCCGCGCGCCGCTCATGCCATAGGGGTGACCGATGGCGATCGCGCCGCCGTTGACGTTCAATTTCGCTGGATCAATCCCCAGGGTCTGCGCGCTGTACAGCACCTGGCAGGCAAAAGCCTCGTTGATCTCCCACAGGCCGATGTCATCCACGCGCAGTCCGTGCTGGCGCAGCAGCTTAGGGATCGCCAGCACCGGTCCGATGCCCATTTCTTCAGGCGCCAGACCCGCCACGGCGATGCCACGATACAGGCCCAGCGGGCTCACTGAGGAACGGGCTACCAGTGCACCACTCATCAGCACACAGGCGCTGGCGCCGTCGGACAATTGGCTGGCGTTGCCCGCGGTGATGCAGCCACCTTCAAGCACGGGGGCCAATGCTTGCAGATTGTCGAGCGTGGTCTGCGGGCGATTCCCCTCATCCAGCGTCAGGTGCACGTCTTCATAGGTGACGGCGCCGCTCTGCTTGTCGACGATTTTCTTGCGCACGCTGACCGGTACGATTTCATCGGCGAACAAGCCCGCCGCCTGTGCCGCCGCAGTGCGTTGCTGGGACTGGAGGCCGTAAACGTCTTGGGCTTCACGACTGATGTTGTAGCGTCGGGCGACAATCTCAGCGGTCTGCAACATCGGCATGTAGGCATGCTCGGCCATACGCAACACAGTGGCATCCTGTTCGGCGGCGGCGAACTGCGTGTGCGGGTTTTGCACCCGGCTGATCTGTTCCTGGCCGGCACCGACCGTCACCTGCATGCCATCGACCATGATCTGTTTGGCGGCAATGGAGATTGCCATCAGGCCAGAGGCGCATTGACGGTCGATGGTCTGGCCGCTGACAGACAATGGCAGGCCGGCCGCCAGTGCCGACAGACGAGCCAGGTTGGTCGCGGCGGTACCGCTCTGCATGGCCGTGCCCATCACCAGGTCGTCAATTTGTCCCGGTTCGATGCCCGCACGTTCGACCGCGGCACGAATGGCCACCGCGCTCATCGACGGCGACTTTAAATCATTGAACGCACCGCGAAAGGCTTTGGCGATTGGCGTGCGGGCAGTGGAAACGATAACGGCGTCTTGCATGGTATTGCGCTCCAGCGGTAAGTCGCAGAACAAGCGGCTCAATGCCGCCCGCAGGGATTGAGCAATCGGCACCGGAGGGTGCCGATTATTGAGGGCAGAGGATCTGCGTGGGGGCAGCGTAACCAGCGGAAGGCATGGCCCGCCCCTCCCTTTGTGGCAACACCGGCGGGGACATTTCAGAACGCGAAGTGGCTCTGCGGCATGGTCATCAGGCAACCGGCACCGGCGAGCAATGCCTCGCGATGGGCACCGGCCCGGGGCAGTATCCGGCGCAGGTAGAAGTCGGCCGATTGCAACTTGGCCTGATAGAACGCCGTTTCTCCGGTGCCAGCCTGCAAGGCCTCACTGGCACGAACAGCCGCCTGCAACCACAAGGCCGCCAACATCACGTAGGCCGAATAGGCTAGAAAATCCACGGATACCGCGCCGATCTCCTCGGGATCGCGACGGCAGGCCTGCAGTATTGACTCAGCCAGCGCTCGCCACTCCTGAAGGCGCTGACTGACCCGCTCGGCCATTTCCGGATGGGACGTGGCGAACGCCACTTGGGTGCTCAGTTCGTCTATCAGCG
Source organism: Pseudomonas putida (assembly GCF_003228315.1). NCBI lineage: Bacteria > Pseudomonadati > Pseudomonadota > Gammaproteobacteria > Pseudomonadales > Pseudomonadaceae > Pseudomonas > Pseudomonas putida. The sequence goes on from NZ_CP029693.1 coordinate 911,903, forward strand.
CATTGAGCTCGCTACCGCCGTCGCCCAGCAACTTGCGGCGGATCAGGTCCAGCGCCTGGATGCCGTTGGTACCTTCGTAGAGCTGGGTGATACGACTGTCACGCATCAGTTGCTCCATGCCCCACTCGCGGATGTACCCGTGACCGCCGTACAACTGCACGCCAAGGCTGGCCACTTCCTGCCCGCAGTCGGTGAAGAAGGCCTTGATCATCGGAATGAGCAACGCGGCGCGGCGGGTGGCGGCATCGCGCTGCGCCGGGTCGGCGGCACCGTGTTCGAGGTCCAGTTGCCGGGCGGCATAGGCAGCGAGCATGCGGCAACCTTCGCTGAGGGTCTTCTGGGTGAGCAGCATACGCCGCACATCCGGGTGCACGATGATCGGGTCGGCAGGTTGTTCCGGCGCCACGGGACCTGTGATCGCCCTCGACTGCAAGCGCTCGCGGGCATAGGCCAGGCCGCCCTGGAATGCCGCTTCGGCGATGCCCAGGCCCTGCAGCCCCACCTGAAAACGGGCATCGTTCATCATGGTGAACATGCAGGCCAGGCCTTGGTTGGGTTGCCCTACCAGCCAGCCGGTGGCGCCGTCGAAATTCATTACACAGGTGGAGGCACCCTTGATGCCCATCTTGTGTTCCAGTGCGCCGCAGCTCAGCGAGTTGCGCTCCCCGGGCGAGCCATCGGCGTTGACCAGCCGCTTGGGCACCAGGAACAGGCTGATGCCCTTGATGCCCGGTGGTGCGTCGGGCAAACGGGCGAGCACCAGGTGAATGATATTGTCACTCAAGTTCTGCTCACCGCCGCTAATGAAGATTTTACTGCCGCTGAGTTGGTAGCTGCCATCGGCCTGGGGCTGGGCGCGGGTGCGCAACAGCGCCAGGTCGGTCCCGGCCTGGGGCTCGGTGAGGCACATGGTGCCGGCCCACTCGCCGCTGACCAATGGCCCCAGATAGCACTGCTTGAGCGCCTCACTGCCGTGGCGATGCAAGGCCAGGACCGTGCCTTCGGTCAACCCGGAATAAACACGAAACGACAGCGAGGCGCTCATCAGCATTTCGTGGAAGCTTGCCGAGACCATCTGCGGGAAACCCTGGCCACCAAACTCCTGCGGACCGGTCATGCTCGCCCAGCCTTGCTCGACAAACAGCTTGTAGGCCTGGGCGAAACCATCGGGCGTGGTGACTTCGCCGTTCTCCAGGCGACAGCCCTGCTCGTCACTGTTGCGATTGAGCGGCGCCACCACATTGGCGGCGAACCGCGCAGCCTCTTCGAGCACACCGTCGATGGTTTCGCGATCCAGGCCATTGTCCAGTTGCTGGCAATGTCCGGTCACGTCAAACAGTTCGTGCAGCACAAAACGCATATCGCGCAGCGGCGCTTGATAGTTCATACCCGCCCCTCCTCATCGCCACAGTCCATTAGGCCGACCACTACGAATGCTACCTGTTGTACGTCGAATCTGTTGCTCACAACGACACTCCCAAACCGAAAAGAAGGATTGCCGTCACCCTAAGCAGGTGCCTACTATTTGAGAAATTTCATTTTCGTATGCGTGATATTTGCAGAATGAATACAACTAACTTCGACCTCAACCTGTTGCGCATTCTCGATGTATTGCTGCGAGAACAGAACGTCTCTCGCGCCGCTGAACGCCTGGCTCTTAGTCAACCAACCGTAAGTAACGCCCTGGCGCGCCTGCGCGAACAGCTCGATGATCCGTTGTTGGTGCGTATCGGCCGGCGCATGCAGCCGACGCCCAAGGCTCTGGCACTGGAAGGCCCGATTCGTGCGGCGTTGCAGCAAATCGAACAGACCCTCGGCGTGGATGAAGGCTTCGATCCGCTGTCGAGCCGACAGACCTTTCGCATTGCCACAACTGACTTCGTCGAGCAGTTGTGCATGCCAAGATTGCTGCGGCACTTGCAAGACAATGCACCCAACTTGCGCCTAGACATCGCCCCACTCGACTCTAGCCTGCCGATCGATGCCCTGGATCGCGGGCATCTCGACATGGTTCTGGGCCGCTTTGACGACATCCCTGCACGTTTTGGCCGACATCACTGGCGCAGCGAAACCCTTCAAATCGCGTTACGCCACGACCATCCGGCAATCACCGACACACTGGATCTGGAAACCTTTCTGCGATTACGCCACCTCTGGGTACACGGCGGACAGACACGTGGCATGGTCGATCAATGGCTGGGGGAACAGGGATTGTCACGGCAGATCGTCTACACCACACCCAACTACTTGCAGGCAGCACACCTAGTGGCCGCTTCGGACCTGTGCGTCGTATTGCCGACCCAACTAGCCCGCAACTTTGCGACATTGCTCCCTCTGCAACTGCACGACTTGCCGTTTGCGTTGGAGGCTTTCGAGTTGGACCTGGTCTATCTGGCACAACGTGGACAGGACCCAGCAGTGAACTGGCTGGTGGGAGAGATCCTGCGAATTGGCTAACACTGACGTTTTTATCGGGCAAATACGAAATCACGCCCTGCTTGAACGCCCGTTTGCGTTGCACATGACAATCCATTTGAATCGTACCTGACCAGTCATACGTGCAGTATTTGACCTGCAAGATTCATGGAGACATGACCGTTTTTAGCCGGTCACGACAGGCAGAAAACGGCCGATTCTGTTGAAAAAGTAGCTCCCCTGTCTGGCCTGCTGCAAAATCTCTGCATTGGGCGGTGGGAGATCACACAGCATGATGGGACAGTTATCGAGTGGGCAGGAGCGACTGTTTTACTCGTTCAACCTTGAAGATCACATCCCAGCCAATCACCTTCTGCGCAGCATTGATCAGTGTCTCGATCTAAGCGACCTGCGCCATTACCTCGCCGACTTCTACAGCCCGATTGGGCGTCCTTCGATTGATCCCGAACTGATGATTCGCATGCTGATCGTGGGCTATTGCTATGGCATTCGCTCCGAGCGGCGGTTGTGCGAAGAGGCTCATTTGAACCTGGCGTATCGTTGGTTTTGCCGGTTGAGCCTTGAAGACGAAGTCCCCAACCACTCGAGCTTTTCAAAGAACCGACACGGCCGTTTTCGGGACAGTGATCTGTTTCGCTGGTTGTTCAATGAAGTGCTGCGTCGCTGCATGGACGCCGGCTTGGTCAAGGGCGAAGGCTTTGTCGTGGACGCCAGCGTCATCAAAGCGGATGCGAGTCGGCAGCGCGGTGTACCAGGTGATGAACCGGTCAACTGGAGCGATCCGGCCCTGAGTACCCGCGCCGTGCGTGAATATCTTGAAGCCCTGGATGAAGAGGCTCTGGCCGAAACGCTACCCAAGCGCCTGTCGCTGACGGATCCCCAAGCTCGCTGGACGGCAGCTCCAGGCGGCCCAGCGTTTTACGCTTACTCGACGAATTATCTGATCGATACCGAGCACGGCGTGATCATGGATGTGGAACCCACACCGGCTCATCGAACCGCAGAAGTCGAGAGCACCAAGACGATGATCGAACGCGTCGAAGCGCAATTCGACATCAAGCCGGAACGCCTCATCGGCGATACCGCGTACGGTACTGCGCCGATGTTGGCCTGGATGGTGGAGGAAAAAGACATCGAACCTCACGTGCCGGTGTGGGACAAAACCGAGCGCAAGAACGACAGTTTCTCGAACAACGATTTCCACTGGAATAAAGAGGCGGAGGAATACCGCTGCCCGGCCGGTAACGCGTTGCGCAGCGAATGGCGAGCCTTCAAGAACGAGCGTTCGCACGTAACCAAAGCCAACACCATCATCTTCCGATCCCGGCAGACCGACTGCGCTGCTTGCCCGATGAAAGCCAAGTGCTGCCCGAACACCGCGTTCCGCAAGATCGCTCGCAGCGTCCATGAAGCCGCTCGTGATGTGGCTCGGCGCATCGCAGCGACAGCGCAGTACGTGCGCTCTCGCCACGAGCGTAAGAAGGTCGAAATGTTGTTTGCCCACCTCAAACGCATCCTGAAACTGGATCGCCTGAGACTACGTGGCATGAGTGGCGCGACTGATGAGTTCACGCTGGCCGCTGCGGTACAGAACCTGCGACGGCTGGCCAAAATTACCTCTCAAGGGCCACCGCTCACGGGATAGGTGCGTCTGCACGAAGCAAAAAACCTCAAACCAACCCAATAACAGAGCAGCAAAGGTCAACGAAGGGCCGAAAAACCACGCAACGTGGTGAGTAGGTTCTCCGGTTGTGGTCGTGCCCGAGTTCAGGCGAGCTGAAAATCAGACTTTTTCAACAGAATCGGCCAGAAGCAGCCTCTCACGGCGGGGCAGAAACGGACGTCTGACAAAACACCTACTCGTCTTAAATACGATCCCAAATGGCGAACAGTACACCGGTACGATCAGGGGGCTGCGGTGTCTTGCCAAGTACAAGGCAGCGGACGGTACCAACATAATCATCTATCACACAGAGTGAGGAGACTGTGTGCGGCAACCTAGATCGCCCAGCATCGTTTACTGATGGCAATCAGCCGCCTATGATGCACTAACTGAAAGACCATCAGCCCCAAGGGCCTTAGCAATGGAAGCTAATCGTGAATATCTGCGCTCACGACATCGCACTACTCAAGCCCGGCAGCTTGTTGCTATCGCGATCACATCAGAGCACGCCCCTCACCTCACTAAATGCCATGTGTGCCGCCGAACCGTTTGGGGGGCACGCAACTGCAGCGCTTCTCAACCGTTCAGAATAGCCGGCTCCAATCCGACAAAGAACGCTGAGCGCTATATATGAAACTTCATGAAGTTAAGGCTCGCGAGTTGAACGGTAGAGATACCATTCACCGATTTAAGGCCCAATTCAAAGCCGCAAGCCTAGAATGCTTAGCACTCCTCGAAGACTGCGCCATTGAGCGAGTCTTTTGCGACTACCACGAAGATTACGTGGTCAAGTTTGTGGATGACGGGGAGATTTACTACCGCTTCGTACAGGTCAAAACAAAGACAAAGCAGAACCATCTTTACAATATCCTAGAAATATTTGGCATCAAGAAAACCAAAAAAAACGACCACGATTTACCCAACAGCTTTGCCGGCAAAATGTTGTTACACGTAGATAACTTCGGTGCCACCTGCCACTCTCTCGTCATCTTAACGAACATCAACTTCGACGATGATGTCGAAGGTTTGGTCAACGATGCACAATCCGGCAATGTTGTATCCAAACACACGGCAACGCTAATAACTGAAACTAAAAAGCTTGTACCAAGTCTTACAGCAAAGACCGACAAGGAAGTTCTCGATTTCCTGTCTCACCTAAAGCTAATGCCTCGCCAGCAAATCTTGAACGAAGACGACGATAACTTCGTCTCAAGCGCACACAGTCAAATTTACAAATACAGTGAAATCAATTTGACTCCGAAGGAGATTCGGCTTCTGATCATTCAGCTTCTATCACTAATAGAAAGCAAATCATCAGATGAAATAAAGGACAGCATGACCGAGGATATGCTTAATGATAAAGCGAGTGTCACCCTCGATGACATGCTCGACATCCTTGCCATTTCTCGACCGGCCTATTATCTCCTCAGAAATGGAGGCGACCCGAACGCTATTAAAAGCGTTTCGATTCTTCAGCGCGTATTAAAGCGAAACAACTATAAAGAAGAAACGCTTAACTCATTTGCAAACTTCAAGTCGCAGTGGGAAACCTGGTATCGAGTTAATAGGCACACAATCCAAGAGCTAAAACTACTTGAGCTAATGGATGAAATAACAAGTCTGACAGATAACCTGGCTGTCGGAAAAATAGACATGAAGACAATTACAGGCGCGGTCGTCAAGCTAACAACTAATCTTCGCACACTATTAGACCGCAATGACCTAACTGAAGAATTAGTTTTTGGAGCCGTACTGTCTGAAATCGTGAAAGGAGAGTCTTCATGAATTTCCGTGAAGCTGTGGCTGCAGCAAACACTGAGTCCCAAAGTCTTAATTTCTCGTACTCGCCAAGAAACAGGTCTGACGTTTTGGGTAATGAGACTTTATTTCATATCCCGTTAATTGCACTGACCATTATTTTACTCGCACGTAGCCAAGCAAAGCCTAAACGTAACGACATTGGCATGCTAGTTGGGCAGTGTTTTGAACAGAGCATTGCCAGTTTCAAGGGTTCAACGCAAGAACTAGGCTGGTCTGCGAACTTAAGAGTAAGAACAATTAAGGCGCTGACATTCTTGGAAGACGCTGGGATGGTCGTCGTTAACAAACACAACTCTCGGATCGATGCCGCAGAGCCTGGCAAGAAATTCATCGATAAAGTTATGAGCGAAGAAAGCCACCTTTGCGTGGCGCTCTTAACCATCAAAAGATCATATAGAAATATCTGCAAAGAACGAGACATCGAGGCCAAACTAGATGAAATTTGAATCCCTACAGTTCTTTGCAAGCCATGGTGGTGGGTGGGTCTCTCAAGAGCTGAGGTTTGGTAAATCTGTTACTCAGCTATTTGCCCTTAATGGAAGTGGGAAAACGCCGCTAATCCAATCCATCATGTTTTGTCTCGGATTAGACGTCCAGTTTCGTGAAGACATCATTCGGAATACTGGAAAGGTCGTCCTGCGAGTAAGTATAAACACTAACTTACTTTCCTTCGAGCGGAAGGTAGGAGAGAAATACGACATCACCGTTAGCAGCGACGGCAGAACTATCAATCGCTTCTATAACGATGAAGACTTTTCCAGGTTCATGCTGGGCATCTTGAATCTAAGATCTGAGCGTCTGACTACTAATAGTGACACTGCTACAATTCCGTTTTTCTCGGCGATACTACCACTATTTTATCTAGATCAGGACATCGGTTATTCGGACTATTACGTTCCGCCGCGACATAGCTTTATCAAAGCTCAGTATTCCGAAATGATTCGCCTAGCCGTGGGCCTCCCTGCCAGAAGCTCATTCGACGCAGCCAAAAAGACGATCAATCTCAAAAAAGAGCTCGACTACCTGGATAAGACTATCACAGATAGCCGTAAGCTTATGGAGAGGCTACGCCAAGACCTCCCAGCCGCTCCACGACTTGAAGCAGATATTGAGCGTGATATTACCTCACTCAAAGCTCGTCTTGATGAATTGAAGACGACCAAGGACATTAAAAGCGAGACATTAAACAGCTTCGACTTCTTGATTACCGATCTTCGTCGCCAGCACCGAGAGATAGCCTCACAGCATATAACCCTAGAGTCGAGGATTCGCAGTTCGTCTCAAATACGAGATGAGATCGAAAGCGAAATCGAGACCCTGGATTTGAATGAAGAAGCTCGCCGTGCATTCATTTCTTTTAGCGAAATATGCACAACCCCCTCGTGCGGGATGTTTCTCGTCAGCTCTGACTCGTATGGCAAAAGCCTGCTTTATCTCAAAGATCAGCTGAAAGACCTGGAAGCCGTGACCGTCGCGAATATACAGCAGGCTGAAGCTCTGCAGACCAAGATGACTTGGCTAGAAGGACAAATCGCTGATCTTTCCACAAAGAGAGGGATTGCTGAGCGCGAAGCAGGGATTGAGATGTTCATTGAGGCGATCAGTAGAATTGCCTCCGAACTCTTCGAGTTAGAGCTCGAAAAAGGTCAACAACAGAAATACAAAAGCCAAGAAGGTAAGCACCTCGAACTGCTGAATCGGCGAGAGGCGGTTCAAAACGAGCTAGAGTCTCTCGGAAAAACCAGAGAGCAATCTCCGGATGTAATGCGATTCAAGCTCGCGTTAGCCGAGAAAATGGCCCGTTGGCTAGACATCCTAAACTCCAAGAACATCTCCAGAGAGATCCAGATCGACAGTGATCTGAAGCCAATTCTTGGCTCTGAGAAACTTGGGATAATCAAAGGTAGTTCTAAGGCTCGTACGGTGCTCGCATTCCACGCTGCGCTATTTGAAATCTGCACCAGCAATCCAACCTCGCCCTTCCGAACATTGATATTCGATACCCCTCGGCAGCAGGAGATTCACTCAGAGGATCTGGATGCGTACATCAAAGAGCTCAAAGTAGTGGCTCTAAAAAATAACGCTCAGGTTATCTTCTCGACTACCAGCTACCGCTTCGAGATCGACCCGGCGACGGATGAAGAATGGCTTCCAAAGTTCGGTGGTTTTGAACAGCCGATGTACCTCGGATATTTCAATAACATTCTGGACTCATAGTCTTTAGTTCTCCGAACTGCTCCGGCAGTACGGCCTATACCCCCTCACTGTACAAGGTGCTCCATGACAGCTTTGGTTCAGTTTCTCAGCTTTATCGGCCAGGTTGTTCGTTATGAAGACAGTAGTTCAGACGTGACCTTGAATCGCCCGTCAGTTTTTAGACGCTAAATGGCTGATTTTGGCCGTTAGCGGCCCCTCACAAACGACCGCTACCGGCCGGAGGTGGACGTCCGTGAGCGGTCACTATCGGCTAGGAGCGGTCGGTCGCGATAGATCGCTAGGTCAGGGATTGTGAGCTTCAATCTCCGATGCTAGCCTTGCAAAAGCCACGGAGATAGCCTGTTAAGAGAACTGCAGAAGTGCACTTAATCTTCTTCACTGCCTTGACCGGCACTTAAATATTCGCCTATTAAAACGCTCCAGTCACCTTGGCTAAATATTGCGCAATCGATCCAATGTGATAACCAGCTGGCTCAGATTCCTCTACCCAACCACACTCTACTTCTTCCAGAACCTTTTCATTGATAAGCCACGTAAGCGGTATGGGTTGGCCAGTTTTCAGGAAATAGGCTAGTAAATAATAGTCCCCACGATCCTTATGGCTGAGAGAAGATGTCCCGTTTCGAGTTACAACTGACCAAAAAAGCTCATCAACTTCTGGTATCTGTTGGACGCTAAAGTCGTATGGGCGCCCTACTGCGCTTCCCCACGCATAATAGGATAAGTATGACTGCATGTCGGAGACTTGAAGGCAAACTGGTAAAATTTTACCAAGCCTGTCGTGCAAGCGATCAACATCCAGTATGGTCTCGCCGTGTATTACGTCACCTGAAATAGGTAAGTGATAGCTATAAAGCTCACGACAAAAACGCAACTCATCAAGCAGCCGCACTATCTCCTCATCGTAAACGCCAACTCTGACATAATAATTTTCGATTTCTCTAGCGAGTGCACTGTGAGAAATTTCTCTTACTTTATTCAGTTGGAAATCAGTATTAAGTAATACATTGGCAGACAGCGCGCTAAATAATGAATAATAACATGCATAAAAAGAAAGATTTTTCATCCCTTGGCTGAGAAGGGTTTCGGACTGGGTAAAATAGAGAGCCGCCAGCGAAATTTTCTTTGAGGCTAGATAGTGCCTAGCGATCCATTCTGCAGTAACAATGGGGTCGTTGGCTCCTAAAATTTTCTCCAGCTTCTCGTATTGCGCTCTAGAGAAACGCGCAACTTTATCGCTCGGTCGGCTGTCTCTTATGGCAGAAAACTCACCATAATCTTTTTCGATTTGTTTCAGAATGGATAGTTTTGCCACGTTTGATTCCTGTCATGCCTGACGATAAATTCCGATGTGTGCGAATGTGTTACGGCTCAACGCAAAAAACTCACCTTCAAGAATATAATGAACCAAAAAATCTATTTTCAGAAGCCACCCGTGCGACATCTGCATCAGCACATACGTGGTGGCGCAACCGCAGGATTGCGCCAGCGGAACATGTATCAGCTACTTCTGAGAAAGGCAACTTGGGTCGCTATAAGCGGCTCGCGAGTGACTGCTTCTGGCCGGTTTCAGCCGGTCGCGACAGGCAGAACCGGCCCTTCGCTGTCGTTGGCCAAAGGCCACATGACCACATGACCACCGGGCTGCGCTATCCTTTGTTTTGATCGAAGGTGAGCATGTTCATACGCTTGGACTGGTCCAATGGAATCCTGGCCTGGGTGAGTGAAACTCACCACTGGTAACCCACCCCAACGGCGACGCCTGCATCACCCTGGCTGTTCATGCCGCCTTGCAGCTTGGTGACCCATTTGCCGTCATTGGAAATCTTCGAAACGCCCACGGACAACGCTCCCTGGCCCCGGAAGTTGCCGAGCCCGACAGCGGCCATACTGGCGCCGGGTGAGTAAGGCTGTGGCAGCGTGGCCATGGCCATGGCGCCGGCGATGCCTGCACTGAGCACGTCGTCCTGTTTCTGCAAGTCGTGGCGCAGTGCGTTGTAGCGAGAGTCGGTGTAGTCGTAAAACTGGTTGGACATGTTGCCAATGCTCTGCTGCATCTGGCCGACGTTCACGGCGTCCGTAGGCGCGGTACCGGCGGCGACGTTGGTGATCTGCCGTTCGTGACCGGCGCTGCCAACAGAGACGCTATTGTCGCGTTCGGCCACCGAATTTGCGCCGATGGCGACCGAGCTGCGGCCCCTGGCCTGTGCGTTGGAACCGATGGCGGTGCTGCTTTCGGCTATCGCCTGGGCACCGGCGCCACCGGCCACCGAGTCATTGCCGGTCGCCTTGGGTTTTGGCAAATGGCTGGTGTTGTTGACCTGGAACATGCCATCGGTGCCGTTCTGCACATTGGTCACATCGCCCTCGACATGGGTCACCCGATTGTCGAGGTTGCTGACGTTGGTGGTGACGTTGGCGACATTGCTATTGATGTGGCTGATCGAGTCATCGGAGTATTGCTTTGACTCCGCCACCGCGCCCGACAGCTGACGCAAGTTGACGGCATCGGTGGCTTCCTTGCCATCGGCAACATTACTGAGAGTGCGGGTTTCGCCGGTAGCGGCATTGCCCACGGAAACGGTGCCCACGCTGGTATTGGCCGCATTCGAATACAGCCCGGTATAGCTTTCTGCGCCACGGCCATTGTCGCTGGCGCCCTGCCCCAAGGCCACGCTGCCGTCTGCCGTAGAGGTGGCACCCGCGCCCATGGCGATGGAGCCCTTGCCGGTGGACTGGGCGTTCGGGCCGACAGCAACTGCGTTCGAACCACTGGCGACCGAGTCGGCCTGAGTGGAGTTGGCGTGGAAATACTTGATGCCGCCACCATTGTTGATGGTGGTCACGCTGCCTTCGATTGTAGTGACACGACCATCGATATTGGTGACCAGGGCATTGGTTTCGCCGAGCTGGGCCATGTTCACCGCATCGCTGTCATGCTCGCCGCGCGCCACGTTGGTGATTTTGGTACCGCCGGTTCTGCTGGCGCTGTTATAGGAGGTGCCGGCCAGTGTGACGCTGTTGTAGTTGACGCTGCCGTCGCCATTCAGGTCGTACTTGACCGAGCCCTCGGTGGAGGCGCCGGTCACCTGTTTGAGCTGTGCGACGTTGACCGCATCGCTGTCGTCCGCACCGGCCGACAGTCCGGTGACGCGGCGTTGACCAACGTTGACTTCACCGGTCGCCGTGCCACCCAACAGAAAAGCCTGGTGGCCGAGGGTGCTCCCGTCTGCGACAGACCCGGCGCCCAGGGCGACGCTACCGTCATGGCTGGCCGTCGCTCCCATGCCGATGGCCACTGAATCCACACCGGTGGCGGACGAATCAGTGCCGCTTGAATTGGCGTGGAAATACCTGGTGCCACTGTTGTAGATGTTCTCGATATGGTCGCCCTGGTGTTTCACATCACCCTGTAGCGTGGTGATGTCGCCCTCGACGTTGCTCACCCGGTTGTCGACTTGAGTGATGTTGAGGGTGTTGGCGTTCACCTGCTGGTTAGTCTCGTGCAACTGCGAGCCGTTGATGGCGTCGGTGGAGGTGGCGAGGATCGCTCCGGCCGCTACATTGTTCAGCACCTGCGAGGCACCCGGCGCATAGGCATCGCCCCCTATGGCAATCAGCGACAGTTGATCGGTACCGGTGCGCTGCATGGGGCCGACCAGACCGTAGTTGAAGTTGGTGATATCGGTGGTGTTCTGTTGAACCTGCTGGTTGGTGGCATTGAGCTGCGAGCCATTGACCGCGTCGGTGGAACCGAAGCCGATATCGCCCGCCGCCACGCTGGTGATCCTAAAGTTACCTGCGTCGATACCGTAGAAGTTCACGCTCGGACCGCCGAGGATAGACAGGCCATTCTCGTTGATCGTGGTGTTGCCGGTGGTGACCGAGTCGAACATCGGATTGTCGGCGAGCTGCAGTTGCAGATGGCCATTGGCATCCACCTCGGTTCTCAGGTTGGAACCCGAGTAGGTACCGGCGGTAGTCGAGGCACCTTCGATGAAGAGGGTATCACCCAGCTTCTTGTCCACTGAGCCGGTATTGCCGACAAAAGTCATCGGGGTGTTTGCCAGGTCGTTGAGTTGCGAAACGTTGACCGCATCGCTGCTGTCAACACCGTTGGCGACGTTGCTGAGGGTGGTGCCACCGGTGTGCGAGTAGGCGTCGTAGGCATCACCGCCCAGGGAGATCCTGTTGTGGCTGTCGTCGTCATAGGTCACCGCATCGCCGGTCGGGTTGCCGCTGGCAAGCATCCGCGTGGCCTGGACAGGCTTGCTGACGCTCTCGCAGTTGCTGGTGTTGCCACCGTACTTCCAGTCCAGATCGCCACTCAAGGCGCTGTCCTGGACAACGACGCAGGAAGCGTCGGCGCTGTCGTTGACGTACTGTCCGGCATCGGCGGCGAGCGCGTCGCCCACGAGCAGCAAGCCGAGGGTGCCCAACGCGATGACCACCAGTGCGCGGCCACGTTTGCCCGAATGCCGGGCGAATTCAGAGGCCACACACCAGCAAAGGCGGGATTTTGACCAAACGAGACGATAGATCCTGTTCATGAGAGGACACCTTCCAGGGGTTGCCTGGGACGGATTAGAAAATCAGTGAGTAAACAGTTGCAGGGCGCGGCTGGACTGAATCAGCAGCTGGCGCTCCATGGCCGCAGGTCGGGATTGCTCCAGTGCGAGCTGGTAGATCTGCTCCGCGGCCTGGTGGTCCTGGCGGACGTAGTCGAGGTAGGCACCGGCGAACAAACCGGCTTCGGTGCGCAGGTCACGCTTGGTGGCCTCGGGTACCATCAGGGCGTCGATTTGGGCGAACACCGCCGAAGAATCGGTCTTGCCTTGATAGAGGGCACACAGGGCACTTTGCTGGGCGGTGACCGGTTTGATCTCACGGGCCAGCTTCTGCACGCGCGCCTGGGCCGCCTCCGGTTTGAGCCTCGCGTCGCTAGCGCTGCGCGCGCCCAGCCAGAGCGTCCAGAGTCCGGCGTAGGCTTTCACTTGCGGATTGGGCGAGCGCTTCTGAAGGTCGGCGAATGCGCTCCTGGCCAGGTCGAAACGAGCCAGAGCGGCAAGGTTCACGGCTGAAGGCACCGCGATGATTGCTTCCTGGTCACTGCCTTTGAGGGCGTCGTAGAGCTGACGGGCGCGCATATGACGCCCGTTGGCATCTTCCAGGAAGGCCTGCTCAGCCAGGGCGCGCGTGCCGCCCTGGCCCTTGTTGCCGGCCTCACGGAGCGATGCCTGGGCAGCGGCAAGATCGCCGCCCAGTAACTGCTGGTGGGCAAGCATGACCAACGATTGCTCTGTGGCTTGCGGCGGCACGACGGGGGCGGACAGGACTGTGCCAGCCGTAATCAACAGTGCCATGGCCAGAGTGGAAAGCACGCCAGGATGGCGCGGAGACAAGGGTTTCGAGGTGGAAGTCATGGTGGGCAACTCGGGAAGTCATCGGGTTGCGCACATGCTAGGGAGATGTGATTCAGAGCGAACTCAGAGTCCTTCAGGCGACGTCATCAGACTACTTCCCTACTCACTCGAGGCTGGCCCTGAGTAATTCCAGTTCGAGCGTGACGGTGGCGTCGTTCTCATGGCTGGCATAGCTGAAACGCCCCTGCAGATGTTCCGCCAGCCGCTCGGCATGACAGCGGTCAATGACACTGCCGGCCGCCACCCGACCGCTGATTTCCAGGGTCGTGCCAAGGCGCCCGTTTTCATGGGCTTCCATGTCGAGCCGCAGCGTGATCAGCGCGTCGCTGTCGGCGTGAAAAAGCGACAGGGCACTGCCCATCCATTCCGAAAATAGCCGCTCGTCGACCCAGACCCGATCGGAGTTGATACCCGACACGCCAAACAGACTGGCGGTGTGCCCGGTCAGGCTGTGTTCAATCAGCGCACGCAGCTCACTCGACACCGGCACCGAGGGCACCTGACCGTCTTCCAGGTCGCAGATGCGCCGCAACCGCGCCAGACGCCCGGACAGATCGGCAAGCCCCGGCGTTGTCGGAGGCAGGTCCATGCCCACCAGACGTTCGGCAAGCTCCGTGAGCGAGGCCATGTAGAACTCGGTTCGCTGCCGCAGCCGCGCTTCGGCGCCGAGCGTGCGGTCACGCAACTCGATCAGATGTTCCTCACTGGAGGTGATGTCATGCAAACCGCCGAGCATGCCCGCGGGCTGACCACTTGCATTGCGGTAAGGCACCATCCAGTAATGAACGACCCGCGGTTCGCCAAAGATCTCTATGCGGTTGGTCACGGCAAAGGGAACGCCTTCATTGACCAGTCGCCGGAACGATTCGGGGATGGTCTTGCGCAACGCAGGCGAGAACCAGCGTGCGTCGGCATGCCCTGAGTTCAGCGCCTCTTCGGCGGAGACACGGTAATAGTCGAGAAAACGCTGGTTGCAGAACAACAACCGGCCTTCGATGGTGCGCACGAACATGGGGTTGGGCGCCGCGTCCACCAGACCGCGCAACATGCCCAGTTCCAGCGGCAGCGCTTCCGCTGTCAAGGCGCCGACGCCGCTCTCCTGCCCGGCGACCAGGCCATTGCGTCGCGCGATTTCGGCCAGCTCGACGTTGGAGTCAACGTGTAGTTTTTCGCGAAGGTGACCTTTGTAGGTACTGACGGTCTTGAAGCTGATCCGCAATTGCTCGGCAATGCAAAGATTGGAGTTGCCTTCGGCGATCAGTTGCAGCACCGCCAACTCACGGGGCGTCAGGCCCGCCAACTCCCCTCCACTCCCAGGCTGCATATGCTCCCGGGCGAAATGCGCGCGACCAGCCAGCACATCGACAATGGCCTTGCGCAAGCCCGTGAGGTCCGCGTCCTTGCTGACGAAACCACTGGCACCGGCCTGGAAGCACAAGGGCGCAAAATGTGCCGGGTTCTGCCCGCTGTAGACCAGCAGCATCTGCTCAGGGTCACGAGCTTTCAGCCGGCGCAACAGATCGAGACCGCCTGCACCCGGCAGCGACATCTCGAGAATGACCAGCTGCGGATGTTTCTCCCGCGCAAGGGTCAGCGCCGTGGGGACGTCGATGGCTTCGTCGACGCTACCGTGCCCCATACTCTCCAGCAGGTCCCGCAAGGCACTGCGCACGATCGGCGTCGGGTCCACGAGAAGCACAGTGACCATACTGTATCCTCCTTCCTGGGTGTCCGGTGTCCTCTCTGCGCAATGAGCATAGACGAGCCGGTGGCCCGGAGCTGGGTGCGATGGCGGTGTACTTCTGACGGCTGGTGTCCAGAGCCACCGTTGATTTTGGGGAAGTTGCGGGCCGTTGCGACAGGCGGTAATCGGCCAATAAGAGACAGTGGACATTACCCTCGCCAAGGCGCAAGCGTCAGCCCCTTCAATGTGAGGGCTACACCATGGATGCTACTGAATAACTGCAAGCCATTATTGGTCTTTAGGGGGCGCCTGCGCAACTAAAGGGAACTGCCTAACGTGTGGTATCAGATTTGCGCCGTGAAAGATGTCTTCGTCATCAATACAGCCACGCTTTTGACTCCTTAAGAAGCAAATGCACGACTTTCCGCCTGTGTAATCGGTAAGGAGGTGCACTTGAAATTGTGAAATCGAGTGCAGTATTCCAACTGCCCCAACAGCTCGCACTCGGGTTTTGGTCACAGGGGGGAGCGTTTGATGGTCCGCTCCTAAAAAGAAACTCTTCGTGTTCTAATAAAATTTTCTCGCAAGTAGTACGCCCTCGCGGAACCGGTTTCTACCAGGCCGGTAAGCAGTTCTAGACAAGCTTTGTACATGTTACGCGTCAATGCTGCTCTATTCTCATTTTGTAAATAACGGGCCAAAGACATTTCGAGATAGAAAGCCGTATTGAGCTGCCGGGAAACAACCCTAGTATCCGCCAAATATTTCTCCGCCAAGATGAAAATTCCATCCTCAAAAAACAACTCATGAAAGTTGTACATCAATGAGCTCAGTGCCTCAAAAACGTGATTGTTCTGCCCCGACTTTCTTACGAAGCCTAAAAGGTCACCGACGCCGGCCTGAAGGCATGCGGTTTCGCTTGGGTGGTGTTGCTAAGGGCTGTCGGAGTAGAGCATACCGCGGAGCAACAAATTCAAGCCATGCTGATGTCCAGCATAGGGATCGTTGACTTCTTTCGCCGCGATAGCGTGAAGCTCGAGCGTTAGCACCCGCCATAACGTCCAAATTCCATCGAAATCGCTCTCCTTCTCCATGGCGATATCAAATGCTAACTTGACTAGGTAGGTAAAGGTCGGCGCCTTCGAGCACCCTGCCGTTAACACCTCGCGCCAAGGCTCAAAATTTCTGTCTTTTGAATGCAGCACATGCTCCGCAAAACAGTCCTGAATCTTTTTCTTTATGTCGTAGTGTATTTTTTCCTGACTATCTCGCCGTGACTCTCGGTATTGATCTTCGTAAACAAACCCACGATTTTCTTGAGTAGATGAATGTGGTCATCTTCCTGACTGCCATAAGGAATGAGCAACATGGGCAGATGAATTAGCCATGGGGCATGGCTTTCGAGTGAGTAGTCTTCGACACTCAGCGGGAAATTCCCTGCCAATATTTGCCCCCTGAATCGAGCAATAGTCTCGCTCCAATCCTCAAGCGATTGACTGGAAATATCGACGTCGTAATGATGATGTCTGCGGGTTATCGCCGTTTCCATCCGGAAGCGAGCATGCTCCATTACCCCAGCCAGACAGCGGGATGCAAAGTCACGGTTGCTTAGCAAAGGTAGTTTCGTATTGTCTCCTTCAACGGGGCGCTGACAGGTGATCCGCAATATGAAAAAAAACGGATCAGCATGTCTTCTTTGTTTTGCAGTAGCAGAGGCTTGAGTGAGACTAAAAAGTTCTCGGGATCCGGACATTGCAGGACGGCAGCAATCGCCTCATCTTTCCAATAATTTTCGATGTCCCCATCTGTGAGTATCGTTTCCAAAAAGCCATTCAGCCCCTCGCGAGACTTCAATTTGTAGTGCAGCCATAACCTAAATCCGCGGTTGATTGCGGGTTCATTGCCGATGGCGGTCAGAAAATTTGTTGGATGCCCTTCGCAGGCAATGTATTCGCCCTCTATGAACTGTTCCAGCGCCCAGTCTTCTGTGCGTTCAACTGCTCGGTCAAACGAGTGCTGATGTTGCGAACAAAGTACTTCAACGATTTGTCATCATCTTTCCTGAAAAATTCCAGTTCACTCCCTTTCAGCTCTTCGTGTATACCTTCAGCACTTCGCTCAATTTCCTTGGTCATTTGCTATCCATTCAAATACTTAATGCCTATGTCGCGATTCAGAGGCCCTTAACTCCCTACCGCCTCTGGAGCGCTCTTGTGTTAAATCAAAGTCTCAAATATTGCCTGGATTAATCGTAATCGGACTTTTCTCCCCGCTCGTGCCTTCCCAGCGCCTCTGCAACCAAATCGATGGCCTGAAGTGACTTGCCGCTCAACGAAGCTCGATCGACCTTGTCTATCCATCCTTTACATGACTCGATACCCAAGAGATCCTCAAGGCTAGACGTTCGAATAAAATAGTGTTCAGACACTGAATTTTCAGAGTACCCCGTGCTTTTACTTACCATCGCCTCGGCGAATTGAATGAATCGCGCAACAGACGTTATATGTTTCTCGCTCCACTTTCGGCCGGCGCCGTCAGCAAAACGATTCAATCGGTAAATGTATGAAACGAAGTTCCAATGCGCGATGAAGGCATCGGGATCCTGCGATGCATAGGCGAGCAAATTCAACACGAACATTTGCCTAAGGTTATCGTAGCCGGCCTCGTCCAGATCGGTAGCCTCTAAATCGCTACGCGCGGAAGCTTCTGACATTAGCAAGCGCTCGATAACGACAAAACCTTTGGCCCGCGCGAACGAACTGAGCAGCAGTTCGCTTCGGACCCGCGGTTCTTCATGGCGCTGCAGAAAAAACAACAGCAAGCGGAAGACCCGTGCGGACCCAGGAAAGGAGAACAT
Organism: Pseudomonas putida; assembly: GCF_003228315.1. NCBI lineage: Bacteria > Pseudomonadati > Pseudomonadota > Gammaproteobacteria > Pseudomonadales > Pseudomonadaceae > Pseudomonas > Pseudomonas putida. The sequence continues at coordinate 930,004 of NZ_CP029693.1, forward strand.
TGACAGATCCTCTCCATTGACGACCTCCCCGGCATTCAGCAGAGTCACGACCACCGCGTCGGAGTTCTCGAGAGGGAAAACGTCAACACGAGACTCCAGCCTATCTAAAATGGTGTTTTGCTGGTCCTTAGTGTGCCGCTGCAACTCGCCACAGAACCGGGCACTGTCAGGCAACAGAAGCATCAGGGTATGAATCAACGAGTTAGGTATGTCGTCGAGCGGCAGCGCCAACTCAAAGTAGCGATTGAAGATTTCAGCGCGGCATACGCGGGACTCACGCAACCAGCGTGCATGTGTACCGCCTGCGTATGTTTTATTCCTATAGACCCAATCCAGTGTTGGAAACAACTGCTGGATGATCTGATCGACCGCAATCTGGTTATCCTGGGGTGCCAACGCCACGATACCGTCAACCAGAGCCTTGATATGAGACTTGGCGGCTTGATCGTTACCTCGAAGCGAGCTGCCTCCGGTCAACATTTCTTTATTGCGAGCCAGTGCCTCATAGCTCGCCGGGGCGAATGTCCGCAAACACTCGAGCGCAAACAGATCTACTGCGTTGACTTCCGCGACGTCCGCACCACGCAACAATCTGCAATGAAAAGCCAAGGTTGAGGTATAGCGATAGACATCACGCAAACTGCGGAAAAACGGCCGCATGCCTTTGCGAAACATCCCGCGCCAGTAATCGCTATCGAAGTGCTCGCTCAGTTGTGGCTCGCTGGCAAGAATTGCATCCAGTCTTTTGAACAGCGCCGATTCCAAACGATCATTGGACATCGCGGGAACGCTGAATGGTACCTGGATAATCTTCTCCAGGTATTCGGCCCCCTTGAAGCCCGCGCGTTCCAGGCCCTGTTCGACGATGTCACGCTGGAACAGTAGCAAAAACACCACGTTCGGGAAGTCCATATTGCCTTTTACCAACTGGAACAGGGCCTTCATCTGTTCCGATGAGAGTCGATCAATGTCGTCCATCACGATCAACAGCGGATGCTCGCGCTTGGCCAGCAGCGTCCTAATGTCATGTCGGATTTCACTCAGCGTAAGCTCAGCCTCCTTCGCCGACTTATCAATGCTTTCAGCCCGGTCAACCAAAAACTTACCAGTTTTTTTTAGCACCCCAGGGAGTGCCGCCAATGCGGAGACACCGCTCAGTGTGGTCATCAATGTTTGCAAGGCGGGATTCGTGATCCAAATCCCGAGGTAGGATGTGACCAGCGCCGAACCGAGAAACAGCGGTAGGTAGCGGGTCACTCCATCCACCAACTCTGCGCTGGTGTTAATCCGCCGCCCATACTGGTGCAGGATCTTGGCCAGTTTCTTTCCGTCCTTGCTTTTGTCCTTGCGTCGAACGGCACGCGAGACCTCTTCGAAAAACGACGCGCTCAGTTTCTCCTGGCCGGTCCACTCCCATGGGTTGTATTCAATGACTTCAAGCTGTGGTGTGGCAGCTAACCCCTGAATGGCCAGATTTTTGATCGAACTCTTGCCGCTACCCCATAACCCCGTCAGGGCAATGACCAGACTTTCCTGGTTTTTCCAGCCGACAATGGCGTTCGCAAGATTTTGAGCAAAAGTGGATCGCCCTAGCAGATCCTCGTCGGCAGCTATGATCGGTCGGTCATTAGCGAAACCCAATTCATCCATCGTACATTCCTTGTGTGTTGTCATTTCAGCCGTTGAAGCTCAGGTGCCTTATGCCGAAGAACTAGCCTGGCTGCTTACTTCGCAGGCTTGGGCTGGAGCTTTTTCCTCACACGGGTCTTGCGTTCGCTGACCGGCGATGAGCGCAGTTGCACTACCAATTGTTCCAGCGTGTCGCTACGTGCCTGCTGCGCTGCGGCGTTTTGCAGTGCTTGGCCCAACTCGGCCTGTATGCCTTCGATCCGTTGCTGCAACTGCTCAATGTGGTTGCCGGCTTCTTTCACTTGGACGATCCTGCGCTTACCCTCTTCCCGGGCACGATCGACTTCACGATGTGCACGATCCTCGACTCCGCGCACGTAGCTCTCCTGCGCGATGCGCTCCTGCTCGGCCTTGAGTCGCGCCTCCTGCAGATCCTGCTGTAACGTCTGGTTGTGCTGCTGCGCTTCACGGCGCTCGTGCAGCAAACCTTCACGTTGCTGCTGCAGGTCCTCGATCTGCGCTGCGCGCTGCGCCAACAACAGTTCCAGATCGGCCAGGCGCAACTCCGCCGCCTGGCGTGCGGCCACGGCCTCCGCCGTCTGTTGGCGAAACTGCGCCGCGTCCTGGCGCGCCTGGTCCTCTACCGCGGCGACTCGCTCACGCTCGGCTGCCAGGACCTGTCGTTGTTTCTCCAAGGCTTGCTCGGCGACACCCTGCGCCAGATTAATCGCCTGTTGCCACACCGTGACGAACGCCTGCGCCACCTCGCCCGGCAACGCCGGCAGACGGGTCTCACCGTTCAGCCGTTCCGCCAGGCGCGCCCACCATTGATCGAGCAGCCCACCGACCCGCGCCGGACTGCCGCGCCCGAGCTCCAGGCGCACGCGCTCCACCGTCGGGCGTTCGCCGCGGGCGAGCACCGCATCCGCCGCCGCAAACACCTGGTTTTCCGGCACCCCTACTGCCATCGTCACCCTCCGGGTATATTAGGTCTGATAATGAAAGATTATCCGACGTTATTTTCTGATTAATGGATTTATCATACGTTGAACGTATTAAATATTACAGATCAATTACCCCTAGTCGACGAAACCCAACTGGACCCGCATTTTCTGGCGCTCAACGCCCAGGAAGCCGCGTCGGCGTTTATCGCCGCCGGTACCGCGGCCAATACCGTGCGCAGTTATCGCAGCGCCCTCGCCTACTGGTCGGCCTGGTTGCAGTTGCGTTACGGCCAGGCGCTGGGCGATGCGCCATTGCCCGCCACCGTAGCGATTCAGTTCGCCCTCGATCACCTGGCCCGGCCGTTGGCCGACGGCAGCTGGGTCCACCTGTTGCCACCGTCAATCGACGCGGGACTGGTCACCGCGCGGGTCAAGGCCAAGTTGGGACCGCTGGCGTTCAACACGGTCAGCCACCGTCTGGCGGTTCTCGGCAAATGGCACCGGCTCAACGAGTGGGACAGCCCGACCGAAGCGTCGGCGTTGAAGACCCTGCTGCGTGACGCGCGCAAGGCGCAGTCGCGCCAGGGCGTGAACGTGCGCAAGAAAACCGCGATCGTGCTCGAGCCGTTGCAGGCGCTGCTCGCCACCTGCGACGACGGCGTGCGCGGCATTCGCGACCGCGCCCTGCTCCTGCTGGCCTGGAGCGGTGGCGGGCGCCGCCGCTCGGAAGTGGTCAGCCTGCAAGTCGGTGATGTGCGCCAATTGGATGCCGACACCTGGCTGTACGCCTTGGGCACGACCAAGACCGATACCGGCGGTGTGCGCCGCGAGAAGCCGCTGCGCGGCCCGGCTGCCGCCGCGCTGGCGGCTTGGCTGGGGGCGGCACCGGCCGTTTCCGGACCGCTGTTTCGCCGGCTGTATAAAGGGGGCAAGGTCAGCGCTGATGGGCTGTCGAACGACCAGGTGGCGCGCATTGTCCAGCGCCGAGCGAGATTAGCGGGACTTGAAGGCGATTGGGCGGCACACAGCTTGCGCTCGGGTTTTGTCACAGAAGCTGGACGCCAGGGGGTAGCGCTGGGTGAAGTGATGGCCATGACCGAACACCGAAGTGTGACCACGGTGATGGGCTACTTCCAGGCGGGTTCGTTGCTCAACAGCCGTGCCACGTCATTGCTGGTGGATAGCGAAGCGCTCACGCAAGGCGGTCCGCCGAAGGCTGAAACTACCGAACCCGACTTAGGCGAAGAATGACACTCCTGGGATTCGTCGGTATTACCGGGCGGATGCTTTGTTCCGCGCACGCTTCCGGGTCGGCTTTGCCATCAACGAGCAGTGACGCGAGCAACTGGCGCGCCGCGTTGGGCCGCGCGAGTCATTAAGCCACCTCTGGTTAGAGCGGCTCGGTCCGGCCCCACGGCCCATCGCCTAACCGATTCAGTGCGGCCTCACCCTCAAGGGAGGCGGCTCGCGAACTCACCACTCATATTGGAGTGCGGGAGAACTCAGGCCGGCTGCGCTTCACGCTGGACGACAGCCAGCAATGCCTCCAGCGTCTGGTCTGGCTCAAGGACCAGGAAGCTTTCAGCGATCAACGTCAACGGATGAATCTGCAGGACAGAGGCCAGCTCCATCACCTTCTCGAGCGTGGGGCATTTCTGCCCCCGCTCCAGGGTGCTGAGATAAGTTCGGCTGCTCACGTCGGAAAAATCTTCTTGGGTCAACTTACGCTCCAGCCGCCGCGCCTTTAACGCCGTCCCAAAGGCCTGTTTCAGTTCCATTTGCATCGCTCACAAAAGGAACGATGAAGCCTTTTTGAATACTTTAGGGCTACAATCTATAGGGTTCGTTTTGTGAGGGCGTCACTATGTTTTTTACCCAGCCAGCTGCGGAATTCCTCCCTCCCGTGGCGTTTGACTTGAAAATCAAGCGCTGGAGCGTCGTCGAACGGGATCTCAACGACCCTTGGTTTCATGTGTGCATCAAGATGACGGAAGAAGAAATGGAGTTCGGTCGCATCCTGCTGATCTCCGACGTGGGGTACCTGGAGCGCGTGCTCAATGAAGTCTCACCGTTCGGGTCGGTGTATTCGGTGATGATCATGACCCCACCTCGAATGAATGCTTCGGCACACTGGCGCATGGAACAGGTGCTGACCATCAACACCGTGCCAGGAGAATCCTCAGGGCAACCTCGCGTTCGCCTGACCGTGGAACATGGGAAAACCTATGACCTGCTTCATGGCAAGACGATCGAGCAGACAGGGGTGGGGTCGCGATGCATCTACTCAGCCTCACAGCTAGGATGACACCTCGTTCCAAAGCACTGAGGAGGCACTCGCGTGTCATCCTTGGCGACTTGCCTCAGTCGCTTAAAGAGAAGCGCAGCATAGAGAGCAAAGCCCCAAATGCTACCGCTAAGTGAGCCGCCCCATCAGCAGAGGCCTGCGCCTGAGAAAACGAACCAGTCTGGCGGGTGACCGAACCCACCATCTGCGCGTGTTGACCTGGCAGACTGGGCGTGAATGCAAACAGCACCTCGCAGCTAATAAACAATCAGGAGCCATTCCTACCTGACGGCACATTTAGAAAGCCGGTGCCGCAAGCATTACGGCTGGTGCCTAGGTCGAGCGGGATGCCGTTTAGACGATAGCTACACAAGGCACAACCTCCCAGCAAGGAGCCACCGTTGACCGTTTGGACAACGTTACTAGCCTGCAACCACCATGGCTGACTGCCCGCCTCGCTTCGAATGCGCACCACGCCAAAAGCGCAGTAGAACATGCCGCTTCGCCTCATATGCCCAGTTGTAAACATTCCAGGTCGCCTGTTCATTGATAAAGGCCGATTGCTTGAGGCGACTTAAGCAGCGCTTGGCGCATTTGTGCGCTAACACGTTCGGTGAGATGCAGAGACCACTGATCACCGTATTTTCTCCATAACAAAGCACACAGTCTTCGCCCAAGGTCAGCGGAGGGGCACTCGAACAAATCTCGACAGAGAATCGATCTTGAAAGCCGCGACACTTTTCACATTCTCGCTCTATACCGCCCCACAATGCATAAAAATGGAGAAGCCACAGTAAACCGACATCTGCTAAGTCAACGGGACAAAGGTTACGGCGAAACTGGATGAAGTTGATCCGGTCGTACTGACTGAAACCGGTAGCGGCATCCCATTGAAGCGCCATCAGCCACACCAGAAAAGCTGACGACACCGAGCAGGCGTTGGTTACGTCCAATGCGTGCAGTTTGATGGGGTCGAAGTGGGACAATTCGTTCCAGCATTTTTTGTGGCTCCTCACGAATCTGTTAAATAGATGGCGCCGAATCGATTTGAACAGCGCAATGTAATCAGCACCAGCTTCCGCCACCTTGTTTGACGCGGCACAATCGATGTCTGCAAGCCGGAAATCAGCCCGACCAAATTCTGGCCCGATTCGACGCCTATTAGGTCGCCATGGGCAGCAACCGATCAGTGCCTCTACATGACGCAGGCACACATCGAATAGGTGTTCTTGTTGAGATGAAGAATCCAGCACTAAACTTAGTGAATTCACCACCCTTCCGGGAGCGCCTAGCGAACTGCTCTTGCGGAGCCATGCAATTACCTCCATGCTTCTGGTTATAATAATATCAAGCGGCAAACTCGTTACATTCTGGACATGCAATGTTCCGCTAGACAGGAAATGAAAGTGTCCACAAGACAAGGACACCTCATACATACAACCATCTCGAGTAATCATCTGCACTGGGGTGATGGTTAACCCGCCAACCTGAAATGCGCGAGAGCAAACTTTGCACGGTATTAACGGACAACCGTGCCAAGGACAATGCGTAAGAATTTCAAACTGAAACAGTACCGAATGATAGCCGTGCTTAATGCACTCGGAACAATGACGAATGGGAGGATGTCCGGCTTGTCTGATCGGAAAAATTTGATCCACAAAAGATCTACGCAACACCCAAGTAGGTAGGTGGGTGGCTTTGCTAAACTTGGGCATATCGATCCAATCGCTAGCCCAATATCGAACTGGACGCGGTTGACACAATGGGTCCAGCGCGAGAACTTCAAACAGAGTGGACGGTTCAATTAAGTTAAAAGCACAGGCTTTGATCATCAGCGCCCAGGATGATTCGAAAGGAATGGGTGGGCGCGGCCCTAAATCGATGCTCATCGTCATACTTTCATTCAATCTCGATTCCTTTGATCAATTCCATATACTCGTAAATATTGCTTCGATCCAATGCAGAATTAATGGCATCATCAGAAAGGGTAAACTCGGTGCCGTCGTGTTTTCTGCCATACACGAGTGAAGCTTCGACAATACGAAAGATGTACTCCAGAGGCACTGATGGTAGGAAGCTTTCTCCCACCCGAATTTCCAACAAGTGCCATATGCGCTCATGCTGGGTAGATAACCTAAATCCAGCGGCAAACGCCTTAGGGAGAAAAAATCGTGTGTAACTCCAACCAGAATCAACCGGGTATTGTTTTTCATGGTCAAATTGAAACAGGATATTCATAAAACATTCGGAAGAGAGACAACCATCAAATTGAATGGCCTCGCTGAGAAAGCGAGCAACGAGGTTATAGGCTTTCATGGTGATAAGCAGTGAGCGTCGCTTAAGTATTGTAGGCTGCCCAAATCCCACGGTCGTCATGCTGATCCCTTCAGCCGTGAGTCGATTATGGATCACCAGCAAAGTCTCATAATTCTCCAAAGTCAGTTGCTGCATTTCATCGATGATCAACACGAAATGATTTCCGCCGATCTTGGATAATTGGGATCTTACATGCAGAATAATTTTTTCGATCATGAGTGAGTAGGATTCGCGGTCTTTTTTTACCAGCTTAAGTGATACCACGAGATCTCTCGTAAAACTGGCCATACGATTGCTGTCGGCAATATGATAGGCGGGGTACTTATCAGGAAATTCGGCGACAAGGAGCTCCATGACCGCTAGCGCGCAACGACTTTTCCCCATTCGGGGCGTGGCGTACATAAACAGCCCGGTATGCCTGAGCCATACCATTTCACGAATCATTGAATACGCGTCTTTGATCATCGGCGTGATGACCGTGTATTGTTTGATAATGATTGGGTGTTTATCGAGCATCCTTTCTCGTATGTCAGTGTCATTGAGATCCATGATTGCACCTACTTTACTTTTCTCGATCGTAACAATTGATTCAAATCAGGCATTTCGCTCGCCAAACCGGAACTCTCCACTGTGTGCAACTTGCCCTTGCCCACATCCAGTTCCGCCAAGACATCTGCCTCACTCAATGTTGGTTCGTACCCAGCAGTATCTGCTACACGCTTTGCTTCTGTGGCGTTTCGAGGAGAAATTGATGCTTTGCCTTTTTTGGATTTTTTATTGCTTTTATTGATTCGCCCCAGGTACATACTGTAGATGTACACTGGATCATCACCCTGTGTGACAACGAGTAATCTGCGTGTCAGCAACGAGTTAATAGCCCGGCGTGTTCGCCGGTCATGAGCGCTTAGACTCCAGCGTCCTTCGGCCACTAAAGTTCCGATCGGCATACCGTCCAAGGTAAACGCTTCCACAGTACGCATGTCGTTTTCATTAATTAAAATAGATATCTTTGTACCAATCAACTCGACCGCATCTTTAAGTATGCCACTCGTATACCTCACTCGATCAAGTTTAATATGGGGCAATCTGCCACTTTTCCCGCCACCCCGCACATAGACTGTCTCTTTGATATACAAAATGGGGTTCGCTCCTTCTATCGCGACATCAGGAAGTGTTCGAAGCATAAGATGAGAATTATTAGCTTTTAGTTTATGTCCAATAAACTCTAGTGGACTCAAAAATGACAACCCCTCCGTTGGTCTGCAATTGTATTGTGCAATCTCAGCGTCAATAAGATGATGTAATGCGTCATCACGGACATTCTCGCTAACAGCAATTTCCTGTGCATTCTCGACGCGTCCATTAAATGGATTACTGCCCGTAGTGCTGATTAGTCGCCAAATAAGACGATGGGCTAATTCCTTGAAGAAACGTTCAACATCAGGTCGGCGCATTGGGCTTTTAACGGGGCCATAGTTGATTATAAAACCGAGCTCTTTTCTCGCCAATTCACTTACCCTCTTTCCTAAATGGGCCAGGGCGTTATCGAGCATTAAAAAACTCCACAGCGCATGTTGACACTGAGGAAATTGCTCTTGAGGAAACCCCCCATCTACAGGGTATTTAATGCCCTCTACCACTGGTGGCGGCCGCTGATGCTCCTTTTGAAGGGCTAAACGCATCACATCGACAACATCCGCCGCGGCCACTTGACTTCGATACACTAACTTGTAGGCCAGAACAGCATTCGAAGCGACGTCGATTAACACGATCAGCCATAACCGACTGAGTAGAATCGAAACTTCGGTTCCTTCGGGAGTTTTGAAAACTACAGAAAGGTGGCAATCGGTATAATAAGCATCCATTTGCACCGCATCGTATGGATCTAGTGCAGAAATCAGAGAAGGTTTTCCGTGCCCGACTTGCAAATGGGCCCGTGCTATATCGTTCTCACGCACACTCACGGAGTGGCAAAAATTCTCCGCGAGGACCTCATTCATGTAATTTGAAATACTGCGAATGCCTCGCCATTTCATGGTAAACGGCCACTCATCGGCAGGCGCTCCGAGACGCTCAAGGGTTTTAATAAAAAGATGATGAAGAAAGCCCGGGGATATTTTGGGTTCGTGATATTTTTTGGTTTTTTTTAGCTTTTGTATTTCAGCGATCAGTAACTCTTCCAACTCTGGATACCGATCTAATGTGAAAGTTAACGCTCCGGCTTGCCCGCCTTGATCTTCTGTGAGCTTTTTGGCGAGAGGTAGTGTACGTTCATAAGAAGCAATGTGATAGCCATGCACAAGCGCACGACAACCCCACGGTTGACCGCTCGGCGAATCCTCCAGACATTTCTTAACATAATAAATTACTAGACTGCCTGACAATCCGGTCGTCGCTGCGATGTCCCGCAGAAGCTCACCAGCACAATACATTTCCATTGCAATATACTTATTTTTATACTGCTCTTTTTTCTCAGCGTTCCAACTCGAAATATCAACCTTTGGCCAGAAGGCAAACTGACCGCTGGCCTTCTGTCGCCAGTTAGTAATACCCCTATCAGTGCTATTGATTTTGTTCATCTTGCTTGCCGGTAATGGCCCAGCGTGTATTACCACCAAACGACGCATCCGACAGATCAAAACTTAACCGACCTTCTATGAAATGCCTCATCAGCATGCCAATTACGTGATTTTGATCAAAATTTGATAGCTGATCGATTAGATATTTTACTGTACCTCCGCTGCATTTCCATTCTTCCATTATTAGTGCATTGTGCAATGTTGTAAGTTCTTGATCTCGAATGGCTGCAGCGTAGGCAATCGGTTTTAACCAGCGAAGCGCCTGTTTGGCCACCGTCGCCAGTTCCATCACATCAATAAACTTAGCCACCCACTGCGTATTGTCATACCACACCAATGCGTTGTTTTCTGCAACGCCGGGTGAACGCCGCAAATAATCAGCTCTGTGTTGACCATCAGTAAATTCCAATAAAAAGTTTGGATCGGTCTTTACTTTTATGTCACACACGCTAAATGACTTAACTCGCGCTTCCGACTCAACAAAATGCAGCCAATAAATTAATTCCAGATCTGAGTGCAGAATGATGTCCTGCCGAGATTTTGGGCTATAGACTACCCACAGATTGCTTTTTTTTTGCCCTCTTCTGCGGTAGCGCATATACAACGAGTCGCGCGCCCGCATTTGTACGGTTTTCTCCACGAGGAGCTTAACCTCACCTCCCTTCAGCTCCATGACAACTTAACCTCGAAAAAAATGTCCCCTTCACTGGTACTATGAATAAATACCCGAACAAAATACCATATTGCAATAACACACCTTTTCCAAATGTTGAAATTTGAATAAGAAACTCTAAGCATTTGTATTATATGATTTTTAATTTCCTCACCCACCAACTAACACTCCCTCACCTCCGAACCTAGCAGTGAAAAACCCAGCGACTTAGCCCAAGGAAACAGCCCAACACCAATACTCTAAGACACAATATTAAATCTGTTAGATTTAGTGTTGCACATACGTGTTATGCATTGTTTCAAAATATTTACACACCGCCCTCGCAGACCTAGAAAGGGGACATACCTAAATAAACTTTATTTAACTGCTATGCTCACTTGTATTGAGTTTTACAAGCAATGCCATCGCTCGGAGCGTGCTCCATGCCTCCAACAGAAAAAAATGATGATTTCGCCTTTAACGCTACACGCTTTCTATCGGCCTTTCATCCAGCGAATGTTGAAAGCAATCTCTCCACGCTCCATTCATTCAAAGGCAGATCCAATGAGACAATTGCCTTCAGCGACTCAGAGATCGTCGCTATGTGGGTTGAGACTTCATCCAGCAATAAGGGCACTAAACGAGCTAAACGCAAAGAGGGTGAGCGTCTTGTTTTTTATTGTGCCTTTATACTTAGCAAGCGTTTAAATAAATTGACCAATAACGATATTGAGCAGTACATAAGTTTTACGGGGGCACCGGAACCAGAGGACAACTGGGTTTCAAAAACGAAATGGCCGCGGCATGACTCTCGTTGGCGCCCTTTCGCGGGTCCATTGGGCGCAAACTCCAAGCGACTAACTATTCTCGTTTTGTCAAATCTATTCAAATGGATGAGGACAATGAGTTTTATTACAGAGAATCCGATTAATGAGGCAACCAATCTAAATTTACCGGCACCTCCCCTAGAAGTACGTTTACTTGCTGACGGTGCTATTTATTTTATTTACAAGGCTGTAGGTAGCGATAGCAATCAAAGAAAGCGCGTAAGAAATAGCTTCATGATCACCTTATTTTATACAACTGCTATCACACCTTTTGAAGCTGAAACATCAAATATGCATGCAATTAACCAGAAAACCGGTCAGATAACCATATCTCGAAGTGGGAAAACGACCAGGGTCATTCCTATTTCACAAATGTTTCTCGACGAACTGGCCGTATACAGGACTACCTTCAATTTACCAGAAAAAATCCAAAAAGACGAAGACACGCCTTTATTGGTAACGGCTAACAGCAAGTACAAGAGACTAAGCTGCAGCGCGATGACTAATTGTATTTCCGCCATTATGAAGAATGCTGCTGCCCTTGCGCAGCTTGAGGGTGCTCATCATCTCGCGGGATTGTTAAAACAGGCATCAGCCTATTGGCTTCGTCACACTCATCTACGAAACCTTGCTGAAGATGGCAGCGAGTTCCTAACAATCAATCGGATCGCTGGACATTCAAGTCTGGGAACAACGAAAAAATACTTCGACATTGATAGGTGATAGCTTACACGCGTTGGCGATCACTGACTGCCTATCTCCCTTCACTTGTTGGCGCACATTCATAAAACACCACCTATATATCATTCGACTATGACTTGAACAGAAACGTGTTTAAATGCTGGTCTCCGCTTCAAATTTTTGGTTCATATGGTCTCCACTTCAATAATTTTCTTCTAAAATAGCGAACTAATTAATTTAACAAACTTAACGTCACGCATCAGAGTCAACTTATAAATTATTGTTTTTTGTAATATAATATTATTTAAGTTTTTCAAACTTTTAGTTCGGAGCACTTTCACCAATAAATGGAAAACCTCCAGAAAAATGTGTAATGACTAGAATTTCAATCATTTAGTCACTCTCTAGGTCACAACGGACTTGCCTAACTCAAAGCAGTCTCCAAAAAGCGTTCTTAAAAAATGGAAACTGAAATCCTCTGTCGAATGCATTTTGATCCGCGGATCGTAATCGCCTGTGGCTATCCACCCAATAAATTCGGGCCGCAGCGAAGCTGTGGTATTTGCGGGTTGATGTCATTACAGTTTTAAAAGAATGGAGTCTTGATCTAGCTCCTTGAATTGTCTGTCTTTTTATTTCTCACATCTACATTTCATTTTTAAGTGGCTCACTTTAATTCGGAGGAATAGGTAAAAAATAGAAAAATGTATCTAAAGACTACCGGAGCGTCCTCCTTCCCCCTCTGAATCCAGAGGATCATGGCAGAAAGTTGGATCAAGCTTCGATGGAGCTTCACCAATGGCTAGCCCAGTTTCATCGTCCCGAAATAATCAGTGACGCTCCGCAATGGGATTGGCCGCTTCTGGTTCGCTGACTGGCTCCAGCCGACTGCCGAAAGGGATTATCGCAGGCGCTACGACTGATGCCGATGAGGTACTACTACGTGTCGTGGAATTTTCGCATCCTGCGCTGTAGGGCGCTAGATTGATCGCCGAACTGGTGGGGCCGATACTGCTGCAACGAGACGATGGCAGCGCTAGTTGTCCGTAGTTCTCTTTCCTTTGTTTTGTGATCTGCCAATTGGAGAACCTTTGTGGAGAACATCAACCTATTTACGCTGCTTGAGTGTGTGGTAGCCGAGGTGACACTTGCTGGTGAACTACTGATCGCCGAATGGCAAAGGCCCTCTGGAGTACGTGGTCAGGGCGATAAGGCAGATGTGGATATCGAGATAGAGGAGCGCCTGCGCGATCCCCTACTGCAATTGCTAAATTGTGATTTTTGGGGGGAGGAAACGGGACACGTATTAACTGGCCATCCGTGGTGCTGGGTAATCGATCCAAACGATGGCACAAGTGATTTCTTAAGAGGCATTAAGGGCTCATCAATTTCTGTCGGGTTACTGCGAAATTCGATCCCAGTTCTAGGTGTGGTTTACGCACCGATAACAGATGATCGTGGTAAGGACTGCCTCGCTTGGGCTGAGGGTTTGCCTCAGCTATTGCGAAATGGCCAGCCAGTAGACGTAGATCTAAGCCAAAGAGATTTAGAGGTTGGAGATTTGGTCATGGTGAGCGCAGCTGCAGTGACCAGGCCCGAAGCCAATGAAAAACTATGTTCACCTGGGCAATACCACGCCATGCCCAGTATCGCCTACCGGCTTGCACGGGTAGCCGCTGGTGACGGTGTCTGCGCTGTATCGCTCTACCCTGTGTCAGCTCATGATGTCGTTGCGGGACACGCACTTTTAAAAGCCAGTCGGGGAAATTTGCTGGACCAAAACGGCAAAGTTGTTAGTTACGACTCGAGCATGAACTCCGTTTCACTGAGGTGTTTTGGAGGGGCACCAATCGCCTGCATGAAGTTACTTCATCGAAATTGGTCAGCACTATCAAACTCTTAGCAAGAACTTTGAGGTGGGTTCTTAGGCACGTTAGCCAGCTCAGTGCTGTTTGTTTGTTTGTTTGTTTGTTTGTTTGTTTGTTTGTTTGTTTGTTTGTTTGTTTGTTTGTTTGTTTGTTTGTTTGTTTGTTTGTAGAGTTTAGTTGCAATAGCGACCATAACTCAACTAAACATCTATTTAGTTTAGTTAACTTTTATCGCTCAAAAGGCATGTAGTCAGCCACTCGCCGCCTTTCTTCATCGCGCATAAACTCCAGCCTTTGCACCTCGTCATGTGTGCAAAGCCCCGGGACCGATGAAATGGCGCCACTCACAGTTCCAACACAAGGGGGGCATCATCTTCCTTGCCTTGCGCCGGCACCGCACAGCAAATCAGCACTTCCCCCTCGGCCGGCATCTCCGCCGGCAAGTTCAGATAGTGCACTTGGCCACTGACCAATTTCGTCCGACAGGTCCCGCAGGATCCGCCCCGACAGCTGAAGTCCGGGCTCAAGCCTCGACTCTCGGCCAGCTCCAGCAGGCTCCCTCCTCCGGGCTCCCACCTTGCTTCCTTGGCCGATGCCGTAAACAACACTTTGACCGGACTGCTTGCCGCCGGCACTTGCTCGACGGCCGGGGTCAGTTGATCGCGTTGACGAACCAGGGTCGAAGGTCCAAACGTCTCCGCGTGGATACGATCATCGCCAACGCGCAAATGACGCAGGCCATCGTATACCGCTTGAGTAAACGGGCCGGGACCACACAGGTAAAAGTCATAGTCATCAAACGGCAGCAAGGCTTTGAGCAGATCGATGTCGATGCGTCCCGCCAACTCGTAATCCTCACCCGCGCGAGCCTGTGTTTCCGGCTGACTGAGCAACCGTAGCGCACGGATTTTGTCCTTGGCGCGGGTCGCCAATTCGTACAGCTCGTCACGAAACGCCAGCTCGGACAGACTGCGCGCACTCTGAACAAACCAGGTCGGTCGCGTACGGCGGATGCGCTCCCCTTGATAAATCACCTCGCGCAGCATCGAGAGCATGGGCGTCACCCCTACCCCTGCGGCCAACAGCACCAGCGGCCGGTACTCTTCGGCTTGCACGGTGAAGCGCCCCTGCGGGGCTCGGGCCTCGATCAGATCTCCGACCTGAACACGGTCATGCAAATGCGATGAGATCAGGCCGTCACGTTTCACACTGATGCGGAAAAAACTGTCAGAAGGCGCGCTCGACAGACTGTAGGTCCTGACCAGAGGGACCTCACCTTCGGCCAGGCAAATCCGGATCGGCAAGTGCTGGCCCGCGTCGAACCGAGGCAGCCCGGCACCGTCATTCGGCTCAAAGTAGAACGAGCGAATGTTGCTGCTTTCGTCAACGATGCGCGTCACGCGCAGCTGTCGCCATTTATCGCGCAAAGCGTCAGCCTGCAAACGGCCCGCGGCTTGCTCCCAGCTTCCGGTCATGAGGCTGTTGGGCGAAAAACCTTCGAACTGCCAACGCAGGGCCAGCACGGCATGACGTCGAACGACGTGCTCCACGGTTAATGTCCAGAGCCGCTCCGCGCCTTGGAACGCAGCAATCTCAGGTCCCTCGAGAATGACTTCGGCATGTCCGGCAACCTGAAGGACATCACCCGTTTCGAAATCAATGAAGATCAACCCGGCCCGTGGATTGAGCAGAAAATTGCCCAGGGTATTGAAATGCAGATTGCCGGCGAAATCGGGGATGGTCAGCACATTGCCTTCAACCCTCACAAACCCCGGGTTGCCGCCACGATGGGAGACATCGACCGAACGTCGGCTGGCATCGCCGTCCAGGTCCAGGTAGCTGGCCACAAAAAAGGTATCGGCCCTGTTGATCGTCGCTCGCGCGGCGTCATCGAGTTCATTGAGGCGTTCGGGCTCGGCATCCATTGAGGCGTGGCCGAGTCTGACGGGATCGACGGTACGTAGCTGGATGTACTGTGGGCAGTTGCCAAAAGAGTGCACCACAGAAACGGCAATACCGCCGGGGACGGCGGTACTGATGTTTCCGTTCATGCGATTGCGCCTTCGCGTCTTCAGGTCAATGCCGAGCAGGCCGACAGCACTCCCCTCCTTCATCGCCTGCCGGACCGGGTCACCCCGGGCCGGCAGGCAATCGATTTGCAACACCCGAGGATCGGGAGAATGAGCGAAGCCCGGTGGCCCCTCCAGTAGCGTCGCCCAGGGCATGCCTTGATCATCAACGGCGCCGAGTACCAAATAAGGCAGTTGGCTGTAGAACAATCGGTGCTGGTCCGGCATGTAGTCGCGTATGACCCTGCGCCCGTTCGCCTCCATGACCTCGGCGACGCCCACGCTTTCCTGCAATCGCAACTCACCTTCATGCCAGGGCGATGCGCCCGGCTCATTGGTCTGACTCATGATCACCTCTACGTAGTCGTAATCAGGTGCACGTTGCTTGCAGGCCTTGCCAGAGGGACGTATTGGCTCCCCGCTCAGCGCAGGCCCGGACCAGGTTCGGCCACATACTCATCAGTGCTCAGCACCTTGGCGTAACCAAACTGGAGAGCCGCCATGAAAGCCGCGTGCACAAGTGGCGCAGGTACCTTGACGTGGTTGAACTCCAGGTCGTGGGTCGTGCAGGCATCATGAATCACCGTGGTCTCAAACCCGAAGTCGTCAGACGCACGGGTGACCGCATCAATGCACATGTGACTCATGTTCCCGACCACGGTGACCCGTTCAATGTCGTTGTGCTCAAGCACATCCAGCAGTTCGGTTTCGCGGTACGGGTTCATGAAATGCTTGACGATGACCAACTCGTCCGCGAGATTTCGCACCTTTTCGTGCAGTTGCGCGCCGTCAGTGCCCGGGACAAAAAACGGTGCATTGGGGGCCAGCGTCTCGTGGCGGATATGGACGACCAGGTCTCCCCTTTCACGTGCTGCGCCAATCACGCGAGCTGCATTGTCTGCGGCGACGTCAGTGGCATTGAGTTCCCATTTGCCACCGGCAAAGTAGTCATTCTGGATGTCAACGACGATGAGTGCTGTTTGAGTCATACGGTTACCTTGATAGAAAGTCGATTGAAAATTGGGCGATCGGGGTCAGGGCACTTGCGGCGTCTCGTACCCATCACGATCGGGTGTGGCAAATGGAAGTGAAAGTGGGCTCATGGTCCACTTTCACTGCCAGGGTGAGAACGACCACAAAATGCAATCCACCATTTCACCCGCTGAAATGCCCGTGCATTTCGCTCAGAGAGCGTCCAACTGCAGGGCTGGATGTTCGCGCAGGCCGTCGACAATGTGGTCGACGAAACTGCGCACCCGCATCGAGGCCTTGCGCCCTTCGCGGTATACGACGTTTACCGGCAGCGCCGGCAATTCGTAGCGCTGCAACACGCGGCGCAATCGCCCACTGCTCAAATACTCGTGCAACGGATAGCTCGGGCAGCGAGTAATCCCTGCGCCATTGGCGGCAGCATCGATGGCCGCCTGGATCGTCGCGCAACTTATCCTGGTCCGGGCCTTGAGCTGACTCAACTCACCGTCCTGCTGAAAGTCCCACTGCACCTTGTCTCGAAAGGCGTGCGTGGCAACCAGGCGATGGTTTCTCAAGTCTTGCGGTACTTTGGGCTCACCGTGACGGGCCAGATAAGCGGGACTGCTGCAGACCATCGAACGTACATGGCCAACCTGTCGTGCGATCAAAGACGAACCTGGCAGATGACCGACCAGCACCGCCACGTCGATCCCCTCCTCGTTCATGTTCGGAAAACGATCGTGGTACTGAGCGAAGACTTTGACTTCGGGATACAGCCCCATGTAGCTCGACAGCAAGGGCGTCATGACATATCGACTGAACAGCAGCGGCAACAGCACCGTGAGACTGCCTTGTGCCTGTGTGTGCGAGCCTTTGGCTGACGCCTCGGCCTCATCGACCTGCCTGAGGATGCGCGAGCAATCGGCCATGAACGCCGCACCGGCCTCGGTCAGCACAACCCCGCGCGTGCTGCGCTCCAACAGCGCCACGCCCAATCGCTGCTCCAGGCGCGCAATCGCACGTACCACCGTAGGACCGGATACATCAAGACGCCGCGCTGCCGAGGCAAGGCTCGCTGTTTGCGATAACGCTTCGAACATGAGCATTTCATGATAGCGATCCATCAGGCCGTGCCCTTGGCCACGGCCTTGAGCGCTGCATCCTTGCCCAGCCGATCAGCGAGGAAATCCACAAAGGTACGGACTTTGGCTGGGATTCTGGCGCTCTTCAGGTAGACCACCTGAATGGGCAGCGCGGGCGGTTCAAAATCCTCCAGCACCAACTCCAACTCACCCGCCGCGACCTGTTTGGCCACCTGATAGGACAACACCCGCGTGATGCCCCAGCCCAGGCTGGCAATATTGATTGCAGCCTGATTCGCGGTCACCACCAGGCGCGGTTCAAAGCGAAAACTCAGTTCGTTGCCGTCACGGACAAATTGCCAATCGCTCAGCAAGTGGCTGGCTGACGACATGACAATATTGGCGCCGCTCAACTCACCGGGATGACGCGGCCTGCCGTTACGTTCGAAGTATTCGGGGGTGCCACAAATGACCTGCCGTACTTCACCCACTTTGATCGCGTGCTGATTGCTCTCGTGCAAATGGCCGATGCGTATCGCGACATCAATATTTTCGTCAGACATGCTGACGACACGATCCACCAGCAGCGCGTTGAGGTGTACTGAAGGAAACTGGTCCACGTACTCGGCCAGCAGCGGTGCGATGTACAACTCGCCAAACAGCACCGACGCCGTCACCGTCAAATGCCCGCACGGTATTGAATAGCTGCCGGCAGCGGCCTCCTCCGCCTCCTCGACTTCACTGAGAATCCGCCGGCAATCCTCCAGATAACGTTGCCCTGCTTCGGTCAGATGCAGGCTTCGAGTGGTTCGGGAAAGGAGTTGCGTGCCGATACGATCTTCCATCGCAGCGATGGCGCGGGTCACACTGGGAGGCGAGATATTCAGGCGGCGAGCGGCAGCGGCAAAGCCCTCCTCGTCAGCGACAGCCATGAAAATCTGCATTTCCTGAAAGCGATCCATAGGCGACCCTGTCTGACAGCCGAGCAACAATGAAACGAAGCTTGCCGAGAGCACGCTCCCGGCAAGCTCCAGAGGATTGAGTCAAGCCTGTTGCAACCCCTTGGCGGTACGCTGCATGCCCACAAAGTTCGGCAGCGCTTCGATGCTGCCTAGCCAGGCACGGACGTTCGGGTAGTCCGCCAGCGAAACGTTACCTTCCGGTGCGTGGGACACGTAAGTGTAGGCGGCGACATCGGCGATGGTCGGTTTATCGCCGGCCAGGAATCGACTGTTACCCAGTTCGTCTTCCATCACCTCGAGCAAGGCGTGGGAACGCTTGATGGCGTCTTGCGCGTCATAACCGGCACCAAACACGGTAATCAAGCGAGCGGTGGCAGGCCCTGAATTGATTTGGCCGGCGGCCACAGACAGCCAGCGCTGGACATTGGCTTGCTCGGTCGGATCGCTAGGCAGCCATTGGCCCTTGCCATATTTGGCGGCGAGATACACCAGGATGGCGTTGGAGTCTGCCAGGACAGTGCCGTTGTCATCGATCACCGGCACCTGGCCAAAACGGTTGAGGGCCAGGAATTGAGGTGACTTGTGTTCGCCCTTCATCAGATCCACGAAAACCGATTCGGTCGGCAGACCAAGCAGGGACAGCATCAATTCGACCCGATGGCTGTGACCGGACAAAGGGTGGCGATACAGTTTGATGGCTTGCTGGGACATGGTGTTCTCCGATTGCTGTTCGAGGTTCGAAGCGGTCATCGCGTCGATGGCGCCATCTTCCCCTGCTCAAATAAACAGCGGAATGACCAGCAAATACAATCCAGCATTTCACTGGGCGTAATGATCAACACCAGTGCGCTGAAAAGCTTGCCCTACTGACTCGCCGACATGCCCAACATCAAGTCCATAAAGGCCACTGACGCCGCGCTGTGGTAGTTGTTCTTGCGCCGCAGCAACGCAGCCCCGCGGCGAGGCCCCTCGTGCGTCAACGCGATCTTGCGCAGGGCGCGATCCTGGGTGGCGATAGGTTCCGGAAGAATGGTGGCGACCGCCGTGTGCCGAATCACCTCCAGCAGCGTATTGACCGAGTTGACCTCGATCACCACCTTGGGCGTGATCTTCGTCCTGGCAAAGTACTCATCAATACAGACGCGAGTGACGAAGTCCGTTGTCAGCAGCGCAAATTCCAACTGCGCCACCTGCTGCGCAGACAACGGCGTCTTGCACTCGTACAACGGGTGATCGCGGCCGACCATCAGCCCCAGGGTTTCGATGAAAGCGGGGATCGATTCGATGTCGGCATTTCTGACCTGATCAAAGGCAATCGCGATGTCCAGCGAATCCTCTGCCAGCCCGTCCTCGATCTCATCCATCGACAGCTCGAAAATCTCCAGATGGATATTCGGATAATGCGCGGTGTAATCGCGTATCAGCGGCCCGACCAGGTACGCCATGAACGTCGGTGTCATCGCCAGGCGCAGGGTGCCACGGGACAGATCCTTCACGTCATGCAGTGCTCGCTTGCCCGCCGCCAACTCCACCAGCACGCGACGTGCGCACTCGATGTAGGCCTCGCCCGCATCGGTCGGTTTCACGGTGCGTGAAGTTCGGTCAAACAAAACGACGCCGAGAGTTTCCTCCAGTTGCCGGATCTGCTGTGACAAGGTCGGCTGGGAAACATGCAGGGCCTCCGCGGCGCGGGTGAAGCCCCCGTTATCCGCGACGGCCAGCAGATAGCGCAGATGTCTGAGCAGCATGAGAGTTTCCTTCTATAGGAATTGCTTATGCGTGCATTGTATATCCGCTCTGGACCCTATCGGTGCAAGAAGACTCCAAAGGTGGGTGATGGTGCTTCGTCGGCCTGCCGTTATCTGCCTGAGACCGGTGTACGCAAGGTCACGAACTCTTCCGCCGAGGTCGGGTGCACGCCGATGGTTTCATCGAACAGGCGCTTGGTGGCGCCCGCTTTCAGCGCGATCGCCAGCCCCTGGATGATGTCTCCGGCATCGGCCCCCACCATGTGCGCGCCCAGGACCCGATCGGTCACGGCATCCACCACCAGCTTCATCAACGTCTGCTCGGACGACTGCGTGAGGGTCAGTTTCATTGGTTTGAAGCGGCTCTCGAACACCACAACCTTGTGCCCGTTTTCCAGCGCTTGCGCCTCGGTCAGGCCAACGGTGCCGATATTGGGCTGGCTGAAGACCGCCGTGGGGATGTGGCGGTAGTCTACTGGGCGGTATTGCTCAGGCTTGAACAGCCGCCGCGCAACCGCCATGCCCTCCGCCGTCGCAACCGGCGTCAGTTGCACACGGCCAATCACATCACCCAGCGCCAGAATCGAGGGTTCGCGTGTTTCGAAGTGGTCATTGACGTCGATGTATCCCCGCTCATTGAGCGTGACCCGGGTATTTTCCAGCCCCAGGTTATCGAGCATCGGCCGCCGACCCGTGGCGTAGAAAATGCTGTCGGCCTCCAGTTGACGGCCGTCGTTGAGCGTCGCCAGCAGGCTGCCGTCTGCCTGTTTGTCGATCCGCACGATGTCGGTGTTGAATTGCAGTTGCAGTCCGCGCTTGGTCAGCTCTTCGACCAGATGCGTGCGAACCGATTGATCAAACCCACGCAGAAACAGATCGCCGCGATACAGCAGGCTCGTATCGGCGCCCAGGCCGTTGAAGATCCCGGCGAACTCGACGGCGATGTAGCCGCCACCGACCACCAGTACGCGTTTGGGCAACTGCTTGAGAAAAAACGCCTCGTTCGAGGTGATGGCATGCTCGCGGCCTGGGATATCCGGAATGTGTGGCCAGCCGCCTGTGGCAATCAAAATGCGTTCGGCGCTGAAACGCTGTCCATTGATGTCCACATGATGCGCATCGGCCAGTCGCGCATGACCTTCAAGCAGCGTGACGCCGCCGTTGACCAGCAGCTTGCGGTAAATGCCGTTGAGTCGCTCGATCTCACAGTTCTTGTTGGCGATCAGTTTTTCCCAGTCGAATCGGGCCTTGCCGGCCGTCCAGCCAAAGCCCTCGGCCTGCTCAAAGTCGTCGGCAAAATGTGACCCGTAGACCAACAGCTTTTTCGGTACGCAACCGACGTTGACGCAGGTGCCACCGAGGTAGCGACTTTCCGCCACTGCCACTTTCGCACCGAATCCCGCGGCAAACCGCGCTGCTCGCACACCGCCGGAGCCGGCACCAATTACAAATAAATCGAAGTCGTAGATCATCTCAATGCTCTGCAAGGCACCACGACACAAGTGCTGTTGAATGTCGTTAAAGGGGCGAAAAACGAAGTTTCAGTGCTCGCAAAAGCGCCGCGCTCAGTGTCAGGACCGAAGTCTTGTTCTGATGCGTATTGAAACTAAGCGGGACAGGCGCCGCGATGGATTCGCTGGCCAGGGCCCCCATCAGTTGGGGCAGCAGGAAACCGCCTTCGAATTCGCTCGTGGTCATGGCTGGCGTGTCCAACCAAAGGTGACCGTCGCAGGAATGAGTGACATCAATCATATGGGACTCCCGGGCTGGACAACGCATCGGCCCGAAATGGGCCAATGCTCATGGGAGTCAGTCTCGCCATCCGGGAGCAACTAGAGAACAAGCACGGATGTCATGGCTTAATTGTGTTGGGTGAAACAATCTGCTGAAGCAAGAGGTCTGAAAACGATGCTTGAGGAGGCCTTCATCCTTGAATAAAGGCCCTCCCCCCAAATCACCCGGCAGGCACGGCCTGGGGAAATTGCCAGCTGCCATCCAGCACATTCGCACGCGGTTTATACAGGCGCACCATGTAATTCCACCCCGCAGTCACCGGCAAGCAGTTGACGACTGCACCCTCGCAATCACCGAATTGCACGGCAATGCTGCCGTCGCTTTCGCGTTTTGCGGTGAGGCTGTTGAGGGTGTAGCGATTCTGCGAATTGCGCTCGAAGTAGCCGGCCGCGTTGTACACGCTGATCGACCAGAACGCATCGACCGGCACATCCTTGACCTTCAGGCTGTATCGGGTGGCGCCATCGTTTCGTGCTGGTGTCACATTGAGGTAGTAAGCGTCTTGCTCGGGGTTGCCTCCCCAGGCAGAGGCACTGCCGATGTAATGGCGTACAGGGTCGACTTCGGCGGGTTTGCCGAACATTCCCCGGGAATCCGGCACCGTCGCCGCCACTTTCAGCAACGAAGCGCGTATCTCATCCAGGCGGGCCGGGTCCCATTGCGGCACCTCAAACTGCCCCGGGCCATTGGGCTGGTCGACGGTGATCCGGTCTTGCAGCGCCTGGCCGCGTTGCATGTCTTGGGCCGAAGCCGGGTCTACCAGCGTGCGCACACCCAACAGCACATAGCGCGTACCGATGGCCTCGCGGGTGAAGTGATATTGGCCGGGCTTGTACATCAACGGTTGGGTGTACTGGTCTTCGCTGATAGCCATCATCGAAAAGTATCGCTGGCCGGCATCGGGCAGCGTGACGGTCACCGGTCCTGCCTCCAGGTCGAACACCGCCGATGAATACAGGGTGTCGCGGTTCGGACGGATCACGACCTGACTGTCGACAGGCACCAGTTCGCGGTTGTGCACGAATTTGCCGAACCCGCCCCGGCCGACGACCCGGGAGAAGAATTTGTCGGACTCGGCGCGCACGAAGTTATCCGCCGTGACGGCCGTGGTCATTGCCCGGGCCACCGTACCGAAGCACAGCGGTGCGATAAGAGCGAGCGCAAATATCGGTGCCTTTAACATCTGCATGGTCTGCATCCTGTGGAGTTTCTGGAGAACGGATTCAATCGGCGCGCTGAACCTTCGGTGCTTGCCAACGACCGTCGAAGGCTTCGGGTTTGGGCCAATACAGGCGGCCAGCGATATAGAAAGGCCCGTCGGGCGCAGGCAACCAGTTGGCCAGTTGTTCACCCACAGGCTGCTGGTGCTGGATGTACAAGGTGATGCCGCCATCGGCGTCGCGCTTGAGATCGCCCAGCATCGGCGAATTGATCAGGTAACGGTTCAACGGGTTGGCCACCAGCAACCGCTGGGCGTCGTACAGGGTCAACGACCAGAAGGCGTTGACCGGCGGCAACTGGCCCGGTGCAAAACGCAGGGTGTAGCGATGCTGGGAGGCGTCGAGTTTCTGTCCGCCGGCGTCGAGGTAGAACGGTGGATAGAGGGTTTCCTCCCGGTCATTGCCATAAAGGCCGGTGACGGTCGCCCGCATGCGGTACAGGTAGTTGCTGCCCAGATACTCGCGGCTGCCGAGGAAGCGCGAGGTAGACACCTCTCCTCGGGCGACCTTTTGACCCAGCGCCTCGAACTCCTTCCAGGCATCGGCAATACCGGCCTTGATGGCCTCACGGATGTCCTCGGGCAAGGCCTGCTCATCAAAGGTCAGTCCCGGGCCTACACCCAGCTTTGCAAACGTCTGCATCAGCCCGGTTTCCGAGGGGTGTATCGGGCAGAAGCCGAGGACGAAGTTCAACTGGTTGAAGAACGCCAGGCTGCTTCTTTCTGCTTCGGCGCTGAGCGGTACCAGGAAATCCACCGGGGGCGCCGCTACAGGCGCTGGCTGGCCGAGGAACGCGGAAAGTGGCTGGACCTTGTAGCCGGCCTGTATCCGTTTGACGTTATCGAGGTCGCCCGGCCCCTCCAGCTGGGTGCGGTAAAAGACGAAGGCAAACCGGGTTTCGGAGCGAAAGACCCGGTCGACACCCGGCGGTACCGTGCCTTGCCAATCAGGTCCGGCCAGCAGGAAATGACCACCGCCATTACCGGTGGTACGACTGCCGACATAGCCGAAGTTATAGGTGTAGGCATCGACAAACTGTGCCGAGTAATAGCGTCCCTCCTCCACGGCCGGCAGGGTCAGCACCAAGGGTTCCGTACGCAAGTCCGCGCCAAGTTGCGAGTACGGCGTATCGGCGTTGGGTGTCGGATAGGCCTTGTCGTCAGGGGTGTAGATGCGCGCCGTGTTGTGCAGGGTATTCCAGGGTGCCTTGTATTCCGGATGCTGCCGGTCCTGGAAATAGGTGTACTGGACGCGGTAGTTGTCCACCAGGGGAAAGCCGTAAATGTAGGCTTGCTTGGCGATGATCCGGGCTTCGGCCGGCGTCAGCGGATCGGCAATCGACAGTTGCGCCTGGGAGAGCATTGCCAGCCATGCAACCATGACAACGCGTTTTATTGTGTTTTTGTTCACGTGGATGTCCTTCTAACGGGCCTGTAGCGCCTTGCTGCAGTGCACAGATGGTCACCTGCCTCGGCGCAAGGAATGCCCCCTCATGTCGAGGGGGTATACAGACCGGAGCAGCGGTCCATCAATGCGCCCATCCGTGCCAGATACTCGCCACGACCCAGGTGGAGAATGTGGTTGCCGGGAAACCAGTGCAACGCGCTTCCCGGCCAGTGCCCGTGCAGCAGCCGCAGGTGACGTGGCAGGGTCACCCGGTCCCCGGCACCACCGACGATCAGCATGCGCTCCCCTTCAAGGCGCGGGGCGTAGGTCAGCGGGTTGTGCACGGCCAATAACCCGCGCATCTCGGCCACGCCTATGCCCTGGCTGCGCATCAGCCGCGACAACAGTAATCCCGTGGGCTGCCACTCAAGGAACACATCCACCGGGCTGACGGCGGGCACAATCGGCACGCACCAGTCCAGGCGGTCATCAACGGCTGCCAATAACGCTGCGGTGTATCCGCCGAGAGAAATCCCCGTCACGCCAATCTGCTCGACACCGCGCCTCTGTAGATAGTCGATGAACACCCGCAGGTCATGGATCGCATGCAGCGGCGCCTCGTTGAAGGCCACCAGCCCGCTGCCAAACAGACCCTGGCCGCTGAACCAGTCGCCGTGCTCGGCGCGCTGGCCGTGGTGCGGATAGGTGAACAGCAGGATGTCGTAGCCCCGGCGATAGAACCCGGCCAGCTTCAAGGCATGGGCATTGAGCCAATGGGGGTCGGCAGCGAAACCGTGGATGACGATCAATGTCGGTCGCGGCCGGTCGCCATGGCACCAGTGCTGGGCATGGGCGTACGCATTGCGCTGCATGGCCTCGAACTGTGGGCGTGCGAATGGATTGAGTGGTTTGAACGGGCTGGAAAAACGCAGCTGAAAACGGCGAATGTCCTTGCCGGGCAACGCGCGTTCCGACATGACAATGCCCTCAGGCGGTGGCAGGAATACTTGCGACGCGTCCCCCGCGCGCGCCAGCGGTTCGTAGAAGCGCAGTGCGTCGAACTCGCGCTGCACACGGCCAGGTTTGCCCAGCGTCGCCAGCGCGGACGCCGCCACCGTGGCCGACAGCGACGTGCGCATCACCCGCTCGATCGCGGCGCTGCCGTGGATCTTCAGGCGGTGTCGGGCATCCAGCTCGGTACCATCGCCCTGGCGCCAGAAGTCTTCGGACAAACGCTCCCACCAGGGGCTGTGTGAATTGCCTGGCCCCTCCTCACTCACGCACTGCTCTTCACGCCACACGCTGATCCCCTCCCCGGGCGGGGATCTGCGTGTACACCAAGGCGGCGCGCACGGGACCCTCCGATAGCCTCCAGCATAAAGACCACAGTGGCAGCTCATGCCCCCCATTCGCAGGGGGACGGGGCGCAGGCAGATCGACGAATCTGCCAGCCAACCTCCAACACCTTGCGAGAGCCTCAACGATGAGCAAACTCAGCGGGCAAGACGCCCTGTTCCTGAAAGTCGATCGTCCGCATGCCGCGTCGCACTGCACGATGATCTACATCTACGATCAGTCCACGGCAGAGGGGCAACGCCTCGGCTTTCGGGAGATCGTCCACCACATCTCGGACCGCCTCGACGTCTCGCCGGTGTTCAAGCGCAAGATCGTCCAGGTGCCCTTCGGTCTCGGTTATCCCTATTGGGTGGAAGACGATCTGTTCGACATCGACTTCCATGTCCGCCATTTCGCCCTGCCCAAGCCGGGCGACTGGCGCCAGTTCTGCATTCTGGTGTCACGCATCCACGCCCGCTCGGTGGACCTGTCCCGGGCGCCCTGGGAGATGTACGTGATCGAGGGCCTGGACAACATCGAGGGCATTCCCAAGGGCAGCTTTGCGATCCTGACCAAATCGCACCATGCCGCGATGGACGGCGCCGCGGCAGCGGAGCTGACCTGGGCGCTGCATGATCTGGCCGGTGAGCAAGGCAAACCCTCCCCCGTGGTTGGCCACAAGCCGGCGGCAGCCAGCTCGCCGCTGCGCTGGGGCCTGCTGGACACCGTCAGCCGCATGCTCACCGACAACATTTCCGCCTCCGCGCGCATGGCCCTGCCACTGGCCCGCGTGTTGCCCAGGCTTACGGTCGCCAGCCTGCGCAAAATGGCGCGTTCAGTGCTGAGTTCCGAAGGAGGTGCACCGCGCACGCGGTTCAACAGCGACGTCACGTCCAGTCGGGTCTGGGATTCGGTCACCCTGGATCTTGCCGTGGTGAAACAGATCAAGAACCTGGTGCCCGGCGCGACGGTCAACGACGCCGTGCTGGCCCTGGTCGGCGGGGCGATGCGCCGCTACCTGATGGCCAAGGATGAACTGCCGGAGAAATCGCTGGTGACCCTCGCACCGGTCAACACCCGCCAGGGCAATGAATCCGTCGCCGCCGGCAATACCGTGTCGATGCTCACCTTTCCCCTGCGCACGGACATCGAAGACCCGGTCGAGCGACTCCAGGCGCTGCAGGCCGCCACTTCGCAATCCAAGGCGATCCAGAATGCGGTCGGTGCCAGCGATTTGACCAACCTGCAGAAATTCGCGCCCCCTGCCACCCTCGGTCTCGCCGGTCGCCTGGCAACGTTGATGGGCATGGGCGGCAAGGGCCCGGTGGTGTTGCACAACTGCATGGTGACCAACGTCCCGGGACCCAATGTTCCGCTCTACATGCTCGGCGCCAAACTTGTGTACTGGTGCGGTGTCGGCCCGCTGGTCGACGGCCTGTCGCTGATCTGGAACCCCACCAGCTACTGCGGAAAAATGTTCATCTCGCTGACCAGCTCACCCAACGTGGTACCCGACCCGGACTTCCTCGCGCAGTGCCTGAAGGATTCCTACGAGCAAATGCAGGCCGTGGCGGCCGATGCAACCAACGCCAAGGCGCCGGAGACGGAGAAACGCAGGCGCGCCGCCCGAAAACCGGCGGCGCAGAAGGTCGATGAACAGTAAGCACTCAACCGCCATGCTCCTCGCCCGGAGCATGGCCCTCTTCAGCCATTTGAAGTCTCATCGCCGGGGCGCCACTGATTGACGCGTCGCGCGGCATCGCCGTCGGGGTGGTAGGCATGGCAGGTGCCGATTACCCAGTGAGCCGGCATCTTGAAATCAGGATCGGCAGCGGCACGCTGGCGCAGGCGTTTTTGCATGATGGGGGCCAGCGTCTGAATCGCCGTGGTCGCCATCGGGCCAAGCATTTCAGTCAGATGGGTACAGCCCTTCACCCCTGCAACCCGCTCCGCCACCCGCTTCTTGAAGCCGGCGCCGATGCGCAGCCCTACCAACGCCGCATAAGCTCGGTTGATGTGGCTGCACACGGGCGTGGGCGCCTGGTCGGTAACGGCCTTGAGCTGGCGTATGACCATGTTCTGGTCGACGGTCATGGTGATGCGCATGTAATGCAGCACCCCATCGGCGGGAATCGTTCCGTAAGCAAATTGAGTGTCGACGCCCTTGGTATCGAGCAAGCAGCCTTCGATATCGAACAGGCCGTCATCGCGTTCATAACCGCTGCACACCACTTTGCGTGTGTGCAGCAGGCGCCGATTGGGGTTAGCGGAAATGGGTACGGACATGGCCATGCACTCCAGGATGGCGGAGCGCCGCAACGCCCCGCCCGGTTCTCAGACGTTACCCAGGCCACCGCCGCAGACCAGGACCTGGCCGCTGACGTAATCCGACTCCGGAATGCAAAACAGATACACGGCGCCAGCCGCTTCTTCGGTATTGCCCGGACGCCCCAGCGGGATCATGTTTTTGGACTGTTCGACAATGGCCGGGCTGATGCCCACCTTGATCTCCCGGCCTTCGATGTTGATGAAGTGCGGGTCGCCCTCCACCGGCTGGGTCTGGCGGGTCTCGATGTGGCCGAAGGCAACCGCGTTGACGTTGACCTTCATGCGTCCCCATTCCTTGGCCAGGCACTTGGTCATGCCCAGCACGCCAGCCTTGGCCGTGGAGTAGTTGACCTGGCCCGGGTTGCCGCCAGCGGACGTCGAGGCGATGTTGACCACCTTGCGATTGACCACGCGACCTTCGGCGGCCTCTTTCTTGGCCATGGCACTGATGATCGGCTGGGCGGCGCGCAGGATGCGGAACGGCGCGGTGATGTGGCAATCGATGATCGCGTACCACTGCTCGTCGCTCATCTTCTGGATCACGTTGTCCCAGGTGTAGCCGGCGTTGTTGACGATGATGTCGATGGCGCCGTAGTTGTCGACCGCGGTCTTGACGAAGCGATCGGCGAAATCGGCGGCCGTGACGCTGCCGACGCAAGCCACCGCCTCACCACCCAGGGCACGGATCTCGGCCACCACTTCTTCGGCCGGGCCGGCGTCCAGGTCATTGACCACCACGCGCGCGCCGTCACCGGCCAGTTTCAGGGCGACACTACGGCCGATGCCACGCCCGGAACCGGTAACCAGCGCGACTTTGCCTTCGAGTTTTTTCATCGGGTTATTCCTTGTTTTTGTTGGGTTCAGATAAGCACTTCAGATGAGCTACTTCAGATGAGCGCCACGGTGGCTTCGCCGACGAGTTTTTCGTCGCCGTACTGGTTGACACAGCGGATCGCCAGGCGCGCGCGTGGCTCGCCGGCGACCTCGAACAGCTCGATCACCTTGCCGTGGCAGGTGGGGACGTGCCCGAGTTGGGTGATGCCGGTAAATCGCACCGCCAGGCTGCGGATTTGCCGTTGCGCGACCCAGCCGGTGAGCAAGCGCCCCAGGTAGGCCACCGACAACATGCCGTGGGCGAAGACATCGGGCTGGCGGGCCTTGCGGGCGAAGTCCAGATCGATGTGCACCTGGTTGTGATCGCCCGAGGCCCCTGCATATAACGCCAGCGTGGTGCGGTTGATGGCCGGTAACGTCAGGGGCGGCAGCTCGAAGCCGATCTGCACATCATTTGCGTTCATGTCGGGCTCCTCAGCGCTGCACGAGCGACGAGCGGATATCAGCGATGTGCTGACCCTCCTGGTTGGTGACACGGGTCTGCTGCACCACGAAGGTCAGCGCCCCGCCCTTTTTCTCGTAGACATCCACCACCCGGGTATCGAAAGTCAGCACGTCACCGGCATAGGCCAGGGCGTGATACTCGAAACCCTGTTCGGCATGGAGGATGCGCCCCAGATCGAACTCGAAAATGTCCTGCACGATATGGTCGCTATCACGCCCTTCGGCTTCCAGGCACATCAGGAAACTGGGCGGTACCGGCAACGACCGGTGGCCGGCCTCCCGGGCGGCGCTTTCATCGGTGTACACCGGGTCGGTTTCGCCGATGGCCTTGGCGAAAAAGCGCAGGCGACCCTTTTCGACTTCGCAGCGGGTCACGCCCAATGAGCGGCCGATCAGACTCTTGTCTGGCATGTCAGGCAGTCCTGTCAGTCAGTTTTGTCAATCAGGGGAAAAAGGCGCGCCCAAGCGGGCGCGCCGTGTCATCAGCCGCGACCGAACAGGGTCACGATGCCGGCGCCGCCCAGGCCCAGGTTGTGCTGCAAGGCGTGCTCAAGATGCTCCACCTGACGCTTGTCGGCGGTGCCGCGCAGTTGATGGGTCAGCTCGTAGCATTGGGCCAGGCCGGTGGCACCCAGCGGGTGACCCTTGGACAGCAGGCCGCCCGACGGGTTGATCACCACTTGCCCGCCGTATGTATTGTCGCCGTCCATCACGAACTTCTCCGCCCCGCCTTCCGGGCAGAAGCCCAGGCCCTCGTAGGTCAGCAATTCGTTATGGGCGAAGCAGTCGTGCAGTTCGCAAACACGGATGTCTTCCGGTCCGACGCCGGCTTTTTCGTACACCTCTGTGGCCGCCTGACGGGTCATGCCGACACCAACGATGCTGATCAGTGATGGCGGATCAAAGGCCGCTGGCTGATCGGTCACCAACGCCTGGGCGAGGATGCACACATCGGTACGCAGGCCGTGCTGCTTGGCGAAGCGCTCGGAAACCACGATGGCCGCGGCACCTCCGCAGGTCGGCGGGCACGCCATCAGACGGGTCATGACGCCGGGGAAAATCACCTGGTCGGCCATCACTTCTTCGGTGGTAATCACCTTCTTGAACACCGACAACGGGTTGTTGGCGGCATGTCGACTGGCCTTGGCGCGAATGGCGGCAAAGGTTTCCATCTTCGTGCCGTATTTCTCCATGTGCTCTTTACCGGCGCCCCCGAAGAATTTCAGGGCATCCGGCATTTCACGGCCTTCCGGGAAGATCGCGTCGGCCACTTCATGGCCCTTGCCGTAGGTAATCGGCCGGTCAAGCCAGTGGGATTTCAGGGCGCCGGGCTGCATCTGCTCGAAACCGAACGCCAGGGCGCAATCCACGGCGCCGCTTTCCACGGCCTGGCGTGCCAGAAAGAGCGCGGTGGAACCGCTGCCGCAGTTGTTGTTGACGTTGATCACCGGAATACCGCTCAGGCCCACCTCATACAGCGCCGACTGGCCGCTGGTGGAGTCGCCGTATACATACCCGGCGTACGCCTGTTGCACCTTGCGGTAGTCCAGGCCGGCATCCTGCAGGGCCTGGCGAATGGCTTGCGCACCCATCTCGATATACGTACCGCTTTGACCAGGCTTGGCAAACGGGATCATGCCGACACCGGCTACATAGACTTTCTGCGACATCTTTTTCTCCAGGGTGAGTTGAACAGGTTTGGGCGATGACGCCGCAACGGCGTCATGCCTGTAGAGCCCTGGAGTCGATGGTCCTGTAACCCCGCGCAGTATCCCCCCCTCTTGTCGAGGGGGATTGTCCGAACCCATCAGGCAGCAGATCGCGCGCCCTTTAAGGCAACCCTTGTTTTGTCGGCTGGTGCCTTCCCCCCCTTTCAGGAGGGGGGGAGCGATGGAAAACCCGTAGGAAGGTGTATTGGCCGATGAGGTATCGAATCGGCACACCGTTGGACAACGGTGAAACCCAAGAAACCAGGGGCACGAGCGCACCGAAATCTTCACTGCCACCTGGGCCGTTCTGCCAATCCTGAAACCGGGTCGGCCTGTGTTGCGACCCTGAAATGCGGGAAACACGAAATTGGAGCACCGAATGACAATAAGAAAACCGGTAGTATTCCAGCCACACCTGCTCGCCGCCGCCGTCACCCTCGGCACGGCCATGCCGGCTGGTGCCGTCGACTTCAACATCGGCGATATTCAAGGCAAGTTCGATTCGTCGCTGTCCATCGGGGGAAGCTGGTCGACCACCAACGCCGACCCCAACTTCATTTCCAACTTCAACTCCCAGGGCGTCAAAGGCAAGGCATCGTCGCGCACCGCCGACGATGGCCGCCTGAACTTCCGTGCCGGCGAAAACTTCTCGACCATCTTCAAGGGCATCCATGACCTTGAACTGAAGTACGGCGACAGCGGCGCCTTCCTGCGGGGCAAATACTGGTACGACTTCGAGCAGGCGGACGGTCACCAGCATTTCTATGACATCGAAAACAAGGGTCGGGACGAAGCGGCACGGACCCAGGGTGGTCAGTTCCTCGATGCGTTCATCTACCACAACTACAACTTGGGCGATCTGCCAGGCAACGTGCGGTTGGGCAAGCAGGTGGTGAACTGGGGTGAAAGTACCTTCATCCAGAACGGCATCAGCGTCATCAACCCGACCGACGTGTCCGCCCTGCGCCGACCGGGTTCGGAGGTCAAGGAAGCGCTGGTTCCGGTCAACATGTTCTACCTGTCCCAGGGCCTGAGCGAAAACATCACCGCCGAAGGCTTTTACCAACTGGAGTGGGAGCACACGGTAGTCGACAACTGCGGCACCTTCTTCGGCGTCGATGGCATTGCCTCGGGCTGCAATGACCGCCTGGTGGTCACCGGCGACGACCTGGCGCCGGGTGTCGCGAAGAACACCGGAGGCCCGGCGACCCTGGTCCGTGGCGGCACCGACGATGCCTATATTCCGCGCAGCAAGGACAACGACGCCCGCGACAGCGGCCAATACGGCGTGGCCTTGCGCTGGTTCGTGCCGGAGCTGAACGACACCGAGTTCGCCGGCTACGTGATGAACTACCACAGTCGTGCGCCGTTCCTCAGCCTGACCACCGCCACCAACCTGTCCAACCAGTTGACAGCGATCCGCAGTGCCCGGTACTTCATCGACTTCCCGGAAGATATCCGTCTCTATGGCCTGAGTTTCGCCACC
Source organism: Pseudomonas putida (assembly GCF_003228315.1). NCBI lineage: Bacteria > Pseudomonadati > Pseudomonadota > Gammaproteobacteria > Pseudomonadales > Pseudomonadaceae > Pseudomonas > Pseudomonas putida. Next base: position 963,213 of record NZ_CP029693.1, read on the forward strand.
AACCTGGCGGGCACCTCCTTCAGTGGTGAACTCAGCTACCGGCCCAACATGCCGCTGCAGATCAACACCGCCGACCTTAACCTCGCCGCGCTCGGCACCGCTGTATCGCCGATCTATGTCAGCGGTACGCAGAAGCTGCAAGCCGGGGCGGACATTCCTGGCTACAAGCGCATGCCGGTCACCCAGGCTCAGGTCAGCGCAACGAAGCTGTTCAACCAGGTGGCTGGCGCTGACCGCCTGACCCTGGTCGGCGAAGTCGGCTACAACCACATCGGAGGCGTGGAATCAGCCGATGGCAACAACATCCGCTTCGGTCGCAACCCGGTGTTCGGCGCCGGCCAACTGACCAACCAGGCGGTGTGCGTCGGCAGTGCCCCGGGCACGGCCAACGCCAGTAACCCGCAACAGCAATGCAACGACAACGGTTTCTACACCAGCAATTCCTGGGGTTACCGCCTGCGTGCGCAGCTGGACTACCCCAACGCGATTGCCGGCGTGAACCTGTCACCCAACGTGGCCTGGTCCCATGACGTCGACGGTTATGGCCCCAACTTCGAGCAAGGGCAAAAGGCCGTCAGCCTGGGCCTCAACGCCGACTACCAGAACACCTACACCGCCAGCCTGGCCTACACCGACTTTTTTGGCGGTCGCTTCAACACCCAGACCGATCGTGACTTCGTGGCGCTCAGCGTCGGCGTGAACTTCTGACACAGGTACAAAAGCATGAAAACTTCTACCCTGATGAAAACCACCGTCCTGACCCTCAGCCTGCTGGCGACCAGCGTCATGGCCGCCGTCTCGCAGCAGGAAGCCGACCAGCTCGGTACCAGCCTCACCCCAATGGGCGCGCAGAAAGAAGGCAACGCCGATGGCAGCATCCCGGCCTGGACCGGGGGCCTGAAGCCCAATGCCGCGCCGGTGCAGAATGGTTTCCTCGGTGATCCCTTCGCCAATGAAAAACCGCTGTTCGTCATCACCGCCAGCAACGCCGAGCAATACAAGGACAAGCTGTCCGCCGGGCAAATGGCGATGTTCAAGCGTTACCCGACGACCTACAAAATCCCGGTCTATACCAGCCACCGCACCTTCAGCGCATCGCAGGCTGTCTACGACCTCGTCAAGAAAAGTGCCACCACCACTCAACTGACCAACGACGGCAACGCGCTGGCCAACTTCACCGCACGCTACTACGCCTTTCCGATTCCGAAGTCGGGCGTGGAGTTGGTGTGGAATCACGAAACCCGCTACAAGGGCACCAACTACTACCGCACTTCGGCCCAGGCCGTGCCACAGGCCAACGGCGATTACACGATGGTCGGTTTCAACGAGACATACGGTACGCCGCAAGACATCAGCGGCAGCGATCCGGCCAAAACCGAGAACATCCTTTACTACTTCAAGCAGGAAATCATTGCCCCTGCCCGCTTGACCGGTACAGTCAACCTGGCCTACGAGACCATTGATCAACTCAAGGAGCCGCGCCAGGCCTGGACTTACAACGCCGGCCAGCGCCGCGTGCGCCGGGCACCGGAGATCGCCTATGACGGTCCCGGCACCGCCGCCGATGGCATGCGCACCACCGACAATACCGACCTCTACAATGGCTCGCCCGACCGCTACACCTGGAAACTGGTGGGCAAGAAGGAAATGTACATCCCGTACAACAACTATCGCCTGTGGTCGCCTACGGTGAAGTACGCCGACATCATCAAGCCGGGGCATATCAACCAGGACCTGACCCGCTACGAGTTGCATCGGGTATGGGAAGTCGAAGGCACGCTCAAGCCAACTGAACGCCACCTGTATGCCAAGCGCCATATGTACTTCGACGAAGACACCTGGGCGCTGACCGGTGTCGATCACTACGACAGCCGTGGTCAACTGTGGCGCGTGGCTGAGGGCCAATTGGTCAACGACTACCAGAACGGTGTCGCCAGCTACGCCGCGCAGACCCTGTACGATCTGGTCGCGGGTCGCTACGTGGTCATGGGCTTGATCAACGAATCCAAACAAGGCACGCAATACGGCCAGAACTTCGCCCTCAGCGAGTTCATCCCGAGCGCACTGCGCAACGCCGGCATTCGCTGATCCGATTAACCGCCGTAAACGAACGCCCCGCTCGCGGGGCGTTTTGCATTGTTGGCCTGACAAAAATAAAACTGTAGGAGCGAGCCTGCTCGCGATGACGATTTGGCATGCACCATTGATATCGGCTGACACGGCCCCATCGCGAGCAGGCTCGCTCCTACAGGATTTGCGCCTTGCTCGTTATCGAGGAACGACACAAATCCTGCAGGAGCGTGGCTTGCCCGCCAAGAGGCCATCGGCAACAGTACAAATCCCCCAAAACACCCATAAAAAAGCCGACCCAAAGGTCGGCTCTGTCACATCGCAACCCGCCCCTACTCGAATACAACCTTGCTGCCGCTCGCATCCCACGCTTCGATCTGGTTCTGATACAGCTCCTCGATCAGATTGCGGCGAATCTTCAGGGTCGGTGTCAGCAATGCATTGGTGACGGTCCAGGGTTCTGCGACAACCACCAGGCAACCCAATTGCTCATGGGACTCGAACTGGGCATTGACCTCGGCCAGGAACACCTCAAGCTCGGTGGCCACCTTGTCGCGGCCTTCCGCCGTGGCGAGCGCGGCGCGGGTATCAGGCGAGACGTTGATCAACGCCAGTGGCTGCGCCAGGCCAACGCCCGTCACGCAGGAGGCCTCGACGCGCGGGTGGTTGCCCAGTTTGGCCTCGATCGGCACCGGCGCCACGTACTTGCCCTTGGCGGTCTTGAACAACTCCTTGACCCGCCCGGTGATGCGCAGGCGCCCTTGCTCGTCCAGGTCGCCCCGGTCGCCAGTGCAAAACAGACCATCGGCGGTGTAGCTCTCGGCGGTCAGGTCGGGACGCTTGTAGTAACCCAGCATCTGCCCCGGGCTTTTCACCAGGATTTCGTTGTTGTCACCGATACGGCATTCGACACCCGGAATCGCCGCGCCCACGTAGCCGACACGTACCTGCCCCGGCAGGCTGAAGTGCGAGATGCCGAAGTTCTCCGACATGCCATACCCTTCAAGCAGTTCAAGACCCAGCTGGCGATACCACTCCATCACCTTGACCGGCAAAGGCGCGGAACCGGAAAGGCCGGTATGCACCTGGTCAAGCCCGAGAGCCGAGAGAATCTGCGCCTTCATCAGCTTTCCCTGCACCGGGTCGGCGAAAGCGGCTTGCTGCACGGCCGGATCGATGCGTTCGTTGATGCCCTGATAGAACTTGCCCCACAACCGTGGCATGGACAGGAAAATAGTCGGGCGCGCGCGGCGCAAGTCTTCACTGAAGGTTTCCAGCCCCAAGTTGAAGAACACCCGGCAGCCGCTGAACAGCGACACCGCTTCCACCACCGCACGCTCGGCGGTATGGGCCAGCGGCAGGTAGGACAGCAACCGGTCACTGCTGCTGGTGCCCTGGCCATTGGCGTACATGCAGCCGGTCACTGCCGGTGCGGTGTACATGGCGCCGAAGCTGTGCATGACCCCTTTGGGGTCACCGGTGCTGCCCGAGGTATAAATGATGGTGGCCAGTTCACCCGGTACCGCTTCGGCCACCGCTTGCAGCGGCGCCTGTCGCTGGACGATGCGCTCCCAGGATTCACCCTTGCCGCAGCCGGACATCGGCAAATCAATCAACGGCAAGTCGGCTGGAACAGAGGCACAGACAGCGTTCCAGCCCGCCGTGTCACCTTCAAGGCGACCGACAAAAAGCAGGCGTATTTCCGCATGCTCCAGCACATAGCGCACCGTGTCGCTATTGGCCGTGGTGTACAGCGGCACGCTGACATGTCCGGCCATCCATATCGCCAGGTCAGCGATGATCCAGTGGGCGGTGTTCTTGCCGTAGATGCCAATGGAAGACTTGGCCGACAAGTCCAGGCTCTGCAGGTGAGCGGCCATGCGCCGCGCCTGATCTCCCACTTCACGCCAGCTGTAGTCTTGCACGCTGCCATCGGGCAAAGGCTGGGTCAGGTAAATCGAATCTGGCGTGCTGTGCTCCCAGTGAAGAAAGCGATGCAACAGTGTCGGGTACTTATTGTTGTTGTCCATGACAGATCCTGCATTTGAAGGGTGGTGTTCCACCCATTGAAATTGTTCTGCTGCTGTACCTGTACCGTGAAATTCAATCGCGCTGAAAAAGGGACGTCGTCACCGTGCCGTCGCTACCTGTCTGGTGTTGAAGCGCCAGTTGCGCATCGGCGACCTGACGCCTGCCGGCGCTGCCGCGCAGTTGATGCACCAGCTCAATACTTTGCGCCAAAGCACTCGCCGCAGTGGACAGACCCAATGTAAGCAGGCCACCGGATGGATTGACCACCAGGTTGCCGCCATACGTATTGTCGCCGTCTTCCACCAGCTTCTCGGCATTGCCTTCCGGACAGAAACCCAGGGCCTCATAGAGTAACAACTCGTTGACGGTGCTGGCGTCATGCAATTCACAGACGGCAATGTCCTGCGGCCCCCTGCCCGCCTGCTCATACAGCTCGCGGGCGGCAGCGACGCTGACCTCATAGTTGACGTCTGCGTACGTCGAACCCTGATCGAGGCCGCTCACTTGCTGTGGGCTGACACAGGCCTGTGCGGCCACGCCAACGACCGCGCCATTGCCCAGGCGTGCGGCAAAGTCGCCGGAACACAGCAGCACCGCCGCCACACCCGTACTGGCCCAGGCAACCTGTGGACGGGTGAGCGGATCGGCGATCACCTCGGCCTCCAACACCTGATCCATGGTCAGCACGCCTTTATACGCGGCCAGAGGGTTGAGCTCGGCGTGCCGGCGCGCCTTCACGGCAATCATGGCGAAAGTCTCCCGGCGAGTCAGATAACGGGCCATGTACGCTCGCGCCGTGGTGCCGACACGCTCGGACCACTGGTCCGGCGCAGGCATGGCAGGTGCCTCCTGGATGCCCAGCACCAGAATGCTTTCGGCCAGCCCCTGGCGGATGTCCTGACAGGCGCGGGCCAACAACGCACTGCCATCGGCGCTGTCCGGCGGGAAATGACTGAGCGGCGCATGGGCCAGCCCCACGTGTTGCAGAGCACGCTGCAAGGTCGCGCTGGCCAGCCTGCCGGTCACAGCATAGACAGCCGCCACGTTGCTCGCGCACAGGCCGGCATCGCCAAGCGCCTGTCGTATCGTAGTGCCGACCAATGTAGTGCCGAGCAATGCCGGTGGATCGGGACCCAGCTCGACGGGACTGAAGGGCGACATTCCTACGCCAATCACATTGACGCAACGCTGCATCGTGCTCTCCTGAAATAGAAAAATGCCGCTTCCCGTTCACGGAAGCGGCAGGTGCCCAAAGGATCAGGCGGGTACGGATTCGAACAATTCGACCGCACCATTTTTCAACACAACCACGTCGCGCTCGACCGCACGCATCTCGACGATGATGCGGGTCGGCGACTCACGCCACATGCGGGTTTCCAGGGTGTCGCCGGGCATCACGATGGAGGCGAAACGCGCACGCACACTCTTGAACAGCCGCGAATCGTTGCCGCAGAACGCCTTGATCACATGACGGCCCAGGTAGCCGAAGGTGCACAGGCCATGCAGGAACGGCTTCTCGTAGCCGGCCCTGGCCGCGTAGTCCGGATCGACGTGCATCGGGTTCCAGTCGCCGCACAGGCGATACAGCAGCGCCTGATTGATCTCGGTCCGGTCCGCCAGTACTGCATCAGGCTGACGATCCGGCGCCACGTTGATCTCTTCGCTGGCCACACGCTGCAAGCCTGCACCTGGCACGCCCGGGTAGAAACCGGTCACTTCGTTGTAAAACAGCGGCGTGCCGTGCTCGTCGGTGGTTTCAATGGCGAGGATGGTGACGGTGCTCTTGCCTTTGTCGATTGCCGACTTCAAGCGCATGGTGTGCTTGAGCTTGGCTTTCGGCGGCAAGGGGCGATACATGACTGTGTACTGCTCGCCGTGCAGGCCTTTGGCGAATGGCACGTTCAGCCCTTCAAGCTGTGGCTCGCCGGATTTGGCGGCCCGCAGGAACACTTCGGTCGCCGGCAACACGGCCATGGTCGGCAAGACCCGAAAGTCGTCACCGACGAACTCGTTGACGTACTTCAGCTCATCGCGATCCAGCGGGTCCTTGGCGGCACCGACGGCCAACGCGTAAAGCGCGGCATCGTTCTGGTCGTATTCGGTTTCCAGGTACGAGACGGCGTTCGCCGCCACTTCCATATCGATAAACGCATTGCCACCCTTGGCCGGCGACTCCATGCGCTCGAACAGTTCCTTGAAGCTTTCACCGCCATCGGCGTGATACACGCTGTGCTCGTCGAACCGGGTGATGCGTTCCCAGTTGTCGCGCACCAGTTCCGGGCTCAAGGTGTTGGTGTGCAGGTGACGCCCCTGGGAGCGCTCCCAACGGTATTTGGAATGGAAACCGCCACCGACTTCGAACAGGCCGCCGGTGTCCTGGCACTCTTCGCTGCACAGCCAACCCACCAGCGGTGCGCAGTCTTCCACTTTCAGCTTGTCGTGAAGCTCCTGGGGGAAGATGCCGCTGGCGATCACCATGCGCGATGCCGCGATCGGCGCGACGGTATTGACGCGGATGTTCTTGCTCGCGCCTTCGATGGCCAGCGAGTTGGCAAAACCGATCAGGCCGGCCTTGGCCGTGGAATAGTTGCACTGGCCGAAGTTGCCGAAAATGCCCGCACCGGAGGCGGTCATCACGATGCGGCCGTAGCCCTTCTCGCGCATGATCGGCCACACGGCGTGGGTCAGGCGGAAGGCGCCCTTGACGTGGACGTCCTGGATCAGGTCCCACTGCTCTTCGGTCATCTTGTGGAACGAGCTGTCACGCAAGACACCGGCGTTGTTGATCAGGATGTCGACCGTGCCGAACACCTCAAGGGCGGTGGCGACGATTTTCTCGCCCTCGGTCACCGAGTTGTAGTCGGCGACCGCCTCGCCACCCATGGCACGGATCTCCGCGACTACCGCGTCGGCGGCGGCACTTGAGGTGCCGAGGCCTTCGGTGCTGACCCCCAGGTCATTGACCACAACCTTTGCGCCCCGGGAACCCAGCAGCAAGGCATGGGCGCGGCCCAGGCCGTTACCCGCGCCGGTGACAATGGCAACTTTGCCGTCAAAGCGAATTTCTTGAGACACGTTTGCTCTCCTATGGTCGTGCTCACAACGTGCGAGCGATGATTTCTTTCATGATTTCGTTGGTGCCGCCCCAGATCCGGTTGCCACGGGTATCCAGGTACAGGCGGGCAATCGGGTATTCGGTCATGTAGCCGTTGCCGCCGTGCAGTTGCAGACAGGCATCGACCACGCGGCTGCTGAGCTCGGCGGTCCAGTACTTGGCCACCGCCGCCGCTTCGGCTGTCAATTCACCGCGCAGCAACAGCGCCATGCAGCTGTCGACCCAGGAGCGGCCGATCTGGATCTCGGCCTTGAGCTGCGCCAGGGTGAAACGCGAGTTCTGGAAGTCGAGCACCGGCTTGCCGAAAACGATGCGCGTGCGGGTGTATTCGAGGGTGTGGTCCAGCGCCGCCTCGGCCTGGGCCTGAAAGCCCACGGCACCGATGATTCGTTCCCAGGCCAGGTCGTGCATCAGTTGGTAGAAGCCCTGCCCGGCCACGCCGCCGAGTACGTTCTCGACCGGCACGCGGCAGTCGTCGAAGAACAGCATGCTGGTGTTCTGGGCGTGCAGGCCGATCTTTTCCAGTGGCTGGGAACGGCTGAAACCCTCGCGCTCCTTCTCGACGATGACCAGCGAGAAGTCCTTGGCACTGCCGCTGTCGCCGGTCTTGCACACCACCAGCGCCAGGTCGCAGGAAGCGCCGTTGGAAATGAAGGTCTTGGAACCGTTGAGCACCAGCTGATCAGCGTCCTGCACGGCACGGGTGCGCACGGCCTGCAGGTCCGAGCCGGTGTTGGGCTCGGTCATGGCGATGGCGCCCACCGCTTCGCCGGCGACCATGCGCGGCAACCAGGTTTGCTTCTGAGCCTCGGTGCCGTAGTTGAGGATGTAGAACGCCACCAGGCCGTGCACGCCAAAGCCGATCAGGCCCGAGGCGCCGACTCGCATGAATTCCTCGGCAAAGACCATGTCGAACAGGCGATCGGCACCGGGTCCGCCATATTCCTCCGGCATGGAGGGCAGAAGCATTCCCAGCTCACCGGTTTTGCGCCACACCTCGCGGGGCACGCACTTGTCCTTCTCCCACTGGGCGTGGAACGGGACGACTTCCTGTTCCATGAAGCGACGGCAGGCGCGGCGAAATTCTTCGTGTTCGGTGCTGAACAAGGTACGGGGGATCAAATATTCCATTGAGTGTTCCTCTGCATCCGGAATCAGAGCGTGCGCCCGACCAGATCTTTCATGATGTCGTTGGCGCCGCCGGCAATGCGCAGCACGCGGTGATCGAGGTAATGACGGGCAACCGGGTACTCGAGCATGTAGCCGTTGCCGCCGTGCAGCTGGACGCACTCGTCCACGACTTTGGTGTAGAGGTCCGAGCACCACAATTTGGCGGCGGCGGCCGCTTCCGGGCTGAGGGTGCGGGCCAGGCACTGCTCCATGCAGCGGTCGACATAGTTCTGCGACACCGCCAGCTGCATCTTCAGGTCGGCCAATTTGAAGCGGGTGTTCTGGAAGGCGAAGATCGGCTTGCCGAAGACGGTGCGGCCCTTGGTGTATTCCAGCGTGCTTTCCAGCACCGCTTCGGCGCCGGCGACGCTGCTGATGGCGATGGACAAGCGCTCCCAGGCCAACTCCTTCATCAACTGGATGAAGCCCTGCCCGGCCACGCCGCCCAACAGGTTTTCCTTCGGCACCCGGACGTTTTCGAAAAACAGCATGGTGGTGTCCTGGGCGTGCAGACCGACCTTGCGCAACGGTTTGGAGCGGCTGAAGCCGGCGCGATCGGCCTCGACCAGGATCAGCGAAATGTCCTGGGCGCCCTTGCCCGTGTTACCGGTTTTGGCTACCACCACCACGATGTCGCAATTGCTGCCGTTGGAGATGAAGGTCTTGGCACCGTTGATGACGTACTCGTCACCGTCGAGCACGGCGCGGGTCTTCACGGCTTGCAGGTCCGAACCGGTATCGGGTTCGGTCATCGCCACCGCACCGATGGCCGAGCCCGCCGCCATCTTCGGCAGCCAGGTCTGCTTTTGCAGCTCGCTGCCGAAATTCACCAGGTAACCGGCCACGATGTCATGCACGCCGAAGCCGATCAGACCCGAAGCCTGGCCCGCGCGATAGATTTCCTCGGTGGCGATCATCGAGAAGCGCCGATCGAGCCCCAGCCCGCCGTAGGCTTCAGGCGTGGTCGCGTTGAGCATGCCCAGCGCGCCAGCCCTCTCCCAGATGGCCCGGGGAACCCGATGGTCCGCTTCCCACTGTTCCAGGCAGGGAGCACATTCCTGAGCCAGGAACCGCCGCACGCTGCGGCGAAACTCCTCGTGCTCTTGATCAAACAGGCTGCGCGCAATCATGGGGTGTTTTCTCCTAAATCGTTATTGCGCCACCTTTACAGGGGCTCTGAATCGATCATAGGAGGAGGTATTGCAGAACCGCCCCCTCAGGGAGGGGGGGATTTGGGAAGAACCACAGGCTTGCGCAAAACAAACAGGCCACGGGCACAACGAATGCCCCCCCCATCATGGGTTGGCTGGCAATCCGGTCGAGACCTCAGAATGCCTCTGCGAAACACCGGTCGGCCAAGCGAGCGCAGCGTCCACGCAACGCTGCCCTCGTTGACCGTGCTGGTGTTTCGCGCTTACTCGATCAACCCGTTCTTGCGGGCCCAGGACACCGCGTCATAGCGGCTGGAAACACCCAACTTGGCGTAGATGTTTTTCAGGTTCCACTTCACCGTTTCCAGCGAGATGTTCAGGGTCAATGCCACGCGCTTGTTGGCCATGGCCTGGCTGATCAATTGCAGGATGGCCAGCTCCCTGGGCGTGAGCATCGAAGACGCGCCATTGGCCGACGACTCGTTGGAGCGACCCACACTTCCCAGCCCGAAACGCTCCAGCAAGCGCTGCAGGTAGGCGTCGTCTTCACTGTCCAGCGACTTGCCCGCCAGCGCGACGAGCATCTTGCGCAGCACTTCACCTTCGTCGAGGAAGGTCCTTACCAGTCCCAGCCGGCGGCCCAACGACAAAGCTTCCAGCAAGTGCGATTGCGCCTGTTGCGGCTGCAGCAGGTCAGCCTTTGCACAAGCCTCAAGCAACTGACCGGTGACCAGCAGCTGTCCGCGACTGAATGTTTTCGCGTAGGCACTCAGGGTTGCCAAATCGTCCAGGGCTTTGTCCGGGTAGTTGGTTGCCAGCAGCAAACGCGCGCGCGCCAATGCCGCAATCGCCGGAATATCGGCCTGGAACCCCGCGGACTCGCGGTGCTTTTCGGCAAGCGCCTGCAGTTTTGCGACCCTGTCGGTGGCCAGTGCCTTGTCGTTCTCCAGCAAGGCAATGCGCGACTGCTCGGCCAGGCAGTGCACCAAGGCACGGTCCTGGCTGATGGTGCGAAAGTGCCGTTCCTGGCGTTCCAGAAAAGCCATGGCCACGGCGGCGCTGTCCTGGAGCAAGTCCAGGCGCGCCCGGCAAATCGTCGCGCGCAGCATGGTGTCGGGCATCGCCCATTGCAGTAGGCCATTGCGATTGGCGAGGATTTCCCGTGCTTCATCGGTGCGGTCCGCCTCGCGGTAAACCTCGGCCAGCGTCGCAGCCCCGAGATAAGCACTGGCGGAGCGATGCCCATGCACCGACACCGCGCGAGCCAACTGAGCCGCACCGAAGCGCTCGGCCTCGCGCATCTGGCCGGCTTGCAGGTAACACAGGGTCCGGGCTCCTTCGGCCACCAACGCCATCTCGCCGTTGCGTTCGGCCTCGGGGATGGGATTGTCATCCAGGCACGCAAGCGCTTCCTCGATCCGTCCCGCCGCCAGATAGGCGATCGCCAGCAGCGCCGGCGCGCCGAATCGGGTCACGGAGTAGTCATCCGGCAAGGCCCGGAAATTCTCGAGCAAGCCAATGATCGGCTCGGTCCTGTCGCGCTGGACTTCGATGGCCGCCTGCACCAGCGGCAATCGATAGGCGACGTCGGTATGTTGGGCCGCCCCGCTGCGATGGAATTGCTCCAGCCACGCCTCGGCCTTGGCCGGACGGGCCGTGAGTGCGTAGGCCAGGCAACCGAGAAAGAACAAACGGGGACGCGAGAACAGAATGTCCTGAGGCATCCGGTCGAGCAGACGCAACAGCGGGCTCAGTTGGCTCAGGCTCCAGGTGGCCGGGGCTGCCCTTTCGATCAGGTCGGCGGCATAGCTGAGATCCCCTGCCTGAGTTGCATGGCGGACCGCCTCGGCCAAAAGCTTGCGCTCGGCGAACCAGCGCGCCGCCCGCTGATGCAGTTCGCTTTGCACGGCGGTGTCACGACGGGCGAGCCGTGTAGCCAGGAAATCGCCGAACAACGCATGGAAGCGATACCACGGCTGGCGATCATCGGCTTCGACGCGAAAGATCAGCAGGTTGTCTTCATCCAGCCGCTTGAGCATTGCCTGGGCGCAACTCTCACCCGTGATCGCTTGCGCCAGGGAAGCATTGAAGCGCCGGCAGATGCTCATGCTCTCCATGAACGAGGCCAACTCTGGCGGCAAGTGGGCCATGACATCTTCCGCCAGGTAGCTCTGCAGGTCATCGGAACGCCAGCCCATTTCCCGCAGGGCGTTGCGCGAGTCAGGATCACTGCGTAGCAGGATGATCACCAGTTGCAACGTCGCCGGCCAGCCACTGGTCAGCTCATGAATCTGATGCAGTTCCTCGGGGCTCAGTTTCAGTGCAGCCAGCCCCTGCTCGAGAAAGGCGCGGGATTCGGCCAGATCGAACGGCAAGCTGGCGCAGTCGAGTTCCAGCAACTGTCCGCTCAGGCGCAGGCGACTGAAACTCAGCGGCGGGCCGACACGTGACGAGATGACGAAGTGCAGGTTCTCCGGGCTGTGATCCAGCAGCTTTTGCATCAGCTGATGGGATCGCGGGTCGGTGACGTGCTGGTAGTCATCGATCACCAGAAACAGCTCTTTGTTGATACTGGCGGCACCTTCGACAATGGTTGCCACCACCTCGTCGATGAACTCCGGTCGCGCCCCTTCCAGCGGCACGCCGCTGTCCAGGACGATGCCAAGACGCTGCAACGCGCCACGCAGATAGGCGAAGAAAATCGGCACGTGCTTGTCATCGGCGCTCAGCGCCAGCCAGGCCACCTCCGCCCCGGAGCGCATCATGACTTGCCGCCACTGGGCCAGGAGCGTGGTCTTGCCGAAACCGGGGCTGCCGGTGATCAGGCCCACGCGGCATTGCGACATGCCACGCAATTCCTCCAGCAAGCGCTCGCGCAGGATGGTCTGGGTGCCAATGCGTGGTGGTGCGAATTTCGTCGATACGAGCAACTTGTCGGTATGCATGTCCTGCCTGGTCTCCGATCCTGCCCGATCCCATGCAACAGCAGGTGCTGCACGATCCGGATCGGCAAGGTGTGGCCACGTTCTGGCGATAGCCGGATTATTTACCCGAACATGGCTGTGTGTCAGCACATGTCATGGTTGCCAGCGGATGCCTGGCAACCTCAGATTCCGCTTCGGGACAGATGGTGGCGGGGAAAACAGGCAGGCCACCCCCCACATTCGAGGGGGGGCTACCTGTAGGAGCGAGCACGCTCGCGATGAACGCCCAGACAACTCAATCATTCAGACAGCCCGCGTTATCGTTGACGACCATCGCGAGCGTGCTCGCTCCTACAGGGTGCGCGCCACCAATTCACGCATGATGTCGTTGGCGCCGCCGTAGATGCGGTTGACGCGGCTGTCCAGGTAATGCCGGGCAACCGGGTATTCGAGCATGTAGCCGTTGCCGCCATGCAGCTGCACGCATTGATCGACCACATTCGAATACAGCTCGGTGCACCACAGCTTGGCCGCCGCTGCGGCTTGCGGGCTCAGTTCGTGTTGCAGGATCAGCTCCATGCAGCGATCGACATAGGTCTGCCCGATGACGATTTCAGTCTTGAGATCCGCCAGCTTGAAACGCGAATTCTGGAATTCGATGATCGGTGTGCCGAACGCCTTGCGCTCACGGGTGTAGTCGATGGTGTGTTCCAGCACCGCCTGGCTGGCCGCAATGGCCAGGATGCCGATACTCAGGCGCTCCCAGGCCAGTTCCTTCATCAACTGATAGAAGCCCTGGCCGGGTTCGCCACCGAGAATATTGGCCCTGGGTACGCGCACGTCCTGGAAGAACAGCATGGTGGTGTCCTGGGCATGCAGGCCGACCTTGCGCAGCGGTTTGGACTTGCTGACGCCGACTCGATCAGCCTCCACCAGAATCAGCGAGATGTCCCGCGAGCCCTTGCCGGTATTACCGGTCTTGGCGATCACCACGATGAGGTCGCTGTTGGTGCCATTGGAAATAAACGTCTTGGCGCCGTTGATCACATACTCATCACCGTCGAGCACGGCACGGGTCTTGACCGCTTGCAGGTCGGAGCCGGTGTCCGGTTCAGTCATGGCCACTGCGGAGATGACTTCGCCGCTGGCCATTTTCGGCAGCCATTGCTGTTTCTGCTCTTCGGTGCCGAAGTTGATCAGGTAGCCCGCACAGATGTCGTGCACGTTGAAGCCGCTCAAACCTGAAAGCCCGGCACGGGCCACCTCCTCGACCGCAATCATCGAAAAACGCCGGTCCAGGCCCAGGCCGCCATAGGCTTCCGGCGTCGTGGCATTGAGCATGCCGAGTTCGCCGGCGCGCTGCCAGATCTGCCGGGGGACCAGATGGTCCTCTTCCCACTGTTCGTGGTGCGGCGTGCATTCCTCCGCGAGAAAACGCCTGACGGTGGTGCGGAACGCTTCGTGCTCATGATCGAAGAGAGTACGCGGAATCATTGAATGACCTCGGGTTGCGATGGGTTCGGACGGCGGACGCCTTTACGCCACCTTAAGGCGCCCCCGGCTCATCCTGTCCCCCTCCAAGCGGGTAGGCCGGACCGCGGGCGCAGGGTTGGCGTCAGGACAGTTCGACGCCCTTGAGCGATGCCATGTCGATCACGAAACGGTACTTCACGTCATTGTTGTGCATGCGCGTGAAGGCCAGGTTGATGTCCTGGATGCCGATCATTTCGCAGTTGGGCAACACCTGATGCTCGGCACAGAAGTCCAGCAGTTCCTGGGTCTGTTCAAGACCACCAATCAAGGAACCAGCGATCTTGCGATTGTTGATCGCCAGCAAGGCGCCGTGAATCGGCTCCAGCGGCTCCAGGGCGCCGACCAGCACCAGCGTGCCGTTGCGCGCCAGCAGCATCAGGTAAGGGTTAACGTTGTGGCTGCGCGGGATGGTGTCGAACACCAGGTCGAAACTGCTGGCAGCGCCTTTCATGGCTTGCGCATCGGTGGACAGCAATACGTGATGTGCGCCGAGCGCCAGGGCGTCGTCGGCCTTGCCTGGCGAGGTGGTGATCACCGTGACCTGTGCCCCCAGCGCGACAGCCAGTTTCACCGCCATGCGCCCCAGCCCGCCCAACCCGACGACCGCCAGGCGGGTACCGGCCTTGACCGCATGCTCGCGCATCGGCGCCCACACGGTGATGCCCGCACACAGCAAGGGACCGGTGAACCGCGGGTCCAGCGCCGGCGGCACCCGCAGCACGAAACGCTCGCGCACCACGATGTGCTGGGCGTAGCCGCCTCGGGTCACCTCGCCACTGAGACGATCAAGGCCGTTGTAGGTCGGCGTCATGCCCTGGGTGCAATGCGGCTCCTGATGGTCTTCACACGCCTCGCACTGTTGGCAGCTGTCGACCATGCACCCGACGGCGACCACTTCGCCCACGCGGTAACGGTTGACGGCCGAGCCCACGGCACTGACCCGTCCGACGATTTCATGCCCCGGCACACAGGGAAAGCGCGTGCTGTTCCAGTCGTTGTGCACGTAATGCATGTCGGAATGGCAGACACCGCAGTAGTCGATGTCGATGGCGACGTCGTCGGCGCGCAGGTCGCGACGTTCGATGCGCAGGGGTTCCAGGGGTGTGTTGGCTTCGTGGACGCCGTAGGCGATGCAGGTGGTCATGTTCTTTTCTCCAGTTATTGAATGAACCGCATCCCCCTGTAGGAGCGAGCATGCTCGCGATGGTCGTCAACGATGACGCGGGATGTCTGAATGCCCGAGTTGTCTGAATGTCCATCGCGAGCAGGCTCGCTCCTACAGGGGATGTGTGGTGTTCATGGGATGTGTCAGATCGACGGCCGCAGCCAGGGCGCGGCGCTGCTTTGTGGCGACGCAATCTGGTTGGAAATCCACTTGCCCATGCGGCGCATCGGCTCGATGGAATCCTGCGGCGCGGCAAATTTCATGGCGGCGGCATAGCCCAGCGAGACGATGCGTTGCGCGCCATACAGCGGCAGCACGTCCTTGAGCTGATCCTTGATGCTCTCGGGATAGACACCGACGGTCTGGGTGTAGGCGTCAACGGCAGCGAGCATTTCGCTCAAGTCATCCACCGGCACCAGATTGGCCGTGCGGTCATCCAGGCTGGCGGCAAAGGACACCGGCTCCGGCAATTGCGAACAGATGATCGCCCCCTCGCCGTCCTTGCCGCCGATCACCTGGTACCACTCGTCATCCAGGCGTAACGCATCGACATGCGCCTTCAGGCCCTGGTCATAGCGCTTGGGCGCGGTGCTCAGGGTATTGGGCAAACCGATCATGGCCTCGTAGACGTAGCGGCCGAAGGTATTGAGCCGTTCCAGGCCCTGTTCATCGGTGCCGCTCTGCACATACACCACCCGCGCACAGACACAGCCCTTCTGATTGATCGCGCCGATATCGGCCGCCAGACGCACCGCGGCTTCGCGCATGTTCGCTTCGCTGTCGAACGTCTGCTGGCCGATGATGCTGGCGCTGCGCTTGGGGTCCAGGGAAATGAGCTCCAGGCCCGGTTGTACATAGCGAGTGACGTGTTTCATAGAGGAGAAACCGCCCCAGGCGACGATCTTTTCCAGGTTCTGTGGCTGGTACAGGCGCTGCTCGAACGCCTGGTCGCCACCTTTCCAGTAGGCAACGCTCAGGTGTTTGGTCAGCGGGTGATCCGGTGCCATGTCGACCATGGTGCGAGCGATGGCCAGGGCGGTGAACGGGTCGTTGGACGGTGCCTTGATGATCGCATCGCTGCGAAGGACCATGTTGCGGATGATGGTCCACAACGACAGCGACACCGCGTTGCCGGCGACGATGTGCAAGGTTCGCGCACCGAAGCAGCGCACTTCCAGTTCGGTACCGTCGAGCAGTGTCTGCGGCACCCATCCTTCGAGGTATTTGCTCCCCACCGTGGTTTCCACCATCTCGCGGATGAATTCCCGAGAGAGCATGTTCTGCAGGCCCATGTACGAGGCCTTGACGATGGTCGGCGTGGTCGGCGCGGTCAGGTACGACAGCTCGCAGGCTTCCTGCAGGTACGGGTTCCTGTGCAGCGCCAGGCGTTCGCCCAGTTCGACGGCGTAATCGAGAATGTCCTCGAAGCTCAAGGTGTACAGGTCGGCGAGGCGGGCCGGATTGCCCAATGGCAACTGGTCGATGTAGTGGTTCGCATCCGGGGTGAGGAAGCTCAGGTCGCCACCGCGGCCACCGACTTCAATCAGGTTGTCGGTGATCACCTGACCACGAATGATCATCGGTGCAATGGGATGGGTCATGGCTCAGCCCTCCAGGGTGTTGAGGAAGTCCATCGCCTCGCGATGGGAATGTTCGGAGGCGGCGCAGGTGATCTTGTCGTCCCCACCGTTTTTCTC
Organism: Pseudomonas putida; assembly: GCF_003228315.1. Taxonomy (NCBI): domain Bacteria; kingdom Pseudomonadati; phylum Pseudomonadota; class Gammaproteobacteria; order Pseudomonadales; family Pseudomonadaceae; genus Pseudomonas; species Pseudomonas putida. Next base: position 980,069 of record NZ_CP029693.1, read on the forward strand.
GCTGTAGCGCTGGATGGCACCAACCGCGTAGCGACTGTGGCGCCCACAGCTGCACGACTCACTCCACTCGATGGTGACTTCATCGCCCGTGATGAAACCGCCCCAATGGATGTCAGCCCCCAGATCGAAGAACGCCGCGCGGCCGGTCTGGCGTCCCTGGCGTGGCAGCGGCTTGCTGGTTTGCGGGTCCAGCAGGAAAGGAATCGCGGTATGCGCGAGGTGGAAGTTGCCCTGCTCGCAACGCATCGCCGAGCCGCTGACCACTTCTGACATGGCATAGGACTCGTGCAGCACCTTCACGCCCATGAAGCGCATAACGTCTTCACGCCAGTTTTCCGGCGGCACCACCCCTTTGGCACCGCCGGTGGTGGCGATATAGGAATCGGGGTGGAACACCCCTTCCAGACCCCGCTCCAGACCGGCCGTGGCCATGTTGTGCAGCAGGTTCCAGGTGCCGCCGATGTACACGCGCTTGCCTTTGAGGCGTGTGGCGATGTCATCGAAGAAAACGGCCAGGTGCTGCGGCATTTCGGCCTGCTGCTGGTCGAAGGCCTTTTTCTTGGCCAGCAGTTCCGGCGCGATCACCAGGCGATCCAGGGTGCCATTGGCATGAGCCGCACGCAGCCGGGCGCCCAGGCGCAGCACGTCGCTGGACAGGGTCGACGGATACGCCGGGTGGAAATGCGACAGGTCAGGCAGCAGCACTCTGGCGAGCACCCCCATGCCGCGCAAATGGCTGAGGTAGCCCTTCTGGTAGTACGGATAGGCCGTGTGCAGGTCCGGGTCCGGCGTGTCGGCGCCGCTCATGTTCCAGGCGTAGAGCTTGCGGATTTCGGCGGCCTTTTCGAACTCACGGGTACTGCACGGCAGGAACGACAAGGTTCCGGAGGTGCCGGAGGTGTGGCTCAGGCACAGCTCCGGCACTTCCCTGTCCATGGTTTCGAACCAGTCATCCAGGCCCTTGCAGGCGTTGACATCGACGGCGACGATCTTTTCGGCCAACTGCGGAACCACCAGCTTGCCCAGCCATTTGTTGATCGCGGCGAAGTTGTTCTTTTCCAGCAGCGATGGCGGGTAGGACTTGAACATCGTGTGTTCGAACAGCAGCGGCACCACGTCGTCCAGTTGCTCGATCCGCTCGATGCCCTCGCCGTCTGCCAGCTTCTTCAGCATCGCGATACGCTCGCGCATCTCAGCGAAGCGTTGTTTCAGTCCGGCCAGTTGCAACCTGTCGATCTGTTCGGCAGGCATCCGGTTCCAGTCCTGCAGGCTGTGCCCGACCAGGGCCGCCGGGTCGCTCAGCAGCAGTTCGACCTGTTGTTCTGTTGTTGTTTTCAAGGGTCAGTCTCCTGGGATTCACCTGGCCGTCGATGCGCAACGGCCTTCAGGGCTGAGCCAGTTTAGGGTCAGCGAGGGCGAAATCATTTCCGGATTCCGTCACCCAAGCATTCACCCCAAGAGACTGTTTTTATGGGATTTTTTGTCGATTCACGGGGTGTTTTCCCGGCACTGCTCCGCTTTCTCCGTGGTCAGCAGCGCATGGAGCATCCGCGCCAGCATGCGCACGGTGTCCTCTTCCAGCAGATAGGCCGGCTGTTCGATCACCAGCGCACGGGGTAACGCGGTGACCGCCTGATAGGCAAGAAACCCCGCTTTCACGCGATCAGCCACGCGGATTTCGCCGCTGAAGCGTTGCACCAGGGCCGGAATCACCATCGAGATCCAGAAGCGCTCGGGCTTTACGATCTCCAGCCTTACCAGTTCGCCGTAATACGCGCTCTTTATGCTCAACTGCGAGTCGATGTTCACCCAGTGATGCAACGCGCAGAGCCCGGTACGCAAGACCATTTCGATACCGTCATACAGAGTCGCCGACGCCGGTAGCGCATGGAGGTTGGCGATGATTTGCTGGCGGATGTCAGCGCGGTAATCCTCGAAAATCGCGGCGATCAGCGATTCGATCGTGGGGAAGTATTCGTAGATGGAACTGGTCGCCACGCCGGAGTAATCGGACAGGCGATAGATCGTCAATGCTGCGCGCCCTTCCCGCTCAAGGATCTTGCAGCCGGCGGTTTTCAAGGCATCGACCAGGGCCACCGAGCGTGCCTGTTTCGGCTGCTTGCGCGGCCTGTCCGGCAGATTGCGCAGAATGTCAACACCGGCCTCCAGGCCGTGAGAGGACGGCCCCGCCCCCTCACGGCCTTGTGTTAAATGACTACGACGAGCCATGACTCAGGGCGTCACGATATTGAACGTGGGTTGGAAGCTGGTGAGCATGCCGAGCATGGCCTTGAAGCGCTCCGCATCACCTTCGAGCTTGATATCCCCCTGTTTGAGCGCCGTTGGGAAATCCAGCTGGCGCAGGCTGATCCGGTCCAGCACGTCCTTGCTCATCGTCACCGTCACATCCGCCTTGGCGTGGCTGGCGTGTTCACGATAGGTCAGCACCCCGTTGCGCAGGGTCACGGCGAAGGATTGGCCCAGGTCCGTGAAGTTCCAGTTCAGCGTCATGTCATGGCCCTGAGCCTTGTCCGAATCCATGCGCACCGCCAGCACATCCATGAACATCGTCGGTGTCGCCGCCCGAATCAGGTCGGCGGTGGCCGGGGCGCCCATCTGCGGCTGGACCTGGCGCAACTCCTGGGCGCCGGTCAGGTACATGTTGCGCCAGATCGCCGACTCGCTGCGATAACCCAACTGCTCCAGCGCATCGGCCTGGGCCTGGCGCGCGGCCTTGTTGTCCGGCTCGGCGAAGACCAGGTGGTTGCCCAGCTGTGCCGCCCAGCGGTAATCGCCCTGCTGCATCGCCGCGTGCATCAGCTCCAGCACCTTTTCAGCGCCGCCCATGGCCTGCACGTAGTGCTTGCCGGCGTCCACTGGCGGCAGCGGATCGAGGTTGGCCGGGTTACCGTCATAAAACCCCATGTAGCGTTGATACACCGCGCGGGTATTGAAGCTCAGGTTCCCGTAGTAGCCCCTGGCATACCACTTGTGATCCAGCTCGCCGGGCAGTTTCTTCACCGCGTCGGCAATTTCCAGCGGGGTCATGCCCTGGTTGAGCAGGTTCAAGGTGCGGTTGTTGATGAAGGCGTACATGTCGCGCTCATCGGCGAGCAGATTGCGAATGCCCTCGGCTCCCCAGGTTGGCCAGTTGTGCTGGGCGAACATCACCTGGGTCTTGTCGCCATAGCGCACCAGGCTGTCATCGAGAAATTGCCACCAGGCCTTGGCATCGCGCACTTCCGCGCCACGGGGGGTGAGCACGTTGTGCATGGTCATCACGGCGTTTTCGGACATGCACAGCGCCTGCATTTGCGGCAGGTAGATGTTCATTTCCGAGGGTGCCTCTGTCCCCGGCGTAAGCTGGAACTCGAACTGCACGCCGGCGATGGTTTTCTTTTCCAGCGGTTCGACGATCAGGTCGCTGGGCGCAATCAGGCTGATGGTGCCGCCCACCGGGGCGCCCTTGCCGATGCCCGTGTCCAGTTGCCCACGCTCGCTGCGCTCCACCGAGCCGCCGCTCTGATACTTGCCGCGGCGAAGCATGGCATTGCCCGCCAGGACGTTTTCCTGGATCGCGTGCTCCATGAAACCGCTTGGGGCGTAGATGTGCACCTTGCCGGCCTGGACGTCGGCCTCGTCGATCACCCCGCGTACACCGCCGAAATGATCGATGTGACTGTGGCTGTAGATCACCGCCACCACCGGTTTGCGCGGGCGGTTCTTGTAGTAGAGCTCAAGGCCTGCCTTCGACGTTTCGGTGACGTACAGCGGGTCGATGATGATCAGCCCGTCGTCACCTTCGATGATGGTCATGTTGGCCAGGTCGATGCCGCGCAACTGGTAGATCCGGTCGGTGACCTGGAACAGGCCGGCATTGGCGTTCAGTTGCGCCATGCGCCACAGGCTGGGGTTCACCGAATCCGGGGCCTGCTTCTGGCTGAGGAAGTCGTACTGGTGGGTATTCCACACCGTTTTCCCATCGGCATTCTTGATTTCGCCTTCAAAGGCGGCCACCAACCCCTTGCGGGCGGCGTCGTAGTCGGCGCGATCCTGGAATGGCAATTGATCAAGCACTGCCCGATTGGTAGCCACAGTTGTCGGACTGGCGGCCTTGGCCATGTCGCCCGCGTCGTCCAGCGCCCAGCTCGGTCCGCTGATCAGGGAGATGGCAGTGACCAGCGCGGTCAGGGAATTACGCATATCGACTCCTCAAGCATGGATCGCGTCCATTGTTTTTGTCGTGGCACGTCTTGAATGCCATTTCGCGCAGGTTATCCCCCCCTGTGCCTGGCCACCCCCTCCATTGGGGAGGGTCCGCTTTGCGTGAAGCGCGAATAACCTTCGGCCCATCAGTGCACACGATTGCACAACACTCAAATACGGCCGGGCTGATTGACATGACGCGCGACAGCATCAACGAGGATCTTCCCACCCGCCGCCCGCCCGAGGCCGGCCTGCGGGTGACCGCCAGGGACCTCGCCCGGCGTCTCGGGGTCGCCACATCGACCATCACTCGCGCATTTGACGAGCAGTCGCGCATCTCGCCCCGACAACGCGAGCGAATTCTGCAAATGGCCGATGAGCTGGGTTATCGCCCCAATGCCATCGCCCGTTCGCTGAACAAACGCAGGACCGGCATCGTGGCACTGGTCATGGGCGATATGGCCAACCCGTTTTATCCAGCACTGCTAGAAGCCTTTTCCCTGAAGTTGCGCCAGTCAGGCCGGCAATTGCTGCTCTTTGTCGTGCCGCCGGGGGGCGATGCGGATGAACTGATGCCACAAGTGCTGCAATACCAGGTCGATGCCGTCGTGGTGACGGCGGCGAGATTGTCTTCGCACTTGGCGCAACTGTGTGCCCGCCAAGGGGTGGCGGTGGTGTTCATGAACCGCCGCGTCGATGATCCGAGCGTAAGCTCGGTGTGCTGCGATAACGAACGCATGGCGGTTGAGGTGGCCGAGTACCTGCTGCGCCAGCAACGCCGTGCCTGCGCCTTTGTGTCCGGTGATCCGAGCGTCTCCACGACCGCTGACCGCTTGCGCGGATTCGAGCGGGGCCTGGCCAAACAGGGTCAGCGCCTGGTGGCGTGCATCGAGGGTGGGTACACCTATGAAGGCGGACGTCAGGCTGCGGCCCGCCTGTTCAGTACCGCACACCCGGTTATCGACGCCGTGTTCTGCGCCAACGACGTCATGGCCCTCGGCGTATTGAGCCACCTGCGAATGAACACGCGCCTGCGCATCCCGCAAGACGTCGCCGTGGTCGGCTTCGACGACATCCGCGCGGCAGCCTGGCCGGAAAATGACCTGACCACCGTGCACCAGCCGGTCAGCCAGATGATCGATTGCGCCATTGGCCTGCTCGACGAGGGTCACCCGCAGGGCGACGTGATCCCGGCGTTGTTCGAGCTGCCCGGGCGCCTGGTCATTCGTTCCTCGGCGTAGCGCACCCCTTGAACAGCCTCGCGCCTGAATTCCCAATCCCTGCAACCAAAGGAAATGCCCCGTGATCCAGCAACTCAAGAAAGGTCAATCGGCCCAGGCAAAAGCCAGTAACCAGGCTCAGGTGCGCGCCACGGTGGAAGGTATCCTCGCCGACATCGAGCAACGCGGTGACGCGGCGGTACGCGAATACTCCGAGAAGTTCGACAACTGGGCACCGCAAGACATGCGCCTGACCCAGCAGCAGATCGATGCCTGCATCGCCAGCCTGCCCGCTCAAACGCTCGACGACATCAGGTTCGCCCAGGCGCAGATTCGCAACTTCGCCCAGATCCAGAAGGACTCGATGCACGACGTCGAGGTGGAAACCCTGCCGGGCGTGGTCCTGGGTCATCGCAACATCCCGGTCAACTCGGTGGGTTGCTACATCCCCGGTGGCAAGTACCCGTTGATCGCCAGTGCGCACATGAGCGTACTGACCGCCAAGGTCGCCGGCGTCAAGCGGGTCATCGCCTGCGCGCCGCCGTTCGAAGGCAAGCCGTGCCCGGAAATCGTCGCCGCCATGCACCTGGCCGGCGCGGACGAGATCTACTGCCTGGGTGGCGTGCAGGCCGTGGCCGCCATGGCGATCGGCACCGAGAGCATTGTCGGCGTCGACATGATCGTCGGCCCGGGCAACGCCTATGTGGCCGAGGCCAAGCGTCAGCTGTTCGGTCGCGTCGGCATCGACCTGTTCGCCGGCCCCACCGAAACCCTGGTGATCTGCGATGACACCGTGGACGCCGAACTGGTGGCCGTGGACCTGCTGGGCCAGGCCGAGCACGGCCCGACCTCCCCGGCCTATTGCGTGACCACCAGCAAAACAATCGCCGAAGCACTGCCGGCCGCCATCGACCGGGTGCTTTCACGCCTGGACACCGCACCGGTCGCAAGCGCCGCCTGGAACGATTTCGGTGAGATCTATCTGTGCGACAGCGACGAAGAAGCCCTGCAAGTGGCCGAACGCCTGTGCTCCGAGCACGTGCAGGTGATGACCCGGGACCCTGGCTGGTACCACGATCGCATGACCCGTTACGGCGCCCTGTTCCTGGGCCATCGCACCAATGTCAGCTACGGCGACAAGGTCATCGGCACCAACCACACGCTGCCGACCATGGGCGCCGGCCGCTACACCGGTGGGCTGTGGGTCGGCAAGTTCATCAAGACCCACACCTACCAGCGTGTGCTGACCGACGAGGCCAGCGTGATGATCGGTGAGTACTGCTCGCGGCTGTGTGGCTACGAGCATATGTCCGGCCACAAGGAGCAGGCGGACATCCGCGTGCGCCGCATGAAGCAGGAGGCTTGAATTCATGAGCAAACCCGTACCGCACAACCGCAGCGACTATCGCTACCTGCGCGATATCACCACGCGCTGGATGGACAACGACGTCTACGGCCACGTCAACAACGTCATCTACTACAGCTGGTTCGACACCGTGGTCAACGGCTGGCTGCTGGAGCACAACCTGCTCGATTTCGAGCAGTGCCCCACCGTGGGTCTGGTGGTCGATACCCATTGCAGCTACTTCACGTCCGTCGCCTTTCCCGACCTTGTGCGTGCCGGCCTGCGCGTGGCCAGCGTGGGCACTTCCAGTGTGCGCTACGAAGTCGGGCTGTTTGCCAATGACGATACCCAGGCGTCGGCACAGGGGCATTTCGTCCATGTCTACGTCGACCGCGTGACGCGCCGGCCAGTGCCGCTGCCGGCGGCATTGCGCCAGGCTCTGGAGAGCATCGAGGTGGTGTCATGAACAACTTCAGCAGACTTTTCCTGGCCTGCATCATGCTCGCCGCTCCCCTGGCACAAGCCCAGACCAGCAAACCCAACATCCTGGTGATCTGGGGCGACGACATCGGCTGGCAGAACGTGAGTGCCTATGGCATGGGCACCATGGGCTACACCACGCCGAACATCGACCAGATCGGCATGGAGGGCATCCGCTTCACCGATCACTACGGGCAGCCGTCCTGCACCGCCGGTCGCGCGTCGTTCATTACCGGGCAATATCCGATTCGTTCCGGGATGACCACGGTGGGCCAGCCCGGTGACAAGCTCGGCCTGCAAGCCGCCTCGCCGAGCTTGGCCGAGGTGTTGAAAGAAGCCGGTTACCGCACCGGCCAGTTCGGCAAGAACCACTTGGGTGACAACAACCCCAACCTGCCGACGGTGCATGGTTTCGACGAGTTCTACGGCAACCTGTACCACCTCAATACCGAGGAACAGCCGGAGTACGCCGACTACCAGAATTTCGCGAAAAATTATCCCGGCGGCCCCCAGGCCTACGCGAAGAAATTCGCCACCCGTGGCGTGCTGCACACCTTCGCCACCGACAGGGACGACCCGACGGTAGATCCGCGCTTCGGCCTGGTCGGCAAGCAGACCATCGAAGACACCGGGCCGCTGACGATGAAGCGCATGGAAGACTTCGATGGCGCCGAAGTAATCCCCCATGCCATGGACTTCATGCGCAAGGCCAAGGGCGAAGACAAGCCCTTCTTCGTCTGGCTCAACACCAGCCGCATGCACCTGTACACGCATCTGAACGCCAAGTGGAAACATGCCGCCGACAAATACACCCATGAGGGGGACAAGCAAGGCGGCGGGATGATGCAGCACGACTACGACATTGGCCAGCTACTGGAATTTCTCAAACAGAGCGGCCTCGATAAGAACACCATCGTCTGGTATTCCACCGACAACGGCCCGGAACACTCCTCCTGGCCCCATGGTGCGACCACACCCTTTCGTGGCGAGAAGATGACCACCTACGAGGGCGGCGTGCGCGTGCCGTCAATGCTGCGCTGGCCCGGGGTGATTGCCCCCGGGCAGATCAAGAACGGCATTCAGGCGCACATGGACATGTTCACCACCCTCGCCGCTGCCGCCGGTGTGCCGGACGTGGTCGAGCGCATGAAGGTGCAGAAAAAGCAGTACATCGACGGCGTCAACAACCTCGACTACTGGACCGGCAAGGCGCCGGAAAGTGCGCGCAGCAGCCTGTTCTACTACATCGAGAGCAAGTTGACCGCCGTGCGCATGGGCCCCTGGAAAATGCATTTCTCGACCAAGGAGGACTACTACGCGCCGATCAAGCCGTTGTTTGCCCCGCTGATGTTCAACCTGCGCAGCGACCCGTTCGAGAGCTACGACAGCAACGATTCCTATGGCCACATGATCCAGAAATCATCGTGGATCTCGGCGCCCATGGGCGAGCTGATCGGCGCGCACCTCAAGTCCCTGGCCGAGTACCCGCCCGTACAGACGGCCAAGACCTTTGACCGTTCGAATCTGGTGCAGGACTTCCTCAGAAGTCAGCAGAAGCCAGCACCCTGAAAGCTGCAACCCTGTAGGAGCGAGCCTGCTCGCGATGGCGGTGTGTCAGGCGACATATCGGTGACTGACACACCGGTTTCGCGAGCAAGCTCCCACAGGTCTATCGGTTGTACGCAACATCGGCAAACAACCCGAATCCCTGTGGGAGCAAAGCTTGCTCGCGATGAGGCCGGCACATTCAACATCGATGTCGCCCGACACGCCGCCATCGCGAGCAAGCTTTGCTCCTACAAGGGGCCGAGTTTTCCATCAAACAGGAACAACAAAAATGAAAGAAGCCGTCATCCTTTCCACCGCCCGCACGCCGATCGGCAAGGCGTTTCGCGGGGCCTTCAACATCACCACGGCCCCGACCATGGCCAGTTTCGCGATTCGCGCCGCTGTCGAACGCGCCGGCATCGAGGCCGCTGAAATCGAAGACCTGGTGATGGGCACCGGGATGCCCGCCGGTACGGCTGGCTGGAACCTGGGGCGCATGAGCGCGCTGGCCGCCGGTCTGCCATTGACCGTCAGCGGCCAGACCCTGGATCGCCAGTGCGCCTCGGGCCTGATGGCCATCGCCACCGCCGCCAAACAGATCATGGTCGACGGCATGCAGGTGACCATCGGCGCGGGCCAGGAACACATCAGCCTGGTGCAGAACCGCCATATGGAATGGGTCGGCAGCCAGCACGACGAACGTGTCTTGCGCAATGTCCCCCTCGCCTACATGCCCATGTTGCAAACTGCCGAACTGGTGGCCGAGCGCTACAGCATCAGCCGCGAAGCCCAGGACCTCTACAGCCTGCAATCGCAGCAGCGCACCGCCGCCGCGCAACAGGCCGGTCTGTTCAGCCATGAAATCGTCCCGGTCACGGTCACCCGGCAAGTGCTGGACAAGACCAGTGGTGCGGTCCGCCATGAGCAGGTCAACTTGAACCTTGATGAAGGCAACCGCCCACAGACGACCCTTGAAGACCTGAGCAAACTCAAGCCGGTGATCGACGGTGGCTGCATCACCGCTGGCAATGCCAGCCAGTTGTCCGATGGCGCCAGTGCCTGCGTGCTGATGGACACGCGCCTGGCCGAGCAGCGCAACCTGCGGCCATTGGGGCTGTATCGAGGCATCGCCGTGGCGGGTCTGGCGCCGGAAGAAATGGGTATCGGCCCGGTACTGGCGGTGCCAAAACTGCTGAAGCAGCATGGCTTGAGCGTCGATGACATCGGTCTCTGGGAGCTCAACGAAGCCTTTGCCTGTCAGGTGCTCTATAGCCGCGACAAACTGGGCATCGATAACGCCAGGCTCAACGTCAACGGTGGCGCCATTGCCATCGGCCATCCCTACGGCATGAGCGGTGCGCGCATGGTCGGTCACGCCTTGCTGGAAGGACAGCGCCGTGGAGTGAAATACGTGGTGGTCACGATGTGCGTCGGCGGTGGCATGGGCGCCGCCGGTTTGTTCGAAGTACTGTGATGCGAGGCGCTCGGTGTACCGAGCGCCTGACGCGGATACTGCAACGTGACTAAAGGCTGGATATCACATGCCCGCCGTCCACGGTAATCACTGACCCTGTCATCCACGACGAGGCCTGTGTCGCCAGTAGCAACAGCGCGCCATCCAGTTCCTGCGGGGTGCCGAGGCGCTGCATGGGGATGCGCTTGATCAGCGCCGCGCCCTGGGGCGTTTCCCAGGCCGCCTGGGTCATCTCCGTGCAAATGTACCCGGGTGCGATGGCGTTGACGCGGATGCCATGGCGCACCCATTCCACCGCCAGGCTTTTGGTCAACTGCACCACGGCCGCCTTGGAGGCCGAGTACGCCGCGACGCCCGGCATCACCCGTTCGCCCTGGATCGAGGCGATATTGACGATGTTCCCGCCCTGCCCCTGCGCTTTCCATGACCGTCCCGCTTCGGTGGACACCAGCCAGACACCGCGCAGGTTGGTGGCGATGATGTCGTCGAACTCGCTGAGCGGCTGGGTCAGTGCAGCGCCTTCATGGCCGATCCCCGCGTTGTTGACCACCACGTCCAGCGGCTTGCCCGTCTCGGCAATCGTCGCGAACGCCTGTTTGACGGAAGTCTCGCAGGCTACGTCCAACTCGACGATCGTCACCTGCTGCGCACCCAGTGCCTGCAGTTCGCCGGCCAGGCTTTCCAGGCGTGACGTGCGCCGTGCGCCAATCACCACCTGGGCACCGCAGCTGGCGGCCAGCCGGGCGAAATGATTGCCCAGCCCCGACGACGCGCCCGTGATCAGAATCCGTTGCCCAGCGAGCATCGCTCCAAGGTTCATTGCACTTCACCTCTGTTGAATGACTTATGTGATTAAGGAAAGGAGACTTACAGGGAGCGCGTTCCCAGCCATTCATCGAGCGCTGGCCACATGCGTTTTTTCGCCGCAGGCCCGGCGATCAGGCTGACATGCCCGCCCGGCAGCATGATTTCCTGCTTGTCCAGCGAGCCCACTTTCGCCACCAGTGGCTGGGCGCACGCGGGCGGCACGAGCGTGTCGTGCTCGGCGATCACGTGCAGCAACGGCACCGTTATCTTTGCCAGGTCGATCGTCTGGTCGGCGATGCGCAGGCCGCCCTCGTGCAGGCTGTTGTTCCACATCAGCTGCTTGATGACCTGGCGATAGTATTCCCCGGCCAGCGGCAAATTATCGTTGCCCCAGCCAACCATCATCCGGTGGTTCCTGACGTAGGCGTCGTTCCACATGTTGTCCCACAGCCGCAGTCGCCCGGCCAGGCGCCCCACCGGACGTTGCAGGTCGACGGCCTTCATGATCATGTCGCCGGGGATGATGCCGACCGTATCGACGAGTCGATCAACCTGGAAGAAACGCGGGTTGGCGGCACCTTTGGACCAACTCATTTGCGACCAGTCCACGGGCGTGGTGAAGCACACCAGGTTCTTCAACGGGCCGTCGACATGCAGCGCCGCATAGAGCGTCGAGAGCACGCCGCCCATGCAGTAGCCGGCCAGTGTGACGTCTTCAACGCCGCTGTCTGCCTGCACCCGGCGTATGCAGTCGGGAATGAAATCGAGCACGTAGTCTTCGATGCGCAAGTGCCGCTCGGCCTGGGTCGGCGCGTTCCAGTCCATGACATAGATGTCGTAACCACGATCCAGCAGGTAGCCGATCAGGCTCTGGCGCTCGGCCAGATCAAAGATGTAGGCCTTGTTGGTGGTCGCCATCACCAGCAGCAACGGCACCCGATACACTTCCTGTCGGGTGGCGTGATACCGGTACAGGCTCAGTGTGCCGCGCCGGTGCAACAAGGTCCTGGGGGTCGTTCCCATGGCGGGTCCGGGTGACCCCAGGTAGTCGAGCCCCTTGAGACGGCGCTTGATCATCCGGTCGACTTCGCAGCGCAACCGACCGGTGAAGGACTGGGCGCCATCCTGATTCGGGTGAGTGGATGCCATCGGTCAATCCTCCTTGGGCGCGCGCTTGGTCGCAGGTTTGAGTACACGTTTCACCGATTTGCTCTGCGCAGGTGATGGGCGAAGAGTGCGAGACGGCCGGGGTGCAAGCGCAGCGCTGGCCGGGGGTGGGAGCAATTGATCGAGTTTGTCTTCGATGCGCTGCACGGCGCTGGCCAGGGTGTCCACTTCCGAGCGGCTCGGCAGTTCCAGGCGCCTCAAGACGTTGGCCACGGAGCGTTCGAACACATGCTGCACCCCTAAGGAAACCCTGGAAAACTGGTGCAGGGCCTGGGCAAACTCCGCCGACTCCATCTTTTTCGTCGCCAACGAATTGATTTCGCGCTCGATCACGTTGAGCGCCTCGCCCCACAGTTGAAACGGATCAAACTTTCCCACGGCATTACTCTCCGGTCAGTTGCGAATTGGGATAGGACTGTTGGGCACTGCGCCGATTAAGACGTGCGATCAAACGGCGGCGCAGCAGCCTCAGGGGTGCACTCAAGGGTTGCAGCACCAGGCCCGCGGCGCTGGCGGACAGCGGCGAAACCTGGCGCAGCAACGTGCCGCCCCAGCGCTCGGTCGCGACCCAGGTCATCAGCCCGGACGTCGTCAACTCCCCCGCTGCCGCGCACAGGCGCGAGGATCGCCTGGGCGTTTCGTCAGTGATTTCCAGCGTACTGTCCGGGGCGGGTTCGTCGCGAAAGGCCGCGGCCAAGGCATCGCCGATACGCTGCAGGGCATCACCGCCGGCACCAATAACGGCGTCGAAATTCAGGAAACCGTGGAACTGCCCCGCGTAATGCAAAAGCTCCACCGCCACCCCGGCTGCCCGCAGGCGTGAGGTGTAATCCAGCCCGTCGTCACGAATCGGATCGAAGCCCGCGCTGATCATCACGGCCGGCGGCAACCCGCGCAGATCGCTGCTGCGACGCGGAGACAGCCAGGGATCCTGCGGGTCCAGTGATTCGAAGGAACCGGCAACGGTCTGCTTGATTTGCGCCAACAGTTTGTCGGTGATCATGAAGCCTTCGGCATTCTCGACGAAGGAAGGAAACTCCTGCAGCAGGTCGGTGGCCGGATAGGCCAGCACCTGCAGGCACAGCGTCGGCCCGCCCTCGCGCAGCGCCTGCTGGGCCACCGCCGCGCAAATGTTGCCACCGGCCGAATCGCCACCGATGGCCAGCCGCGAGGTATCGATCCCCAGCGTCGCGCCGTTTTCGGCCACCCACCGCAGAGCGGCGAGGCAATCCTCGCGTCCGGCCGCCAGGTCGTGCTCCGGCGCCAATCGGTAGCGCACGGCAATGCTGATGCAATGGGCGTTATGAGCCGTGCTGCGGCAGATCGACTCGGCGCTGTCGAGTCCGCCCACCACAAACCCGCCACCGTGGAACCAGAGGAAAGCCGGTAGCAGCTGCTCGGTGTTATCGGGTCGAAAAATGCGCATTTCGATCGACCCGCCGGGGCCGTCGATGACCACTTCGCTTACGGTCGAGACCGTGGGTTGTTCCCCCAGTGCCAACGAAGCCAGGCGCCAGACCTCACGCAACTGGCGCAGCGAATAGTGCTCGACGGGGCGCAGACGCGTTGCCAGGTTGAGGATGCGCAGAAAGGCGCGGGCATCGCGATCGGGACGACTTGCACGACGCACATGCGGCATGCCGACGTCGCGAAGAGCGTGGTCTGTGGTGTTTTGACGACTGTTCCTGACGGGTGATTCGGTTGACGCGGTCATTCAATATCCCTCGAATGTTTCCTGCCAACAGCCTACCCAGAGTGGCCCGCTCACTGTCCCCCTCGGGAAGAGGGTGGCGCACCCACCCCACCCTCCGGTTTTACTTGAATGCTGCCCTGAGAACGTCAACCGCGCTTTCGGGCAACGATGATCGCGTCGTAACGGCTGGACACGCCGAACTTGAAGAAGATGTTCTTCAGGTTCCACTTCACGGTCTGCAGGCTGAGATTCAAGGTCAGTGCGATGCGCTTGTTGGACATTGATTGCTCAAGCAACTCGACAATGTCCTGCTCGCGGCGGGTCAATGCCACCTGACTGGCGCTGGCTTCGAGCGGTTTCTGTGGGGTTTTGTCTTCTTCGACTGGCGACGCTTGCGCAGCCTCGATCAACAACCTGCGGTAGAAATCGCCCAGCGCCGCATCCTCTGCCAGGTCGAGTTTGAGCAGCACCGTCTGAAAGGCCTGGCCCTCATCCAAAAAGGTGCGCACCAGCCCCAGACGATATCCGCTGGCGATGGCCGAGCGCAGATGATCCATCGCTTCGCCGTTGCGCCCCAGCTCATCGAGGGCAAACGCGCGCAGCAGTTCGACCTTGACCCGCCATTGCCCCCTTCCCAGTTCGCCGGCGTGCCGTTCGACAATGTGCAGTGCCTGCAAGGCGGCTTCCGGTTGCCGCCGGGCCAGGGCCAGGCGCGCCTTCGACAACGCCGCCAGGGTCATGATTTCCGCATCGCACGACGACGGCCCGCAATGGTTTCGCGCCAGATCGTCAAGCAATACCTGCAAGGTCTCGGCATGTCGCCAGTCACCGCACTTCAAGCAAAGGCTCAACTGTTCGTCGAGCATCCTGGCCGTGCCGCGATCCAGGCCCATGTCGCGAAAATGCGCTTCCTTCTGGGTCAGGTATGCCAACGCACTGTGTGGCGAATCCTGCAGGGCAAGCAGGCGTGCATGGCTCAGCGCGGCGCCGATCATGTAGCCCGGCGCCGAGAAACGCAGGATATCCAGGCGGTTGGCCAGCACTGCACGGGCTTCTTCGACCCGGTCCAGCTCATACAGGACTTCGGCCATGACCGCCGCGCTGGCGCAGGCACTGACCGAACGACGCCCATGCACGGACTCGGCCTGTGCGAGTATCGACGAGCCCATGCGCTCGGCCTCCAGCACCTTGCCTTCCAGCAGCAGCAACGAGGTCATGGCGGTCATGCCCATCAGTGCCATTTCGTCATCACTGTTGCGCAGACAACGTCCGCCGGGGCCGTTGAACAGGCTGCGGGCTTCGGCGTAGCGACCCACGAGGGAGAGGCAGGTGATGGTCATGCCGACGCGCACCTGCTCCAGGAACGGATGGCCGACAGGCTCACCAGCGGACAACTCCAGCAGGCCCAGACAATGGGTCTCGTCATCGGCATGCATGGCCAGCGAGGCCTTGAGCAGTTGCAACTGGTTTGCCCATTGCGGCGCTTGCGGCACGCTTTCAAACGCGGTGATCCAGGCTCGGGCCTTGCTGGTAAGGACCGTCAGCAGCGCGCCCCAGATCCCCAGCAGCATCAGTGACGGGTGCCCGGTCAGCTCCTGCAGGGGCACTTGCTCAAGCCAGCGCATGAACTGGCTCAGATGACTCACGCTGCGGTAGGACGGTTGCTTGCGTTCGAGCAACTGCACGACCACGGAAAAATCTTCGCTGTGCAGCGCATGACGAAGGGATTCGGGGATCAGCCCGGCCTGTTCAAACCAGGCCGTCGCACGCCGGTGCAGTTGCGCAATGTCTTCGCCCCTGGTTTGCAGACGCTGGGCCAGGAATTCCACAAACAGTGGGTGCAGGCGATACCACTGGCGGTTGCCCGGCAGATCCACCGGCTGAATGAACAGGTTGCGCTCCTCCACCGCGGCGATCAGCTCCCCTGCCCGCGCAGACCCCGTGACCTGCGCGGCCACGTCGGCATTGAAGCGGCGCAGGATGGAAATTTTCTGCAGGAAGTCGAACAGTTCCGTCGGCAAATCCGCCACCACATCTTCGGACAAGTACGCGCGCAGGGCCGCGCTGTCTGGCAGCAACGCGGTGCTTTTGACGCTCTTTTTCGGATTGGCCTTCAAGGCGATGGACATCAATTGCAGGCCGAAGGGCCAGCCATCGGTCTGGTCATGAATGGCGTGCGCAGCGTCAAGGTCCACCCCTTGGTTCAGGTGCGCCTTGAGGAAAGCCAGTGACTCGGCAAAGTCGAATGACAGGCCGGCGCCATTGACCTCACAAAGCTCGCCCATGGCACGCAACCGCCCCAGCAACAAAGGCGGCGTATTACGGGATGCCAACACCACATGCAATTGATGCGGTGCGCCATCGATCAGCGCCTGCATCATCTGCGCGATGCGCACATCGGCGGCATGCTGGAAATCATCCAGCAGCACATACAGCTCGCCGTTCGCCCGGGCCAGCGTATTGATCAACAGCGAAGCCATTGCCTGAATGCTGACCGCTTCCGGTCCGGCCAACAGCAGCACGTCACCGTCCAGGGGCAGGCCGGCCTGGCGCAAGGCGCCCAGCAAACTGACGCAAAACGACTCCAGGCTGGCATCGTCCGGCGACAATGACAGCCAGGCCACCTGGGCGCCGTTTTTGATCAGTGTCTGGCGCCACTGCGCCATCAAGGTGGTTTTGCCGAAGCCCGCGCTACCGACGATCAATTGCAGGCGACTGTGTCGCTCAGCCTGCAGTTTGGCCAGCAACTGTTCGCGGACCACCGCCTGGTTGCCGATTCGCGGGGGGCAAAACGGGTGGTGGTCAGTACTGCGTTGGTGTTCATGTTCTGTTTACCTGCTCAGGCGATATTGCGACCACGGTTCGCCCAATAAGGTTGGCGCAGCTCGTTCTTGAGAATCTTGCCCACCGTGGACAGCGGCAAGGCCTGGCGGAACTCGACACTGCGCGGGCATTTGTAGCCGGCAATCAGCGATCGGCAATGGCTCACCAGTTCCTCTTCGCTCACCTGGGCTTCAGGCTTGAGCACGATCACCGCGTGCACGGTCTCGCCCCATTTTTCACAAGGAATACCAATGACCGCGCATTGCGCCACGGCCGGATGGCTGGCGATGGCGTTTTCCACCTCGGCGGAATAGATGTTCTCGCCGCCGCTGACGATCATGTCCTTGAGCCGGTCGACGATGTACACAAACCCTTCCTGATCCATGTAGGCACCGTCACCGGTGTGCATCCAGCCATCCTTCAGGACTTCGGCGGTAGCAGCCGGGTTGTTCCAGTAGCCGAGCATCACGTTCGGACCGCGTACCGCGATTTCCCCGACGGTGCCACGCGGCACTTCCCGGCCGTCGCCGTCGACGATCTTCAGCTCCACGCAACTGATGGCCCGGCCGGCCGAATACATCTTGCCGCTCAGCTGGTGCTCGGCACAGTGGTACTGCGCGTCCAGCATGGTGCCGCCGGTGGTCAGCTCGGTCATGCCATAACCCTGAAAAAACCGCGCGGTGGTAAAGGCGGCGCAGGCACGGTCCAGCAGCACGGGAGAAATCGGCGAGGCGCCATAAATGATGTTCTTGATCGAGCTCAGGTCCAGGGCGCTCAAGGCCGGCGTTGCGTCGCGGGCATCGAGCATCATCTGGATCATGGTCGGTGCCAGCATGGCGTCGGTGACACCTTCCTGACTGATCAACTGCAGGGCCGCTTCACCGCTGAAAGCCGGGATCACCACATGGGTGCCACCGCAGATGAACAGGGCATACATGCCGGAAAAGTCCGCCAGGTGGAACATCGGCATCGCATGCAGGAACTTCGCCTCGTCACCGTAAAAACCCTTGCTCAGGCTGGCCAGGGCGGCGAATGCCAGATTGTCATGGCTGATCATCACGCCCTTGGGGAACCCCGTGGTGCCGCCGGTGTAGAAAATGCCCAGCAAGGCGTCGCCGCTGCGGCGCACGTCCTCAATGGCATCGGCCTCGGCCAGCAGGGTTTCGTAGGAGAGCATGCCGTGCGGTGTTTCGTGGTCACCGGCATAGATGACATGGCGAAGGGTGGCCGCCTGGCGGGCAATCATCTCGCCCATGGTGCTGAAGGTGTCATCGACGATCAGGATCGTCGATTGCGAATCGTCCAGTGAGTAGACGATTTCCTTGACGCTCCAGCGGGTATTGACCGGGTTGAGCACCCCGTCGGCCCAGGGTACGCCGAGGCTGTACTCGATGTAGCGCTGCGAATTGCGCGACAGCATGGCGACACAATCACCGCTCGCCAGGCCGAGTTTCTTCAGCGCACCGGCCAGCCGCGCAACCCGCTCGCCCAGCGCGGCAAACGACAGGCTGCGGCCCTGGTAGCGAATGGCCGTAGCCTCGGGGCGCTGCTGCATGTGCCGGTGCAACCCTTGGGTGATGTACATCTGAGCCTCCAAATCTTGTTGTTATCAGTAAAGCAGCTGCGCAAAGCCCCCTGTAGGAGCGAGCCTGCTCGCGATGGACGACAGAACACCGCGTTTAGCCTGAATGAACGCGTTTTCGTTAACGACCATCGCGAGCAGGCTCGCTCCTACAGAGAGCAAAGAGCAAAGCGTTTAGAGCGAACGCCCCACCAGCTCACGCTGGATTTCGTTGGCACCACCGTAAATGCGCGCAACGCGAGCGTCGGCGAACATCCGGGCAATCGGGTATTCATTCATGTAGCCGAAGCCACCGAAGAACTGCAGGCAACGGTCCATGACTTCGCCCTGGCGATCGGTGAGCCAGAACTTGCCCATCGACGCCAACGTGGTGTCGAGAGTGCCATCGACCCAGCGCTGGATGATCAGGTCACCAAAGGTACGCGCCGCCGTCACCGTGGCCTTCACGTCCGCCAGGGTAAAGCGGGTGTTCTGGAAGTCCAGGATCGACTTGCCGAACGCCTTGCGCTCCTTGGTGTATTCCACGGTCAGCGCCAGGGCGCGTTCCATGGCGGCAACGGCCTGGATCGAAATTTCGGCGCGCTCAAAGGGCAACTGCTGCATCAGTTGATAGAAGCCCTGCCCCTCGACGCCGCCCAGCAGGCAGTCAGCCGACACTTCGCACTCGTCGAAGAACATCTCCGAGGTGTCCTGGCCCGGCAGGCCGATCTTGTCCAGGCACTGGCCACGGACGAAGCCCGGGGTGTTGGTGTCGACGATGAACAGCGAGATGCCCTTGGAGCCCTTGGCTTCCAGGTCGGTCTTGGCGATGACCACCACCATGTCGCTGTTCTGGCCGTTGCTGATGAAGGTCTTCGAGCCGCTGATGACGTACTTGTCGCCCTTCTTCACCGCACGGGTGCGCACGCCCTGCAGGTCGGAGCCGGTGCCCGGCTCGGTCATGGCGATCGAGGTGATGCACTCGCCGGAAGCGATTTTCGGCAGCCACTGTTGCTTCTGCGCTTCGGTGCCGCTGGCCAGGATGTAGTGACCGACGATGTGGTTGATGCTCAGCGCGATACTCATCACGCCGGCATAGGTCAGCTCTTCCATGGCCACGGCGTAGTGGGCCGGGGTGCCATCGGCGCCGCCGTACTCCGACGGCATGTCCGGCAGGATCATGCCCATCTCGCCGCAGGCCAGCCACGCGGCACGGTCGGAACGGTGTTGCTCGCGCCACTTGTCTTCGTGGGGCAAGAGTTGTTCGCGCACGAAGCGGCGAATGCTGTCACGGAAGGCGCCGAGGTCTTCGTCCATCCACGCCGGGGTGTAGTTTTCCAGTTGCATGACAAATCTCCTTGAGGGATCAGACGGTGCCGAGGCCGCCGCCGCAGACCAGGACCTGGCCGGACACGTAGTCCGATTCCGGGATGCAGAACAGATACACGGCACCGGCCGCTTCATCCGGGGTGCCCGGGCGTCCCAGCGGGCACATCTGCTTGCCGGCCTCGATGGCGGCGGCCTGGATGCCGACCTTGATCTCGCGACCTTCGATGTTTACCGTCTTGCTCGCATCACCGGCCAGTGCCTGGGTCATGCGGGTTTCGATGTGTCCGTAGGCCACGGCATTGACGTTGACCTTGTGACGTCCCCACTCCTTGGACATGGTCTTGGTCATGCCCAGGATCCCGGCCTTGGCCGTGGAGTAGTTGGCCTGCCCGGCGTTGCCGGCGGCCGCGATAGAGGAAATGTTCACCACTTTGCGATGCACCACGCGGCCTTCGGCGGCCTCGGCCTTGGCGGCGGCGCTGATCACCGGGTAGGCGGCGCGCAGGATGCGGAACGGCGCGGTCAGGTGGCAGTCGATGATCGCGTACCACTGCTCGTCGCTCATCTTCTGGATCACGTTGTCCCAGGTGTATCCGGCATTGTTGACGATGATGTCGATGCCGCCGTAGTTGTCGACCGCGGTCTTGATGAAGCGGTCGGCGAAATCCACCGCCGTCACGCTGCCGATGCAGGCCACGGCATCACCGCCGGCTTCACGAATCTGCGCGACCACTTCCTCGGCCGGGCCGGCGTCCAGGTCATTGACCACCACGCGGGCGCCATCGGCGGCCAGTTTCAGCGCGACGCTGCGGCCGATACCACGACCGGAACCGGTCACCAGGGCCACTTTGCCTTCAAGCTTTTTCATCATTCGATACCTGTGTTTTCTTGTTGTGTTTGTGAATGGAATACCGGGGTTCAATCGGTGTTCAGTTCAACGTCACTACCGCTTCGCCCACCAGCTTGTCTTCGCCAAACTGGTTGCCGCACTTGATTTCCAGACGCACGAAACGCTCGCCGCCGGCTTCGAATTTCTGCGCCACACGCCCGGTCAGGTGCGGGATGTGGCCAATCTGGGTGATGCCGGTGAAGCGCACCGCGAGCTTGCGGATCTGCGGCTGTGGCACCCAGTTGGTCAGCAGGCGACCGAGATAGGCCGCCGACAACATGCCGTGGGCGAATACGTCCGGCATGCGTGCCTTGCGGGCGAAATCGATGTCGATGTGGATCTCGTTGTGATCGCCCGAGGCGCCGGCGTAGAGCGCCAGCATCGTGCGGTTGATCGGGCGCAGCTTCATCAGCGGCACCTCATCGCCTTCCTGGACATCGCTGAACTGCGGGCCGGTTTTCGGGAATTGGGACATGGCTTTTTCCTCAGCGCTGCACGAGCGAAGAACGAAGGTCGGCGATGTGCTCGCCGTCCTGGTTGGTCACGCGGGTTTCCTGCACCACGAATTGCAGCGCCCCGCCCTTCTTCTCATACACATCGACGATTCGTGTATCGAAGGTCAGCACGTCACCGGCAAACGCCATGCGGTGGTAGTTGAACTCCTGCTCGGCGTGCAGGATGCGTCCCAGGTCAAAGCCCATGATGTCTTCGACGATGGCCTGTGGATTGCGGCCTTCGCTTTCCAGGCACAGCAGGAACGTCGGTGGCACCGGCAAGGCCTTGTAGCCGGAAGCCTTGGCCACGGCTTCATCGGTGTACACCGGGTCGGTTTCGCCAATGGCCTTGGCGAAGAAACGCAGGCGGCCCTTTTCCACTTCGCTGGTGGTGACGCCGAGGGAGCGGCCGATCAGACTTTTGTCTGCCATTTCAATTGATTCCTGTCCGTTATCAGGTTCTCGCGCACCCGTCGGGGTACGCGAACCGGGAAGCGATCAGCCGCGACCAAAGAGCGTGACGACACCGGCGCCGCCCAGGCCCAGGTTGTGCTGCAACGCGTGTTGCAAACCTTCGACCTGACGTGCGCCAGCGGTCCCGCGCAACTGATGAGTCAGCTCGAAGCACTGCGCCAACCCGGTGGCACCCAGCGGGTGCCCCTTGGAGAGCAGGCCGCCCGACGGGTTGATCACCACCTGGCCGCCGTAGGTGTTGTCGCCATCCATGACGAACTTCTCGCCACCGCCGACCGGGCAGAAACCCAGGCCTTCGTAGGTCAGCAGTTCGTTGTGGGCGAAGCAGTCGTGCAGCTCGCAAACACGGATGTCCTCGGGACCGACGCCGGCCTTTTCGTAGACTTCGTTGGCTGCCTGACGGGTCATGCCGACGCCGACCACACTGATCATCGACGGAGGATCGAAGGCGTCCGGCTTATCGGTCGCCAGCGCCTGGGCGAGGATGGTCACGTCGGTGCGCAGGCCGTGCTTCTTGGCAAAACGCTCGGAAACGATGATTGCCGCCGCGCCACCACAGGTTGGCGGGCAGGCCATCAGGCGGGTCATCACCCCTTCCCAGACCACCTGGTCGGCCATCACTTCTTCGGTGGTCACGACTTTGCGGAACACCGCCAGCGGGTTGTTGGCCGCGTGACGGCTGGCCTTGGCGCGGATCGCGGCGAAGGTTTGCATGCTGGTGCCGTACTTCTCCATGTGCTCCTTGCCCGCGCCGCCGAAGAACATCAGCGCGCCCGGCATGCCGACACCTTCGGGGAACGCGGCAGCGGAGGCGTCAAAGCCCTTGCCCATGGTCAGGGGACGGTCGGTCCAGAAGTTCTTCAGGGCACCCGGCTGCATCTGTTCGAAGCCGAAGGCCAGCGCGCAATCGACCGCGCCGCTTTCCACCGCCTGGCGTGCCAGGTACAGCGCGGTGGAACCGCTGGCGCAGTTGTTGTTGACGTTGATCACCGGAATCCCGGTCATCCCCACTTCGTACAGCGCCGATTGGCCACAGGTGGAGTCGCCATAGACGTACCCGGCGTAGGCCTGCTGCACCAGCTCATAGCCGATACCGGCATCCTGCAACGCCTGACGTACCGCCTGCGCGCCCATCTCGATGTAGGAACCACTGGCGCCAGGCTTGGCGAACTGAATCATGCCGACGCCGGCAATGTAGGTTTTCTGTGACATCACGTTCTCCCCGGATTGATTGACGGAGCCCTGGCCTTCTCATGCCTTCGTGGCTCCATGACGCCATGGTTGCGTACCAACCCTCGGGCTGTATCCCGCTCACAGGGAGTGGGATGGGGTGGGTTGCCGATCTGCAAAAACACAAACCCAAAACCTGTAGGAGCGAGCCTGCTCGCGATAGCAATCTGTCAGGCGACTCAAATGTTGAATGTTCTGCCGCCATCGCGAGCAGGCTCGCTCCTGCAGGGGGCGGGGTGTCAGGCGATAGCGCCGGCTGAGCGCAGCTCGCCAATACGGGCATCGTCCAGCCCCATCTCACGGAGTATGTCGAGGGTATGCTCGCCGTTTTTCACCACCCTACCCGCCGTGGCCGGTGTGCGGCTCAAGCGCGGGGCCGGGGCCGGGTGGGTCACACCGTCGGTCTGCATGAAGGTGCCTCGGGCCTGGTGGTGCGGGTGCAAGGCGGCTTCGTTGAAGTCCAGCACCGGGGCGAAGCAGACGTCGGTGCCGTCCAGCAGTTCGCACCATTGATCCCGCGTGCGGGTCAGGAACATCGCTTCGAGCTTGCTGCGCAGTGCCGGCCACTGACGGCGGTCCCACTGTTTTTCGAACGCCGGGTCATCGATCTGGCACAGCTCCATCAGCAGCCGGTAGAACTGCGGTTCGATGGAGCCGATCGAGACAAAGCCGCCATCGGCGCACGCGTAGCAACCATAAAACGGCGCGCCGCCATCGAAGATGTTTTCCCCGCGACCGCGCCACTCCCCGCTCTGCTTGAACTCGTAGTACATGGTGCTGAGCAGCGCGGCGCCGTCAGAAATGGCCGCATCCACCACCTGTCCCTTGCCGGATTTCTGCGCCTCGAACAGCGCACTGACAATGCCGAACGCGAGGAACATCGCACCGCCGCCCATGTCCCCGGCCAGATGCAGCGGTGGCGTGGGTTCGCGGTCGGAGTGGCCCATGGCATGCAGCGCGCCGGTGATGGCGAGGTAGTTGAGGTCATGGCCGGCGACGGGCGCCAACGGACCGGTCTGCCCCCAGCCGGTCATGCGTCCGTAGACCAGGCGCGGGTTGCGTTGCAGGCACTGGACCGGGCCGAGTCCCAGGCGCTCCATGACACCGGGACGAAAACCCTCGATCAGTACGTCGGCGCCTTCGATCAATTGCATCAGGACTTCCACCGCGCCGGGCCGGCGCGGATCGATCCCCAGGCTGCGGCGGCCCCGGCTGATCACGCTGCCGTCGCCGTTGAGGAAACCGGCGACCAATCGGTCGACCCGAATCACCTCGGCGCCCATATCGGCCAGCAACATGGCTGCGAAAGGCGCGGGCCCTATCGCGTTCATCTCGACTACCTTCACACCTGCCAGTGGACCTGCCATCGCTTATCTCTCTCATTGTTGGATGCATGGCTGCATGCACGCGATGCGTATTGCAGCGCGCAACAGGCTAGCCAGCCCCATGGGGGAGACAATCGCTCGAACGAGTGAAGTTCAGGCCACAGGCAGGGACCGCTTGCGCAAGGCGGCCTTGTCACGGCAGAACGGCGTTGCAATATGCGTCGGACAAAAGCTGGAAAAAGACAGACTGATGCAGTCAGTGAGGGCACAAAAATACCTGTAGGAGCGAGCCTGCTCGCGATGACGGCTCAATGGACAACATCTATGTTGCCTTATAGACCGCTATCGCGAGCAGGCTCGCTCCTACAGGGTTTGTGTACACACTGGATGCTGGAGCAAAACATGCCTGACCGCCCGGACCTGTTGGCCCGCCTGACCCTCGTCCCGCCCCTTGGCGACACCCGGGATGCGGCGGCAACGCCTGATGCGATGTTTCATGCCTCGCAAATCCACCCGGAAAAATTTCGCGTGCCGGGCGCTGCACCCAGTCATTTGCAGCGTGAACATCTTCTGGACCGCATGGACGTCTCAGACGCCACGCGACTTATCCTGATCGAGGCCGCCGCGGGTTTCGGCAAGACCACATTGCTGCGCCAGTACCGCGAGCGTTGCCTGGCCCATGGGCGTCAGGTGCTATGGCTGACCCTGGATACAGCCGACAATGAACTGCGGCGCCTGACCGCTCATCTTCACGTCGCCGTGCAGGCATTGAGTACCGGAGACGAGAAACCGGCCGACTTCAGCCCCCGGGTCCTGCTCGACAAACTGGCCATGCAAAACCTGCCCTTCGCGATCTTTCTCGACGACTTTGAAACCCTGAAGTCTGCGCCGACACTCGATTTCGTGCGGCAATTGCTGACTGCCCTGCCGTCTCGCGGGCAACTGGTCATCGCGTCAAGAAGCACGCCGCCGATCGCTCTGGGTCGTTTGCGCGCCCACGGGCAACTGCTCGACATCAGCACCGACGCCCTGCGCATGAGCCTTGAAGAGACCACATTATTCCTTCGTGACAAGTGCGGCCTGTCCCTTGCGGATGCAGAGATTGCCATGCTGCAACAGCGCACCGAGGGCTGGATCACCGCGCTTTACCTGAGCACGCTGTCGTTGCAGGGGCGAACGGCACCGGCGGATTTCGTGGCGTCACTTTCCGGGGCAAACCTGGAACTGGCCGATTATCTGGCCGAAGACATCCTGGGCCGGCAGTCCGGGGAATGTCGCCAGTTCCTGCTGCACAGCAGCGTCCTCGGGCGCTTCAGTGCAGCGCTGTGCGACGCCGTAACCGGGCGTCAGGACAGTCAGGCCATGATCGACCACCTGCAACGGGCCAATCTGTTCATTCAACCGACGGATGAGCAGCATCAGTGGTTTCGTTATCACCCGTTGTTCACTGATTTTTTGCGCCGTGCCCTCGAACGCCAGTCCCCCGGACGGGCCAAACAACTGCATGCACGGGCGGCCCTCTGGTACCTGGCACACAACCAACCGGCCAACGCCATCGAGCATTACCTGCTGGCCGGTGACGCCGACAACGCCAGCCGGCAGATCGACCGGCACCTGGATGGGTTGATCGATGCCGGCCGATTGCGCTGGCTGTTGCGCTGGTTCCAGCAAATTCCCGATCAGACACTCGATGGTTACCCCCGGCTGATCCTTGCCTACGCCTGGACACTGGTGCTCGATCATCGCTATCAGGACGCCATGCAATGGGTCGAACGGCATCACGACACCCAGGAAATGGGCACCATACGCTGCCTGTTGCAGGTGTTTACCGACCAGGTCGATGCGGCGTATGCCACCGCCCTGGTAGAGATCGAGCGGGTGTCGCCGGACGACGTATTGCAGTACGGCATGCTCGCGACCACGCTGGCCTACTGCATGGTCGCGACCGGTCGCTATGAACAGGCGCGAGCGCTGCTGACCCGGATGGCCAGCCAGGGTCCGCAGAACCGTTCGGCACTGGTCGACAGCATCGCGGTCTGCGTGGAGTGCATCCTGGACTTGATCCTGGGGCGGCTGGAAAGCGCCGTTGCCCGCTTGCAAGCCGCCAGCGAGGAGCAGGCACGCAGGCCCGAAGGCAAGTGGGCGGGCGGCAGGCCTTCGCTGGATACCCTGCGCGCGATGTCGCGCTATGAACAGGACGAACTTTCGCAAGCCCGCCAGCTGCTCAGTGATATTCCGGCCTACGCCCTCGACAGCGGCGGCCCGGACCCGATGATCATCCGCCATGTGCTGCTCGCCCGCATCGCCTGGCTACAGGGTCAACGCAGCACCTGGGTGCGACATCTGGCAGCGCTCGAACAACTGGGCCGGCGCAGCGGTTCGCTGCGGATTCGTTGTGCGGCGTGGCTGGAGCGCGCCCGTGTCGCAACCCTGGAAAACCGCCTGGACATCGCTGCGCAGGCCTTGCATAACGCCGACCTTGCGGGGAACTGGGGCAGTCCTGATCTGGTGCTGCACAGCTGCGACACCGATACCCCCTTCATCGCCCATCAGAGATTGCGCATCGCCAAGGGTGAATTCGTTATCGCCGCCGAAGCCTTGCAACCGGCTATCGACGAGGCCCAGGCCCGCCAGCATCACCGACGGGCGCTGAAACTGCGCTTGTTGCATGCCCTGGCGCTGGAAGGCCTGGGACGACATAAAGAAGCACTGGACACCCTCACGCCGGCCTTGCGCCTGGCCAGCGACGAGGGCTTCATCCGCACCTTTCTCGATGAAGGTCCGGCCCTGGCCAGACTGCTACAGCGTTGGGCGGTGACGTTCAAGGCGCAGTGCAAGAGCCACGGTATCGCCCCCGGTTTTCTGACGGACCTGCTGCAACGCAGTGCCCTGTCGGGCACACAGGCCGAAGCCGATCCTGAAGAAGCGGACACTCAACTGACCACCCGCGAGTTCCATGTCATCCGTTTGCTGGCCGCCGGCAACCGTAACCGGGCGATTGCCGAGCAGATGCATTTGTCCGAACACACGGTCAAGACCCACTTGCGCAACGTCAGCGCGAAACTCGGGGCGCGAAATCGCACGGAAGTCATCGCCATCGCCCGCGCCAGGGGCTTGCTCGATTGAAGGAGGTCAGTCCAGCACCCCCATCGCCTTGGCTTGCATCACCGCCTGGGTTCGTCGCTTGACCCCCAGTTTGTGATTGATGTGCACGGTGTGGGCCTTGACGGTGTTGAGGGAAATGAACAGCTGATTGCTGATCTCCTGGTTGGACAAGCCTTGCGCCACCAGCTTCAGCACCGCCACTTCTCGTGGCGTCAGCTCCTGGCCGGGGCGTGTTTCCGCTCGCACGTTCGGCGCTGCCAGCGGTACGGTTTCTCGGCTGAATGACGCTGCCGATTGTGCATCGATGCGTGCCAATGCCCGCCGAACCTCGCTGACCAGGTTGCCGAAACAGCGGTTTGAGCAGTCTGCCAGCAACAACTCCAGCCGCTGTCGTGCCGCTTCAACTTGCCCGGTGCCCTGCTCGCCCAGCGCCGCCATCAGCTCGATGCGCTGGTGCAACGAAGGCGCATGCAGCGGTGGCAGGCGGGGGGTATCGCCCCGGATAGAGGCCAGTGCCGCCTGCGCCATCGGCAGCATTCGTTCCCAGGCCTCTTGCCGTGCCAGCAAGCGCAACTGCTGATAAACGATGACCGATTGATAGCAGTTGTCCTTGATCTTCGCGCACTGCATGGCCCGCGTCGCCATGCTCACGTAGATCCGTGCCTGCTCAAGGTCACCTCGGCAGGCGTGCAACTCCGAAAGCCCGAGCAGTGCGTGCAAGGTGTAGGGGTCGCCGCTGTCCGTGCCGTGCTCCAGCGCCATGCGCAGCGCTTTCTCGCTGGCGTCCAACTCACCGCGCAACAGGTGCAGTTCGCCCTGCAACAAGTGCAGGCGCCCCAGCATCAGGCTGTGCCGGCCACTGAGCCTGGCGACCAGGCCGAAGCATTCCCGCACCAGCCGCTCGGCTTCGGTCAGCGCGCCGTTGAGAATCAATTGGCGGATGCGATCGGCGTTGATGAGCACCTCGCTGGCCAGGCATCCCTGATGCCGTGCCAGTGCCAGGCATTGCTGCAACAGGCGTTCGGCCTGCAAGGTTTCGCCTGCGGCCATCGAGACCCGGGCCAGCGTCGAATAGCACAGGAACGAGGATTGCCAATCCCGCAGTTCCAGGTGCTGCAAGGCGGATTCGCAATGCTCGAAGGCCCCTTCGGCATTGCCCAGCAGGCCCTGCAACGTACCTTCCAACGCTTGCCAGTTGGCCAGGATGCGAACGTTGATCGACGCCTTGGGGTGCGGGGAAATCCTCGCCAGCCGGGCGATGCAGGCTTGCGCTTCATCCAGCCGCCAGCTGCTGAGCAATGCCCGGGCATTCATGTAGATCAGATTGGGCGTGCACTCCAGCAGGCGCGAGGGCAAGCGCGCGCGCCAGTCGAGCCAGGTGAACAGGTTGCGTTCGTTCAGCAGCCAGTCCAGTGTCAGGCGCTCCATGTAGCAGGCCGCTTCATCCACATAACCGATGGACAGCGCCAGTTCGACGGCCTCGTCGACGAACCCGTCATTGCACAGCAGGCGGCAGGCGCTCAAGCGCAACTGGCTGATGCCGGCGGCACTCATTTCCCCCTGCAGCGCCCGCGCCACGGCAGGCAACAGGCAGTACCAGTGCGCGTCATTGTCCAGCGGTAGAAAGAACGCTTGTGACTGCAACAGGCGCAGAAAAATGCTGCCGCCATCGAGGTCCGGCCACAGCTGCTGGCAATGGGCGGTCGATACCCGTGGCAACTGCGCAATGCCGAGCAACATCTTGCGCTCGTCGGCATCAACCCGGGCCAGCAGTTCGCCGCCCAGATAGTCGCGCATCCACAACTCCCCTGCCCGCTCCTGACGCCCGGCTGCGTTCAACAGCAGATACGTGCCGGCGCACCAGCCATGGGTCTGGCGCCACAGCGTGTCGCGCACGACAGGCTCGGCGCTGGCTTCGAACGACGTCACCACGGCGTCGAATTCTTCTCGGTCGAAGGCCAGTTGCCCGGCGCCCAGTTCCAGCAATTGCCCTTCCAGCAGCAGGCGCGGGAGTTTCCAGGACGGGCGTTGTCGGCAACTGACCCAAAGCTGTACCTGCCCCTGCGCGCGTAACAACCGATCGATCCATTCATCGAGCTCAGGGCTGGATTGCGCCGGGTAGTCATCCAGCACCAGCCACCAAACGTCCGGGCTGCGTGCCAGCCATTCCAGCAACGCCAGCGGTTCGCGCGCCTCGGTGCCAACACTCGCAGCCAGTCGTTCGCAAAATTGCCCGAGTGTCAGCTGCCGCCCTTCCAGATCAAGCCATGCGCAATGTTCAGCGGTGCGTTGGCGCAGGCACTCGTTGAGCAACGCCGTCTTGCCATATCCGGCCGGGGCACACAGCAGGCGCAGACGCGGTGCACGCGCCAGCAGCTCGTCGACCAGCCGCGTTCGAGGCAAGTAGACGGGCGCCGACCTGGGCGGATGCGCCGGTCGAGCAATAGCGTCAACCGCGGTGTTTTGCTCCCGACACGACATTGAAACGAGCATGGGCGCGCAGCCCTCCTGAAGTACGCCAGGGTTGCCTGGACAAGAATTCGTGCAATCTTCGCGCGCGTGGAACGGCAGCCCCATCCGTCATTCGAGGTATTTTGACTGGAAGGTCAGTGTATTGATGAAAAACTGACCAATCCCCCCTGTGGGAGCAAAGCTTGCTCGCGATAGCGGTGGGCCAGTCACAGCAGCATTGACTGTACTGACGCCATCGCGAGCAAGCTTTGCTCCTACAGGGGGCTTGTTACCTTCTGCAACATCCTCTTTCCCAACGTACCCGATAAGCCTCCAGCCCCACGCAAAAAAACACCGCCAGAACAGCGCAAATAATGCTTTCGGGTAATGCGCAAAATTACCTGATCAGGCAATTCAGGCCTGCGGTTGGCCTGCATAGGATGGCCACTCCACAACATCCTGTAGCAGAGAACCGCATGACAAAAAAAACAAAGCGCGGCGTCTTCCAGCCCAGTCTGCTGGCCGTAGCGGTAATGGTTGCCACCGGCGCGAGCACTCAAGCTCACGCCGTTGATTTCAACATCGGGGAGATTCAAGGGTCGTTCGATTCATCGCTGTCGGTCGGCGCCAGCTGGTCGACGAGCGACCCGGACAAGCAGTTCATCTCCAACTTCAACTCCCAGGGCGTGACCGGGGGCGAGTCCGCCTCGCGCACCACCGACGACAACCGCCTGAACTTCAAGAAGGGCGAGACCTTCTCGAAGATCTTCAAGGGCGTGCACGACCTGGAGCTGAAATACGGTGACAGCGGTGCCTTCGTGCGCGGCAAGTACTGGTACGACTTCGAGCTGATGGACGAGCACCGGCCGTTCTATGACATCGATGACAGTGGCCGGGATCGCGCCGCCAAGTCCTCGGGCGCGATGTTCCTCGACAGCTTCGTCTACCACAACTACAACCTCGGCGATCAGGTCGGCAACGTGCGCCTGGGCAAGCAGGTGGTGAGCTGGGGCGAAAGCACCTTCATCGGCAACTCGATCAACAGCATCAACCCGGTGGACGTGGCGGCCCTGCGCCGCCCCGGCGCGGAAGTGAAGGAAGGCCTGATCCCGGTCAACCTGCTCTACGTGTCCCAGGGCCTGGCCGACAACATCACCGCCGAAGCGTTCTACCAGTTGGAGTGGGAAAAGTCGGTGGTCGACAACTGCGGCACCTTCTTCGGCAGCGACGGCGTACCGCAAGGTTGCAACGACCGCCTGGTGGTGGCCGGCCTCGACCTGCCACCGGGCGTGGCGCGCAACACCGGCGGCAACGCGGCCATCGCCGCCGGCACCGACGATGCGTTCATCCCGCGCCTGAAGGACAACGATGCCCGCGACGGCGGCCAGTATGGCCTGGCCTTGCGCTGGTACGTGCCGGAGCTCAACGACACCGAGTTCGGCGCCTACGCCATGAACTACCACAGCCGCAGCCCGTTCCTGAGCATCAACCAGATGACCAGTGCCGCCGGCGGCGTGACCTCGGCGCGCAGCGTGCGCTACTTCATCGACTACCCGGAAGACATCCGCCTGTACGGCCTGAGCTTCCAGACCAACGTCGAGGGCGTGTCGCTGGGTGGCGAGGTCAGCTACCGGCCGAACATGCCGCTGCAACTGAACACCGCCGACCTGCTGTCGGCCGCCACCTTCGGCGCCACTTCGCCGCTGATCACCACCGGTTTCGCCGGGCGCAACCTCGGCGCCGAGGTCAACGGCTACAAGCGCATGCCGGTGACCCAGGCCCAGGTGACCGCCACGCAATTCTTCGATCAGGTGCTGGGCGCCAGTCGCCTGACCCTGGTCGGCGAGGTCGGCTACAACCACATCGGCGGGCTGGGCAAGGCCGACGGCTCGGACCTGCGCTTCGGTCGCAGCCCGGCCTTCGGTTCCGGTGAGCTGCAAGGCCCGGCTGGCGCCGCGACCTGTGCCGGCACCGCCGTGGGCCTGCCCAACGCCAGCAACCCGGCACAGGAATGCAACGACAACGGCTTCTACACCAGCAACAGCTGGGGCTATCGCCTGCGCGGCAAGCTCGATTACCCGAACGTGATCGCCGGCATCAACCTGTCGCCGAACCTGGCCTGGTCCCATGACGTCGAGGGTTACGGCCCGAACTTCGACGAAGGCTCCAAGGCCGTCAGCCTGGGGCTGGATGCCGACTACCAGAACACCTACACCGCCAGCCTGAGTTACACCAATTACTTTGGCGGCGACTTCAACACCAACGTTGATCGTGACTACGTCGCGCTCAGCTTTGGCGTGAACTTCTGACGCCCCCTTGCCCGAGGAGCCCGAACAATGAAAACAACAACCCTGCTACGCACCGGCGCATTGACCCTCTCGTTGCTGGCCACCAGTGTGTTGGCTGCCGTATCCCCGCAAGAGGCTGCCCAGTTGGGCAGCACCCTGACGCCGCTGGGTGCCGAGAAGGCAGGCAACGCCGATGGCAGCATTCCGGCCTGGACCGGTGGCCTCAAGCCCGGCGCGGCACCGCTCGATCGCGGTTTCATCGGTGAACCATTCGCCGCGGACAAGCCGCAGTTCGTCATCACCGCCGCCAACGCCGAGCAGTACAAGGACAAGCTGACCCCCGGCCAGCTGGCGATGTTCAAGCGTTATCCGGACAGCTACCGGATCCCGGTCTACAAGACCCAGCGCACCGCCGCCAACCCGCAGAACATCTATGACATCGCCAAGAAGAGCGCGGTGACCACCCAGTTGATCAACGATGGCACCGGCCTGGCCAATTTCAGCCAGACCCGCTACTACCCGTTCCCGATTCCCAAGAGCGGCGTCGAGGTCTACTGGAACCACACCAACCGTTATCGCGGCGGCAACATGCTGCGTCAGGCCGCCCAGGCCGCGCCGCAGGCCAACGGTTCCTACTCGATTGTCGAGTACCAGGACGAACTGGCCTTCCCGCAACTCATGGAAGGTATCGAACCGGGCCAGGCCGATAACGTCCTGTATTTCTACAAACAGGAAATCACCGCCCCTTCGCGCCTGGCCGGCAGCGTGGTGCTGATCCACGAGACCATCGACCAGGTCAAGGAACCGCGCCTGGCGTGGGTCTACAACGCCGGCCAGCGCCGCGTGCGCCGTGCCCCGCAAATCGCCTATGACGGCCCGGGCAACGGCTCGGACGGCATGCGCACCGCCGACAACACCGACTTGATGAACGGCGCCCCGGACCGCTACGACTGGAAGCTGATCGGCAAGAAGGAGCTGTACATCCCGTACAACAACTACAAGCTGCAATCGCCCAAGCTCAAGTACGACGACATCATCAAGCCGGGCCACATCAACCAGGACTTGACCCGTTACGAGCTGCACCGGGTCTGGCATGTCGAGGCCACTTTGAAGCCGGGCGAACGCCATGTGTACGCCAAGCGTGACCTGTACTTCGACGAAGACACCTGGCAGATCGCCGAGGTCGATCACTACGACGGTCGCGGACAACTCTGGCGTGTCGGTGAGGGTTATGGCGTCAACGACTACGAACGAGGCGCCGCCGGCTACGCAATGATGGGGATCTATGACCTGATCGCCGGCCGCTACAACGTGCTGGCGATGATCAACGAGTCCAGGCAGGCGCCGCTGTTTGGCAACGCCGCCAAGATGAACGACTTCACCCCGGCCGCGCTGCGTATCGCTGGCGTGCGCTGAGACGGCAACCGACACGGGCGGGTAATGACATTTCGCAGGTGAAATGACGTTACCCGCTTTTTTTTGCGCACATTTCATTGGAGGAAAATCATGAGCCGTTTACGTGCATTGACGATCGCAGGCGTACTGCTCACAACCCTGGGTGCATCGACTTCCTACGGGCAGTCCCTGAGCGTCGATGAAGCCCGGGCGATCGCCAAAGAGGCCTACATCTACGGATTCCCGCTGGTAGACAACTACCGCGTTCAATACTCGTACTTCGTGGACGAAGGCAACCCGGAATTCAAGGCCCCGTGGAACCAGCTGAACAACACCGCGCGTGTCTATACCCCTGACGACAAGGCGATCCAGACGCCCAACTCCGATACGCCCTACTCCCAACTTGGCGCGGACCTGCGCAGCGAACCCTTGGTGCTGACCCTGCCTAAAGTCGAGGACGGGCGCTACTTCTCCGCGCAATTCGTCGACCAGTACACCTTCAACTTCGCCTATCTGGGCAGCCGCACCAGCGGCAACGGCGGTGGCAATTATTTGCTCGCCGGTCCCGACTGGAAGGGAGAAACCCCACCGGGGATCAAGGGTGTGATTCGCTCGCAAACGCAGTTCGCTTTCGTCTTCTACCGCACCCAACTGTTCAACCCGGCCGATATCGACAACGTGAAGAAGGTCCAGGCCGGCTACAAGGTGCAACCGCTCTCGGCCTTCCTGGGCAAGCCGGCACCGGCCACGACAGCGGTCGACTTCATCAAGCCGCTGAGCCCGGACCAGGAACTTTCGTCACTGGAGTTCTTCAATGTGCTGAACTTCGTGCTCAAGTTCTGCCCGACCCACCCCGACGAACAGGCGCTGATGCAACGCCTGGCCAAATTGGGGATCGGTCCCGGCCAGTCGTTCAATGTCGACAGCCTGTCACCCGAGTTGCGCCAGGCCATTGCCGATGGCATGGCCGATGCCTGGAGCAAGGATTTCGCCGAATTTGAGAAACTGCGTAATGCACGCAAGGTCACCAGCCGCGATGTCTTCGGCACCCGCGAACATTTGCACAACAACTATCTGTACCGCATGGCCGGCGCCGTCAGTGGCATCTACGGCAACTCCGAGGACGAGGCGCTTTACCCCAGCTACTACGTCGATGGCGCCGGCAAACCACTGGATGCCGCGCAGCATCGCTATGTGCTGCGTTTCGCGCCGGGGCAATTGCCGCCCGTCAACGCGTTCTGGTCCCTCACGCCCTACAACCTGCCGGCGCGGATGCTGATTGCCAACCCGTTGAACCGCTACCTGATCAACTCGGCGATGCTGCCGGATCTGAAACGCGATCCCGACGGCGGCCTGACGTTCTATGTCCAGCCGCAATCGCCGGGCAAGGACAAGGAAGCCAACTGGCTGCCCACGCCCAATGGCCCGTTCATCATCGCTATGCGCATGTACTGGCCCAAGCCCGAGGCTCTCAGCGGCCAATGGCAGCGGCCTGAACTGCAGCAGGTGAACTGATCAACATCGTTCTTGCAGACCACTATTCCACGGATGATTTCCCATGCTTAAACATGCTTGCCTGGCCACAGCCATTGCCCTGATCGCCCCGACACTCTTCGCCTTGGCCGCCCAGGCCAACGACACGGTGCCCGTGAACGCGGACAACTTCGCCCGCGCCGAATCCGATCGCTACTTCAGCGCCGCCGTCGCCCAGGGTGGCTTTGGCCAGTTTCACCACCACCGCACGACCATGGCCATCGACAAGCAAACCGTCATTCGCCCCAACCGCGACACGCTGTATTCGGCGGCGGTGTTCGACCTCGATGCAGGGCCCGTGACGATCACCTTGCCCGACGCCGGCCAGCGCTACATGTCGCTGCAGGTGATCAACGAAGACCATTACGTCACGTCCGTTGTATATGGCCAGGGCAGTTACACCCTCAGCCGCGAACAGGCCGGCACGCGCTACGCCATCGTCGGTGTGCGCACCCTGTTCAACCCGGAACAGGAAAAAGACCTCGACCAGGCCCATGCACTGCAGGATGCGATCAAGGTCAGCCAGGCGAAGCCGGGCAGCTTCGAAGTGCCGAAATGGGACCCGATCAGCCAGAAGAATGTGCGTGATGCCCTGGTGCAATTGGGTTCGACCCTGCCGGATACCCAGCGCATGTTCGGTAATCGCGAGCAGGTCGACCCCGTGCGGCACTTGATCGGTGCCGCGACGGCCTGGGGCGGCAATCCGGAGAAGGATGCCTTGTACCTGACCGTCACGCCGACACAAAACAACGGTCAGACTCCCTACACACTCAAGGTCAAGGACGTACCGGTGAACGCCTTCTGGTCGGTCAGCGTGTACAATGCCAAGGCCTACTTCGAGCCCAATGCCCTGAACGCTTATTCGCTCAACAGCCTGACCGCAAAGCGTAATAAAGACGGTGAAGCAGCCATTCAGTTTGGCGGTTGCGACGGCAAGGTCGCCAACTGCCTCCCAATCACCGAGGGCTGGAACTACACCGTGCGCCTGTACCAGCCACGGGCCGAAATACTCAGCGGCAACTGGACCTTTCCAGTGGCGCAACCGCTGAACTGAAACGGGCGGGCCTACCCCAAAGGAGGGGGATAAATGCCCGGCACATCTCTCTATTGTGGATGCCTGTAACGGGCCATGAATCCCATGGCCCCAACTGCACACTGTTAGACGAGAGATGCCATGACTGACCTGCTGCTCAACGAGCGCGAGTTGCGCTTCCAGCTTTACGAGCTGCTCGATACCCAGGCGTTGCTGCAACGCCCACGCTACGCGGACCACGACCGCGGCGTGTTCGACGCCTCTCTCACCACCGCCCGCCAGATCGCCAGCGAGCTGTTCGCCCCGCACAACCACAAGGGCGACGCCAACGAACCGACCTTCGATGGCGAACGGGTGCACATGATTCCCGAGACCAAGGCCGCCTGGGATGCCTTCGCCCAGGCCGGTTTCCTGGCCGCGCACCACGACTTCGAAGATGGCGGCCTGCAACTGCCGGAAGTGGTACTGCGCGCCTGCATGGCTTACTTCAATGCGGCCAATATCTCCACGGTCGCCTATTCGTTCCTGAGCATCGGCGCGACCAACCTGGTGAAAGCCTTTGCCGGCCCACAACTGCGCGAGCGCTTCCTGCCACCGATGCTCGATGGCCGCTTCAGCGGCACCATGGCCCTCACCGAGCCCGGCCAGGGTTCGGCGCTGGGCGACTTGCGCACCACCGCACGCCCGGCGGAAAACGGCACTTACCGGCTCTTCGGCCAGAAGATGTTCATCTCCGGTGGCGACCACGAACTGACCGACAACATCGTGCACATGGTATTGGCCCGGATCGAAGGCGCGCCGGCCGGCACCAAGGGCATTTCGCTGTTTTTGGTGCCCAAGTTCCTGGTCAATGCCGACGGCAGCGTCGGCGAGCGCAACGACGTAGCGCTGGCCGGCCTGCTGCACAAGATGGGCTATCGCAACACCACCTCCACCGTACTGAGCTTCGGCGAGCACGACGGCGCCGTAGGGTATCTGGTCGGCGAGGCGCATCAGGGCCTGAGCTACATGTTCCAGATGATGAACGAGGCGCGTATCGGCGTCGGCCTGGGCGCCGCCAGCCTCGCTTATCAAAGCTACATTCATGCCCTGGACTACGCCCGTCAGCGTCCGCAGGGTCGCCTGCCCGGCAACAAGAACCCGGCAGCACCACAGGTGCGCATCGTCGAGCATGCCGATGTGCGGCGGATGCTGTTGCAACAGAAGGTCTATGCCGAGGGCAGCCTGGCGCTGTGCCTGTATGCCAGCAGCCTGGTGGAAGATGCCCACACCTGCGCCACGCCACTGGAGCGCCGCAATGCCGCCGAGCTGCTCGACGTACTGACACCGGTGGTCAAGTCCTGGCCTTCGCGCTACGGCCTGCTCGCCTCCGAGATTGGTGTGCAGGTACTGGGCGGCGCCGGTTACACCCGCGAATACCCGCTGGAGCAGTACTACCGC
This sequence comes from Pseudomonas putida, assembly GCF_003228315.1. Lineage (NCBI taxonomy): Bacteria > Pseudomonadati > Pseudomonadota > Gammaproteobacteria > Pseudomonadales > Pseudomonadaceae > Pseudomonas > Pseudomonas putida. Next base: position 1,017,379 of record NZ_CP029693.1, read on the forward strand.
GACAACCGTCTGAACCCGATCCATGAAGGCACCGAAGGCATCCAGGCAATCGACCTGCTGGGTCGCAAACTCGGGCCGCGTGGTGGTGACGGGTATCGACTGTTCACCGCCGAAGTGCTGGCCACCCTGCTGGTGGCCAACAATGACAGCCACTGCGCGCCGCTGGCTGCACTGCTGGCCGACGCATTGAGTGTGCTGGAGCAAGTCACCGCCAGCCTGCAGGCGCAAGTGGCGGCCGATGCCAACCTCGGCATGGCCAATGCCACGCCTTACCTGGATGTGTTCGGGCGCGTGGTGGTTGGCTGGATCTGGCTGCGCAAGGCGCTGTTGGCCAGCCGTGCCTTGAATTCGAACGCCAGCGGCAGTGACGTCGACTTCTATCAGGGCAAGTTGCAGGCCGCGCATTACTTCATGAGCTGGGAGCTGGCGTCGCTGGCGTCTCAGGCGCGGTTGCTGACCGAAGCCAATCACGTCGCCTACTACATGCAGGACAGCTGGTTCTAGTGAACCTGCTGTGGGAGCGAGCCTGCTCGCGATGAGGCCGTCACATTCACCATCGTTATCTTTTGACTGACAGGGCCCCATCGCGAGCAGGCTCGCTCCTACGGTAGTTATTCACAGGTCCGCGATGCACGCGCCCTTACAACAAAAATCAGGAAAGCATCATGAGCAATCTGGTCACCTACCACGTCGAAGACAATCTCGCGCTGATCGGTCTGGCTTCACCTCCGGTCAACGCCCTCGGACAACCCCTGCGCGCGGCCATCCTGCAAGCCTGCGAGCGCGCCGCCAGCGACCCGGCGGTGTCGGCGATTATTGTGCACGGCGAGAGCGGCCTGTTCTGTGCCGGCGCCGACATCACCGAATTCGGCCTGCCGGCGTCCTTTGCCGCCCCTTCGCTGCCCGACCTGCTGGTTCGCCTGACGCAAATCGACAAGCCGCTGATCGCTTGCATCGGCCGCTTCGCCCTCGGTGGCGGGCTGGAACTGGCGCTGGCCTGCGGTTACCGCGTCAGCGCCGGCAATGCCCGCCTCGGCCTGCCGGAAATCAATCTGGGCCTGCTGCCCGGCGCCGGTGGCACACAGCGTTTGCCGCGTTTGATCGGCGCTGAACCGGCGCTTGAGATGATGATGTCCGGCGTTCCGGTCAGTGCCGATCGTGCCCTTGAGCTCGGGCTGATCGATCGTTTGATCGGTGAAGGCGAAGATTTGCTCGATGGCGCACGCCGCTATGCCCGGGAATTGGTCCGCGACGGCGCAGCGGCCCGTCCCGCCGAACGCCACGCCAACCCTGCAGCCGCCCTGCCCGATGACTTTTTCGCGCGCTATCGCGCCAGCCACGAGCCGCGCTGGAAAAATCGCCTGGCGCCTCGCCTGGTGCTGGCGGCCGTCGAGTCGGCCTGCGTGCTGCCGCTGAGCGCGGGACTGGAACGCGAAGTCGCGCTGTTCAAGGAAGCCGAGGCCTCGAGCCAGTCCGAAGCCCTGCGCCACGTGTTCTTCGCTGGGCGCGAAGCGGGCAAGGTAAGCGGCGTCAGTGCCAGCACCGCCCTGCGTCCGGTGGCCAAGGTTGGGGTGATCGGTGCCGGCACCATGGGCGGCGGCATCGCCATGAACTTCGCCAACGTCGGCATCCCCGTCACGCTGCTGGAACTCAAGCCCGAGGCCCTTGAGCGCGGACTGGGGCAAATCCGCAACAGTTACGAGATCAGCCGGCAACGGGGCAAATTGACCCAGGCCGAGCTGGATCAGCGCATGGCCTTGCTGACCGGCACCCTCGAATACGCCGACATCGCCGACTGCGACTTGGTGATCGAAGCGGTGTTCGAAAGCCTGCCGATCAAGCAGCAGGTGTTCCGCACCCTGGATGAGGTGTGCAAACCGGGCGCTATTCTCGCCAGCAACACCTCCACCCTCGATGTCGATGCGATCGCCGCCGTGACCCGCCGCCCGCAGGATGTGATCGGCCTGCACTTCTTCAGCCCGGCCAACGTCATGCGCCTGCTGGAAGTGGTTCGGGGCAAGCACACCGCGCCTGAGGTGCTGGCGACAACCCTGAAACTGGGCAAGACCATCGGCAAGATCCCGGTGGTGTCCGGCGTGTGCTTCGGCTTCATCGGCAACCGCATGCTCGAACCCTATTCCCGCGAAGCCCATCGCATGGTGCTTGAAGGCGCCACGCCGGCGCAGATCGATCAGGTGTTGACCGATCTCGGCCTGGCCATGGGGGTCATGGCGATGCACGACCTGGCGGGCATCGACGTCAGCTTCCTGGTGCGCGAGTCCCGTCGTGAAGCCATTGCCCATGATCCGAGCTACTGCCGACTCGCCGATGAACTGAACGCGCTCGGTCGCTTCGGTCAGAAGACCAAGCGCGGTGCGTACATTTATGAAGGCCGCGAGCGCAAGGAAGACTTTGAAGTGGTTGCCCTGGCCGAACGCATTGCGGGGGAACTGCATATACCGCGTCGTCCGATCTCCAACCAGGAAATCCATGATCGCTGCCTGTTCATGCTGATCAACGAAGGCTTGCAGTTGCTCGACGAAGGCATCGCCGAGCGCAGTGGCGATATTGACCTGGTGTGGATCAACGGCTACGGCTTCCCGGCCTGGCTCGGTGGGCCGATGCACTATGCCGAGCAGATCGGCCTGGAAAACGTTCTGGCTGGTATTCGCCAGTACCGCAAGGCACTGGGTGAATACGGCGAGATGTGGTTCCACCCTGCCCCCTTGCTGGAACGCCTGGTCGCCGCCGGCAAGACCCGCATCGAACGTATCTGAGTTGAACAACCGGCCCCCACAGTGGGGCCGGTTTTCTGTTGGCAGCATAATCGCGAGGATGTGTGATGGACCTGTTCAATCGATTTTCATTGGCCGGCAAGACCGTGCTGGTGACCGGCGCCTCCAGCGGTATCGGTGCCCATCTGGCCCGGGTGGCCGCTGCCGCCGGCGCTCGTGTGGTGCTCGGCGCGCGGCGTATCGAGCGTTTGCAGCAGCTGGCACAAGGCATTCATGAGGCTGGCGGCGAAGCGCTGGCAGTCACCCTGGACGTGACCGACCGGGACAGCGTTGAAGCCGCGTTTGACGCAGGCGAAGCGGCTTTCGGGGTAATCGACGTGGTGCTCAACAATGCCGGTATCGGCAATGGCCAGCGGGTACTGGAGATCAGCGAGGGCGATTGGCAGGCCATGCTGTCGACCAACCTCGACGGTGTGTGGCGCGTCGCCCAATGCGCGGCCCAGCGGCTGGCCAAGGCGCAGCGGCCCGGGAGCATCGTCAACATCGCTTCGATACTCGGCCTGCGCGTGGGGACCGGCTACAGCCACTACTGCGCGGCCAAGGCCGGCGTGGTGCAACTGAGCAAGTCACTGGCGCTGGAGCTGGCGCGCTATCAGATCCGGGTCAATGCGATTGCGCCGGGGTACTTCAAGACCGAGATGAATGACGCGTATTTCGACAGTGACAAGGGCCAGGCCTACATCCGCGACATCGTGCCGATGCGCCGGTTGGGCAGCCTGCAGGAACTGGAAGGGCCTTTCCTGCTGCTGGCGAGCGACGCCGGGGCTTTCATGACGGGGGCGGTACTGGCGGTGGACGGTGGGCATCTGGTGGGTAGTTTGTAGACGCTGATTATCAAAACTGTGGGAGCGAGCCTGCTCGCGATGGCGGTGCGTCAGTCAACATTGATGTTGGCTGACCTGGCCTCATCGCGAGCAGGCTCGCTCCTACAGGGTTATGCGTCGATCATAAATAATGTGATCAATGCGGAACCTGTGGGAGCAAGGCTTGCCCGCGATGGCGGTGCGTCAGTCAACATTGATGTTGGCTGACCTGGCCTCATCGCGAGCAGGCTCGCTCCTACAGGGTTATGCGTCGATCATAAATAATGTGATCAATACGGAACCTGTGGGAGCAAGGCTTGCCCGCGATGGCGGTGTGTCAGTCAACATTGATGTTGGCTGACCCGGCCTCATCGCGAGCAGGCTCGCTCCTACAGGGTTATGCGTCGATCATAAATAATGTGATCAACGCGGAACCTGTGGGAGCAAGGCTTGCCCGCGATGGCGTAAGCACAGTCGAATGCCGGCCAGCAAGGAACCCTCAAAACTCGAATCGGCTCAACGCAGTGTGCGGGTCAAACGGCAGGTAACGCGATTGCCGATCACGCATGACCTTGATCATCGCAATCTCCGGATCACTGGAGAACACCAGGCGCCCGCCACTGGCCACCAGATGGTCCAGCAGCCGCTCCTTCTCACCCACCAGGCCTTCCGGGTTACGGTCGTTGGCCGTGGTGACGTCCAGGCGCAGCCAATGCGTGCCGGGAATCAGGTCGCCTGCGAACACCACCGGCCCGCCGGGCATGGCGATTTCCGGGATCAATTGCCCCGGCGTGTAGCCATCGCTGAAATGGAATTGCCAGCCATCACCCAGTTCCTTGCAACGGGCGCCATCGACCAGCACCAGCCGACCGCTGCTTTCGAGGCGATGCACGATCTGGCGCACGAACAAGGCACGATCATGGGGATGGTTGTGACAGGCGCGGGACCAGTGGCGCGCACCGGTGATGTAATGCGCGGTGGGAAACAGCAGGCGCGGTGTATTGCCGTCTTCAATTGCCGCACAGAGTTCAGGGGTGAGTTGCGCGTGCAGGTGCGTCAGCACCACCGCACTGATATCACTTTCCGCCAGACCGTGTTGCGCCAGGCTCTCGAGCAACCCCGAGGTGTGCTTTTGGCAACTGCAGGTGCGGCGCAGTGGCGCCAGCAAGGCACCGGCGCCGGCCAGCACGAGGATGTTTCTTCCCCCCTGCTGCACCAGCAAACCCCGTGAAGCCAGATCCACCAGGTTGTCCTGGTCAGGCTTGATCCAGTCGGCCCATAACTGCCGCGGCGTATTACCGAACATCACGCCACCATCAAGCTTGCGACTTCTACCGGCCAGAGTGGATATACAACGGTTCACGACAAGTACCTCTTTGTATTCGCGCCGCCTTTGCGCAACGGGCGGCGGACGCGTTTTATGAGGTCTACAGGTTAATCCGCCGGCACCGGCTCGCCCCCCACCCGAGTGGGGTGGGTCAGGCATATCCCCGCCGGCGCCAGATCAATCGAACAGGCTAGTTTTTTGCCTCGACCGCAGGCGGTGACCACGAACCGTCGGTGGTGGCCGCCCCGGGGCCATAGGCGCGCAAGTAAAGCGAGAAATCAGCGTCCTTCGGTGCGGGCAACCAGTTGGACTCTTTTTCCGGACCGGGTGAGTCGGCCTGTACATGGAGGATCAGAGAGCCGTCGCTCTCGAACTTGAGCCCCTTGTTCTTGGTGCCAAGGGAATAGCGCTTGAGCGCATTGGGCACAAAGAAGTGCTGGGCGTCATAGAGGGTTAGCGACCAGAAACCGAACACCGGTGGAGTTGCACCCTTGGCAAAGGTCAGGGTGTAGTGCCTGGCGCCGTTCAAGCGCTGCCCTGCGCCATCGAGGTCCTGATAAAAATACTTGGTCTCGTTGGGTGAATTGACCAGGATGTTTGACTTGGCCACCGCCGTGCGCGTGAAGTAATCAGTGCCGAACGCAGCGTTATTGGCGGTTGTCGTCCAGTTGTTGCCTGCCGGCAGCCCCCAATTGCGAAACTGCAGCAGCGGGTCCACGAGTTCTTTCTCGGCTTTCGCCGCCTCATCGTCCATCGCCCGCTTCAAGGCCGGATCGCTGTCGGCCGCTGCAAGCACCGCCCGGATCTGCGCATAGCGCGCCTCCTCGCCCGGCAGTGCCGGCGCGTCCTTGAGCACTTTCGGCAGTTCGGCAAAGAACTTGTCGGGGAAGACCCACTGGGTCTCCGCCTCGCCACCGCCCTCGGCAGGGGAATTGAGTGCCGGCAGTTTGCGCCAGTCCTGCTGTTTCATCTTCCCGTCGAATTCGGCGAGCGGGTATATGTCGATGCCACCGATGACCGACTGGATCTTTTCCCGATCCTGCGGCGTGTCATCCATGAATACCCGTGGCACCACAAAGGCCGTGTCGGTGCCGGCGACAAAGACCTTGGTAATGCCTTTGGGGACATCACCCTTCCAGTTGGGGCCGACCAGCAAATAGAAACCTGGCTTGCTCCCATACATCGCGCCCATTTGGGCAAAGCTGTCGGTGCGCAGGTCGACGATCTGGTAAACCCAGAATCGCTCGCCAAAGTCCGGCACCTGGACAACCACCGGCGAGACATCCAGAGCCACCACCGCCCCGCCGTAGACCACGTCCTGATTGGGACAGGCCACCCAACGCTGATCCGCCTGGACGTAGTCGTGCAGCATCGCCAGCCGGTTGAGCGGCGCGAACGGCAGAACACCGTTCATCAAGCCGACCTTGGGCGACTGGCTGAACGCCTGGCGCCGGTTGTAGATGTTCACCATCGGCCAGCCCCAGAAATAGGCGTCACGCGCCACCATGCGAGCGTATTGCTCGGTAACTTTGACGCGTGCGTCAGGCCCCGCAGTCATGGCGGCACTCCAGCCCGGAGATGGCAGCAATGTATCGGCCCGGGCCGAAGGTAACGCAGTGGACAGGACGACAGCCGACGCCATCAGCAACTTCAAGGTTTGAGTGACCATGTGTCCTCCATCTGGCCGCATCCTGAACGTTGGACATACAACAGAAAAATTCTCATCTGTGATTGAAGCCGAAGATTGGCAGCCTGCCTCCCTCGGGCTTCAGCGTCCGACTTGCGGTAACAGCCCCTTGAGCCGGGTTGATCACCATTTCTCGATCCACGGACGCAAATCCAGCTCGAATGTCCAGGCATCCCGTGGCTGGCTGTGCAGGTACCAATAGCTGTCGGCGATGTGCTCGGGATTGAGGATGCCGTCTTCATCCTTCAGCGCATAACGCTCCGGAAAACTGGTGCGAATGAAGTCGGTGTCGATGGCCCCGTCCACCACCACATGGGCCACGTGAATGTTTTTCGGGCCCAGTTCGCGGGCGGCGCTTTGTGCCAGCGCGCGCAGTGCGTGCTTGGCCCCGGCAAACGCCGCGAAGTTCGCCGAACCACGTAGACCGGCCGTGGCACCGGTGAACAGCATGGTGCCTTTTTGCCGCGTCACCATGCGCTTGGCCACTTCCCTGGCGTTGAGAAAGGCGGAAAAACAGGCCATTTCCCAGATCTTGAAGTACTTGCGGGCGGTTTCATCCAGAAGACTGCACGGCACGTTCGCACCGATGTTGAAGACGAACACTTCGATGGGACCCAGCTCTGTCTCGATGCGCTCGATCAGGTCGACGACTTCCTCTTCCTTGCGGGCATCGGAGGCAAAGCCATGGGCGATGCCGCCGCTGGCACGAATGCTTTCGACCAGTGGCTGAAGCTTGTCGGCATCGCGCCGGGTCACGCAGGTGGTGAATCCTTCAGCGGCAAAACGCTTGGCGATGGCGCCGCCGGTGGCGTCACCGGCACCAATGATGAGGGCTACTTTTGCAGTGGATGGGTTAGCTGACATGAACAGGGATCCTCTTTATCGGGCAATTGTTGTGGATCGACACCAGCGGCAATGCTCACGCTTCAGCCAGGGCTTCCATGACGAAATCGAGACGGTCCTGGCCGAAGAACATCTCATCGCCGACAAACATCGTCGGTGCGCCAAATACACCACGACCCAGGGCTTGATCGGTGTTGTCTTTCAATGCGGATTTGATCTGCGGGTCGCTGATCAGCGCTTGAATCTCTTCCAGTGAAAATCCTGCGCCAATCACGGTAGCGGCAACGCCCTCGGGCAGGTTCAGATTCACTCCGTCGACCCACAGTGCCTTGAACAAGGCTGCCAGCATCGTTTCGAATCGCTCGGGATGCCTGATCTGCACGCCGATGTCGGCGCGCATCAGGTTGAGCGTATTGATGGGAAAGTGCGGATTGAACCGGAACGGTACGTCGTAGCGACGGGCATAACGCTGAAAATCAATGGTGGTATAGCGCCCCTTGGCCGGTATCGCCGCGGGTGACGCATTGCCGGTGGCCTGGAAGATGCCGCCCAGCAACATCGGCTTGAACACCAGGCTTGCGCCCTCCCGCGCACAGATTCCCGGCAATTGAGTCCAGGCCAGATAAGACGCCGGACTGCCCACATCAAAGTAAAACTCTACGGTCTTCGCCATATTCGCCTCTCATAGGAAAACGATCGTTTACTTAACGAACCCTATGCTACGCTCCCGCCAATGTCAAACGATCCGGGGACGGTCAATGCGCTACTCCAAAACCCACAAGGAAGAGACGCGTGCAAAGCTGATCGAGGCGGCCAGGGCGGTCACCAAAAAAGGTGGCTTCGGCACCACGGGCGTCGACGCCCTCATGGCCAGCATCGGCATGACCGGTGGCGCGTTCTATAGCCACTTCCCCTCGAAGCAGGCGCTGTTCCAGGCGGTGATCGAGAATGAAGTGCGCAACAGCACGCAAATGCTGACAGGCGGACAGGACGCTTCAGCCAAACAGCTGGAGCAATCCGTGCGCAGCTACTTAAGTACCTTTCATGTCCTTCACCCTGAAGAAGGCTGTGTGCTGCCAGCGTTGGGAGCGGAGATTGCCCGGGCCGAACCGCAGGCACGGGAGGCGGTGGAGAAAGGTTTGAAAGACATCCAGAAAGCCTGGGCCGAGCGCCTGGGCAGTCCCGAGGATGCCTGGGCGGTAATTGCCCAATGCGTGGGAGCGCTGGTCCTGTCCCGCTCGGTCGAGACCGAAAAGACCCGCAAGGAGATCATCTCCTCGACCCGCAAAGCCATCGAGAAGAACCACTTCACCAAGCCAGCGTAAGCGTCAGCTCCCCGCTACATGAATCCGCCGGCAAACTGCCCACGCAGATACTCGACAAACACGCTGACTGCCCTCGGAACGTGGGTGGAGTAAGGGCGCACCAGATAGATGTCTTCAGGAAAGGCACCGACTGAGCGCCAGGCTGGCAACACCTGCACCAGCGCCCCGCTCTTGAGCCCGGCCTGGGCGGTAAAGTCAGGCAGCAGCGCGATGCCCAGATCCGTCAACGCCGCATCCCGCAGGGCTTCGCTATTGTTGGTGGCGAAGATGCCCTTGACCGGCACCGTCAGGCGTTTCCCCGCCATTGGCGAGCCACCCTGGGCCTCGAAGGCCCAGGTCGGTGTATCACTGCCCCGTGGGTAGAACAGGCAACTGTGTCCCGCCAGATCATCGGGATGCCTCGGCTCGCCGAATGTCTCCAGATAACTGCGAGTCGCCACCAGCACGGAACGGGTCGGGCTGAGTTTCCAGGCGACATGGGTGTCCGGGATCTGATTGCTGTGCCGAATGGCCAGGTCAAAGCCCTCGGAGGCGATGGAAGAAATCTGATCGGACACGTCGAGTTGCACCCGAACTTCCGGGTATTCGCGAAAGAAGCCGGCCAGAACCGGCACCAATTGCTGGCGGGCAAAGGCCACTGGCGCGGTCAGGCGCAGAAGCCCGCGTGCGACACCGGCGGAATCGCGAACATCGGAAAAGCTGCGGGCGATTTGCTCGTAGGCGCTGCGCACGTCACTGACCAGAGCATGCCCGGCATCGGTCAAGCGCACGCTGCGGGTCGTGCGCTGCACCAGGCTCAGCCCCGTGGCTTTTTCCAGCTCGACAATGCGCTGGCTCACCGCCGACTTGCTGACGCCCAACCGGAGCGCTGCCGCCGTATAGGTGCCCTGCTCTTCGAGGATCGCCAGCCAGTGCACATGGGTCCAGAGCTGTTCGACTTCCAATCTAGCCATGATGCGATCGTTCTGGTGTGCGAACGCTCAGGCTCGTCAAAAACATCTCGCCAAAGACCCGCAGTGCTTCACCGTCACGCTCAAGTTTGGCGCGTAGCACGGCCCCTTCCCAGCCGATCCAGAAAAACGCCGCCAGACGCGCGCAATCCGCATCCCCGGGGATTTCGCCGACGGCTTTGGCTTGTTCCAGGCAGCGCTCGAACCGGGCCTGCCAATCCAGCAGCACATCGGTCAGCTGCCCGCGGAAGGATTCCGGCAGCGCCCCCATCTCTTGTCCCAGATTGCCAACCAGGCAACCTCGGTGGAAATCGAAGCGCTGCATGCCGCGCTCGGCATCGTCGCAAAAGGCCATGATGCGCTGGAGCGGCGTCAGGCTTTCGTCGAGCAGGAAGTGATCGATCTTGGCCACGAAATAGCGGGCGTACAGCGTGATCAGTTCGCTGCCGAACGCTTCCTTGCTGGCGAAGAAGTGATAGAAAGACCCTTTTGGCACACCAACCGATTTGAGTATTTCGTCGATGCCAGTCGCGGAAAAACCCTTTTCCGTCAAGGCGGCAACGCCCGCACGGCAAAGGGTTTCTCGTGTTTCTCGATGGTCGCCGGCGGCTTTCGCCGGGCGACCGCGCTTGCGGGGGGTAGCTGGAATGTTCGTCATGGGCGAATTAATAGACTGATCGTCTTGATCAATCAACCGTTTTTTCACCCTGCCTTCCCCCGCACTTCAAACTGCAGGCTTACTTCGCCGTCGGCATCGCGAACTCGGCCCCTTTGCCGATGCTTTCCGGCCAGCGTTGCATGATCGATTTCTGCTTGGTGTAGAAGCGCACGCCCTCCTCGCCGTAAGCATGCATGTCGCCAAACAGGCTCTTTTTCCAGCCGCCAAAGCCCTGCCAGGCCATCGGCACCGGGATCGGCACGTTGATGCCGACCATACCGACCTGGATACGGCGGCTGAATTCACGGGCGACGTTGCCATCGCGGGTGAAGCAAGCCACGCCGTTGCCGAATTCGTGATCGTTGACCAGTTGCACGGCGGTGGCGAAGTCAGGCACGCGCATGCAGGCCAGCACCGGTCCGAAGATTTCTTCTTTGTAGATGGTCATTTCCGGCGTGACGTTATCGAACAGCGTGCCGCCCATCCAGAAGCCTTCCTCGCAACCTTCACCGGCGTCGGCGCTGTTGAAGTTGCGGCCGTCCACCAGCAGTTGCGCGCCTTCCTTCACGCCCTTTTCGATGTAGCCGGTGATGCGCGCATGCGCGGCCGGCGTGACGATCGGACCCATTTCAGCGGCCAGGTTGCTGCCGTTGAGCACTTTGAGCGCCTGGGTACGTTCCACCAGTTTCGGTATGACCTTGTCAGCCACATCGCCGACCAGCACCGCCACCGAGATCGCCATGCAACGCTCGCCAGCCGAGCCATAACCCGCGCCGATCAAGGCATCGACCACTTGATCGACGTCAGCGTCAGGCATGACCACCATGTGGTTCTTCGCGCCGCCCAGGGCTTGCACGCGCTTGCCGTGGCGGGCGCCGGTCTCGTAGATGTAGTTAGCGATGGGCGTGGAACCCACAAAAGACACCGCTTTGACGTCCGGGTGCACCAGCAGCGCATCCACCGCTTCCTTGTCGCCCTGCACCACGTTGAACACGCCATCGGGCAAACCGGCCTGCTTGAGCAGGTCAGCCATGAACAGGCTGGCGCTCGGATCGGTCGGGCTTGGCTTGAGGACGAAGGTGTTGCCCGCCGCGATGGCCACCGGGAACATCCACATCGGCACCATCACCGGGAAGTTGAACGGGGTGATGCCGGCCACCACGCCCAGCGGCTGGCGCAGCGTCCAGTTGTCCATGTTGGTGGACACCTGATCGGAGAAGTCGCCCTTGAGCAACTGCGGGATGCCACAGGAGAACTCGACGATATCGATACCCCGGGCCACTTCGCCCTGAGCATCGGTGAAGACCTTGCCGTGCTCGGCGGTGATGATGTGCGCCAGCTCATCCTTATGCTGATTCAACAGCTCCAGAAACTTGAACAATACCCGGGCCCGGCGAATCGGCGGTGTGTCCGCCCAGGCCGGAAAGGCCGCTGCAGCGGACGCCACGGCGGCGTCTACATCCTGGACATTGCCCAGGCGCACGTGGGTGCTGACGGCACCGGTGGCAGGATTGAACACAGGTTGGGTGCGGGTTCCGCTACCGGTGACGCGGACCCCGTGGATGTACTGAGCAATTTCCTGGTTGTCGCTGGCATGGGTCATGACTGGTCTCGCTGCGCGGGTGAAGGTGAATGTCAGCGCCAGAGTAAGCAGCGACTATCGGCCTGACTACGGCAAAAAACTGAATTGATTGTTCGCCACAGCGAACAATTGACCCTCACCTCATAAAGGCAGCCGTCATGAATCCGTAACAGTGCGATTCTATTGTGCCATCACTCTTCGGCAGGAAAATAACCCGTGATCCGCCGGTCCTTCAGCTCCTTGAGCTTTCTGCAATTACTGTTGATGGTGCTGTGCGCAGCCACGCTGGTGTTTCTCTGGGCGCTGTATTTCCAGCAGAAAGCCACCTCCCAGCACGAAGCCTTCGCCGCCAAATCCGCAGAACACCTGAACCTGGCAACCATCACCGCGCAAAACCTGCGGCAATTGGTCGACCGCGCCCAGGCGGTAGGAAAAGTGACCCGCAGTGAAATGGAAGCCCCGGGCCAGCATCATCGCGATCTGGTGCGAATGCTCGCCGAGGATCCGGTATTCAAGCGCATGAGCCTGTACGACAACGAAGGTCGATTGCTGTCCACCAGCCACCCGGAGGAGCCGCAGCAACTGCCCGCCGAATGGCTGACGCAATTGCAAAGGCATGTCGAGCGACATGGTTTCAAGGCGCTGCTGCCGGACGTGCTCAATGTCCAACGCGAGTCGCTGTTGCCCAATTGGCGTTTGCCATTCCTGCTGCCGCTGCTTGATTCGGCCACGGGCAAAATGGACAGCCTTCTCGTCGTGCAACTGGATGTCGGTTACCTGGCTGCGCTGCTGGAACACATCGACCTGGGCCAAAGCGGCTTCATGCGGCTGCTCGATAGCGAGGGTCAGGAGCGGCTGCGCGTCAGCAGCAGTGGCGTGATGATCGCCGGCACACCGTTGACGCCCGAACTGCCGAACATCGGCGATGCCAGTGGCAGCCTGACTCAGTACGTCTCTGCCGTTCCTTATCAGAGTATGTACCTGCGAGTGCCGCAACGCGGCTTCAGCGTGCTGATCAGCCAGGCTGATGACGAGATCCTCGCGTCTTCGCGACAGAGCCAAAGACGCCAGTTGTGGCTGAACCTGTGCATGACGCTGCTGATCGTGGGCAGCCTGCTATGGACATTGCGGGTCTTGCGCAAAAGCCAGGAAGCCTTCGATGCCCTGGAGCAGTCCGAGCACGTCAATCAGCAATTGATTGGCCGACTGGAGGAATCCCATCGCCGAAGCAGTCTCGCGGCGGCTACCGATCACCTGAGCGGCCTGCATAATCGGCGGCAGTTTCTTGAGGTCGCGGCACAAACCCTGGCTGCCCAGCGCGGCAAGCGGCGACTGCTGGCGATCCTTTTCATCGATATGGACCGTTTTAAATCGATCAACGATTCCCTGGGACACAAGGTCGGTGATCTGTTGCTGCAGGCGGTGGCCGGACGGATCAGTCGACTGCTCGAACCGGGCGATGAAGCGGCGCGGTTCGGCGGCGACGAGTTTGTCGTGCTGTTGGCCGGGGATCGCTCCGAAGATCAGATTGATGCCTGGGTACGAACATTGGTGCAAAAACTGTCGGCCACCTATTCGCTCAACGAACATGAACTCAGTACCAGCCCCAGCGTCGGCGTCAGCATCTGTCCCCGTGACGGTCAGGACATCGACGAACTGATTCGCAACGCGGATGCGGCGATGTACTCGGCCAAGCGCGCGGGCCGGGGGCAATTTCGTTTCTTCGATCCCTCGCTGAATGTCGCCGATGTCGAAGAGTTCATTCTGGAGCAGGCGTTCGCCAGCGCCCTCAGCGAGCGCCAATTCGTGCTGCATTACCAACCACAGATCCGCCTGGACTCCATGGCTGTCGATGGCTACGAGGCGCTGGTCCGTTGGGAGCACCCCGAGTTCGGCCTGCTGTACCCGGATCGATTCATCCCGCTGGCCGAGCGCAGCGGATTTATCGTGGCCCTGGGCTGGGAGGTACTGCGCCTGGCCTGCGAGAACCTGTCGCTCTGGCACCAGCAAAAACGCTACGTGCGACTGGCGATCAACGTCTCGGCGATCCAGCTGCGCCAGGCGGACTTCAGCCAGCGGGTGTTGAATGAGCTGGAGTGGTATTCGATCGAGCCGAAATTCCTCGAACTGGAAATCACCGAAACCACCGTGCTGGACCATGTCGGGCAAGCCATCGAGCATCTTCAGCGTCTGCGCAATGCGGGCCTGCACATCAGCCTTGATGACTTCGGCAAGGGTTACGCCGGTTTCGCCCACCTGCAGGCCCTGCCCCTGACCCGGTTGAAGATCGATCGCACCCTGATCACCCCGCTGTCCAACAGCCCCGATGACAGCCCCATCGTTTCCTCGACCATCATCCTGGCCAAACGCCTGGGCCTGGAAGTGGTGGCCGAGGGCGTGGAGACCCGGGCCCAGGTGGTGTGCCTCAAGCTGGCCGGTTGCGGTGTCGCCCAGGGCTATCACTTCAGCAGGCCGTTGTCTCTGGAACAGCTGCGCGAATATTCCCCCTTTAGCAACCTGGTTGAAGACCTATGCGTGCAGTGAAGTGTTTGATCGTGGTGCTGCTGACCTTGCTGCTGACCTTACTGATGGCCAATCAGGTACAGGCCCGCTGCTCACAGCAGAGCCTGCGGATGGCGGTCATCCCCAAGAAAAGCATGGAGGCGTTGTTGCGTGAACATCAGCCGTTGCTCAAGCAGTTGAGCGACGCGCTGGGCATTCCGGTGGAGATCGTTCCGGCGTCCTCCTACGAAAGCGTGGTCGACGCCATTGTTTCCGGCGGCGTGGACATCGCCTGGCTGGGTCCGGCCTCTTACATCCTGGCTTACCAGCGTGACCCGCGTATCGAGCCTTTCGCCAGCCTGACCATCAGTCATGGCTACTTCACGCCGGCGGGCCATCATTACCAGGCACTGTTGCTGGCCCGTGGCGAGGTCGCCGGCGACATCGAGGCACTTCGCAACAAACGGGTTGCACTGGCCGATCCGGTCAGTACCTCGGGCGGCGTGGTGCCGAACGCCGAATTCAGCGCACAGGTCGGCTTGCCGCTGCCGCAGTTTTTCAGCTCCATTGTCTATTCAGGCTCCCATGACAAGGCCCTGGATGCCCTGCGCGAAGGCAAGGTGGATGCAGCTTTTGTCTCCAGCGTGCGCGCCGATGCTTACCTGGACAGCGGCCAGATCACTCGCAAGACCTTCAAGGTGCTGTGGCGCTCGGAGCCGATCTACTACGATCCGTTTGTCTTTAGTAGCACTCTGTGTGACTCGCTGAAAAAACAGGTTCGCGCGGCGATGCTGAACAACCCGGGCAATCTGCGTGAATTCCTCGACTCCCAGGACGCCTCCGGCATCGTCCCGGTCAGCCACGCCGAATATGCGCCGTTGTTGCAGATGATGCAGCCCAGGCCTGTGCAGCCCTGAGTTGTCGGTGCAAGGATCCAGATATATCGCTTACTGAATAACTTAAATTCAACAAGTAAATTATATGAATGACAGCGCAGCGCGCATGCTGAGCCTCACTTGATGAGCTGCCGGCCCACAGGGGCTGGCAGGGTGTTTCCTGACTCTCTGCACTGCAATTGGAGCTGCCATGTCTGACGAAATTCTGTTCACCCCTACCCGCCTCGGCGCTATCGAAGTTCGCAACCGGATCGCCATGGCGCCGCTGACCCGTTCCCGCGCGGGGATGGATGGCGTGCAGTCGCCACTGGCGGTCGAATACTACGCACAGCGTGCCTCGGCGGGCTTGCTGATCACTGAAGCCACCAACATTTCCCGTCAGGGTCGCGGCTATGCCTATACGCCAGGGATCTACACCCAGGCGCATGTGCAGGCCTGGGCGCCGGTGACCAAGGCGGTTCACGAGGCCGGTGGCCGCATCGTGATGCAGCTCTGGCACGTCGGTCGTATGTCCCATGTCAGCCTGCAGGAAAATGGCGTAGCGCCCGTGGCGCCGTCGGCGATCCAGGCCGGAGGCAATGTCTTCACGGAGTCCGGCAACCTGCCGCCGTCGATGCCCCGGGCGCTGACCGCCGAGGAAATCGCCGGAATTCTTGAAGACTACCGTCATGCGGCAAGACTGGCGAAAGAGGCAGGCTTTGATGGTGTGGAAGTGCACGCGGCCAACGGCTACCTGCTGGAGCAGTTCCTGCGCGACAGCACCAACCATCGTGACGACCGCTATGGCGGCTCCATCGAGAACCGTGCCCGCTTCCCGCTGGAAGTGGTGCAAGCCGTAACCGAAATCTGGGGCGCCGACCGTGTGGGCTTGCGGCTGTCACCGCTGTCCACCGCGATTGGCGATATCCCGCTGGACAGCGACTTGATGGAAACCTACGGCTATCTGGCGCGCCGTTTGGGTGAAATCGGCCTGGCTTACCTGCATATCGTCGAAGGGCAATTGCACGGCGGCAATGGCGCCGAACTGTTTGATGTACAGGCACTGCGCACGGCATTTGGCGGTGCCTACATCGCCAACAACGGCTACGACCGCGAGCGTGCCTTGCAGGCCACAGACTCGAACCATGCGGACATGGTGTCCTTTGGCAAACCCTTCATCGGCAACCCCGATCTGGTCGAGCGCCTGCAATCGCAAACACCGTTGTTCGAAGCACCATTGGCGGGTTACTACGGCGGCGGTGCCGAAGGCTACACGCAATTTACCCTGTCGTAACACCCTGGATTGTGGCGAGGCAGCCCCTCGCCACATGGCCCCGCAGGCCGAGTGTCTATCGTCAAATCAATGTTTTTTCGAAGTAGACACGATCGAATCCATCTTCCAAGCGGCGGTCGACTTCGAGGTAGCCGAGCTTCGGATAGATCGCCAGATTCTCGGTCATCCTCGCGTTGGTATAGAGCTGCACACTGCCCAGCCCCATGCGCAGAGCCTGATCCTCGCAGAACCCGATCAGTCGCTTGCCGACTCCTTGCCCGCGGGCGCTCTCTGCAACCGCCACGTTTTCGAGCAGCATGTGCCGGTCAACCGCAAAGAACACGATGAAACCCTGTAGCTCGCCCCCTTCTCCCGTGCACACATACACCTGGCCCGCTGCAATCTGCGCCCCGTAATCCGCCGACATGGGTGCCGGTTTGCGTCCTATCACGGCCACATAGGGCGCATAGGCCTGTTCGGCACAAGCGCGCACGGCGCCTTCGTCCTCGGCCACAGCCTGACGGATCCTGTTTTGTTCGCTCATGGCACTCCTGCTGGCGCTGGCGCGGTCGATCCGCAAAGCCCTCACCCTACCCAGCCGTCAGGCGATGTGGCAAGTTTGCGGCGCTGACTTACACTCCGTACACCTATGCCAATCAACGTCTGTTCACGGATCGATAGCGCTCACATCAATCGGGCATCACGTCATGATCCGGGGGTGAAGCCAACATGAAATCGGTCACGGCCATTCTCACCTGCGTGCTGGGTGCCAGCGCCTGTTTGGCGACGAGCACCTGCGTCGATGCGGCAAGCTTCAAGACCAGCTTTGATTGCGCCAGTGCGACAGCCACCATCGAAAAACTCATCTGCCGCGATTCGCAACTGGCGCAGATGGATGTGGAGCTGAACCGGCTTTATCGCCTCGCGCTCACCGATGAACATTCGGTCCCCCTGCCCGACAAAGTCATGGTTGACCAGCAGTTTTGGGTCAAGGAGCGTAATGAGTGCGCCCTGGATGCCGACGCCAGGGCCTGTGTGATTGCTGCTTATGCCCAGCGCGCGTACCAGTTGCGCCAGGGCTCGGCCATCGTCAGGACCAAGGACCCGGACCGGCTCACCGAAGGCCCCCTGGCCTTGCGTTGTGCCGGGTTGAATGCACCGCTGGCCGCGACCTTCTTCACCACCCGGCCCGGCGTTGTTTACCTGACGTGGGCGAAGAGTTCGATCACGCTCAATCAGGTGCCCGGTGATATCGGCAGGCGCTATACCGGCAAGGACGGCCTGGGGCCCTACAGCTTCTGGCAAGACGGCGACGTCATTGTTTTCCAGAAGCCGGGCGCGAAAGAAATGAGTTGTACCGCCGAACCGAACGCCTGAAGTTCGGAGCGCACGGCGCCGGCCGTGACGCTCCTTGAGCCATTCGGTCAGACCCCGGCTTACTCTGTTGGCCGGTCCTGCACCCACTGCCAGAACAGTTGATAGCCGAGGGCAAGTATCACCGGGCCGATGAACAGGCCGATGATGCCGCTGGTGACCATGCCGCCCAGCGCGCCGATGAGCACCACCGGCATCGGTACATCGACGCCGCGCCCGAGCATCAGCGGTTTGAGGACGTTGTCCACCAGCCCGGCGACGAACACGTAGACCGCGAAGACGATGGTCGCCGTGGAGGCGCCCTCGGTGCTGAACACATAGGCGATCACCGGAATCGTGATCAGCGTCACCGGCAGTTGCATGATGCCCAGCAGCAACACCGCCAGCGCCAGCAGCCCCGCGCCGGGAATGCCCTTGAACACAAACCCCAGGCCAACCAGCAGCATCTGGATGAACGCGATACCCACCACCCCCAGCGCCACCGCGCGAATGGTGGCGGTGCACAAGGCGGCGATATCCGGTCCCCTGTCCGGGCCGCTGACCCGTGAGGCAATCTGCACCGCCGCGTGGCTGCCGGCTTTACCGTAAGCCATGATGATCCCGGCGATGATCAGCGCAAAGATAAAGGTCAAAAACCCCATGCCGACGCCCGCCAGTTTGCCCAGCAGGGTCATGCTGACGCCCTTGATTTGCGGAATGTACTTGGCGGTCAGCCCAGGCAGGTCAGTGGCCGCCTGCAGCCAGATAGCCGTGATCGGCTTGCCGATCACCGGCCATTGGGCAACGGACTCAGGTGGTGCGGGAATGTGGATGCCTTCGTTGCGCACCGAGGTCATGACACCATCGACAGAATCGGCAATCGAGGTGCCCAGCAGGTAGATCGGCACCATCAGGATCACGATCGCCACCAGGATGATCAGCGTCGCGATGCGCCCTTCCTTTTGCCCCAGCGGCCCCGTGAGCCGGGTCAGCAAAGGATACAAGGTGATCGCCAGAATCACCGACCACAGCATCAGGTCCCGGAAAGGGCTGAAGATCTGAAAGCAGAACAGCACCAGTACCACGATCAGTCCGGCGCGGATCAACACATCGAGCAGCCCGCGGGACCAGGTTTTCTCTGACAGCTGAGTGGGCAACATCGGAGTCTCCTGGCAGGTCACTGCGCAGTTAGGGGGTCGGTCTGCCCAGCATAGACGGGCGGTTGACGGCTCGCGAAAAACTTGGCGGGAAATGCATCACAACCTGTAGGAGCGAGCATGCTCGCGATGGACGTCAACGATAACGCTGGCAGCCTGACGCCCCGCGGTGTTCTGTCGTTCATCGCGAGCATGCTCGCTCCTACAGGTACAGGGGATGTTCCGGAAAATGGCGGAAGGTAGCGGGAGTCGAACCTGCCCGGGAACGGATGCCGTCCCCAACCGGGTTTGAAGCCCGGCCGCGCCACCGGGCGCGATTACCTTCCTTGAAATCAGTCCGTTCGACGCGCCAGCGCGTTGTCCGTGCGAATCTGGCGGCGGTCGCCCATGCGCCGCGTCAGCCCCAGCCGATCGAAGTATTCGAGAATCTGGATGCTGCGCTTGCGCCCCACACCCAGCGCATCACGAAACGCCGCCACCTGGATCACCGGGTTGTCGTGCGCCAGTTGCAACAGCATAGCCGCCAGACGACGAATCACCGCATCGGTGTAGAACAGGTCGCGCACCACCTGATGCAGCAGCCCCAGCCGCGCCATTTTGCGCAACAACGCGCGCACCAGAGCCTCGTCGTGCCCCAAGTCGCGTACCCACGGCGGGTCGAAACCTGCCGCCTCGAATTGCGGCTGCAACTGCTGCCAGAGCGCTTCTTCCGTTTCACTCAGGCGAACTTGATGAGCGGGTAAATGCAACCAGGGGCCACTGGCAAGAACAGCGGCGTCGGCGAGCAGTTCGTCGATCAGGCTGATGAAAGTCGCGCGATCCAGGGCAGTGCCGGCGAAGCGGCGCAAGCGATCGCGATCCGGGCCCATCTGATCCGGTTCCTGCTCATGAAAACGCGCCAGATGCTGCAGCAGTTCGGCCTGCAGCGCTTGCCATCGCTCGGTGTTGAACAGCACCGGGCCTTTGCGCGTTTCGATCAGGCGCATGTCATCCGGTAATTGCCAGTGGGCGCGGGGAAGATTGAACTGCCGCTCCAGGCGTTGCGGATCGAGCCCGGTTTCGCTGTGGGCCAGCAGCGCCGGCAACATGGCTTCGAGCTGCAGCATGCTATTGAGAGCATGTAATTGCGCCAGACGTTCGGGGCTGCGCCTGTGTCGGGTCGGCGCAAACGGATCGAGCACCCGACCGCCGCCCAGGGTGCGTTGTGCGCTCTGGTCCCGCAAGATCAGCGGATCGCCCTTCACCACCTGCACCGGCGTATTGAGCAGCAACTGCGCAAACATGCGTTCCCCCGGCGCCAGGCTGGCACCTTCGAGCAGCGCCACACGGCCGGTCACGTCCTGAGTGCCGACATGCACGTGCACCGGTTGGAAATGCTCAAAGGCGCGGGACTCGCTGGCCAGCAATTTAAGGTCGATATCCAGCCGCTGGGTTGGTGCATACAACCACTCGACCGCCAGCCACTGCCCGCGATGAATCTGCTCCAGCGCCAGGCGATCAGCGCTGAGGTTCAATGCCACGCGCTGCCCGGCCATGGCGGTATCGGCGGCTTGATTCTGTGCGTGCAGGCCCCTGACCCGCACCGCCTTGCCCGATGGCCCGAGCAGCAGCGTATCGCCCACCGCCACCTGCCCCGAGAGCGCCGTGCCGGTGACCACGATCCCGGCGCCCGCCACGCTGAATGCGCGGTCGACCCACAGCCGAAAACCACCATCGAGGCTGCGTTGCTGCACTTCACTTTGAGCCGCGAGCAGGGCCTGGCGCAGGGTATCGACGCCCTCTCCGGTGACGCTCGAAAGGGCTATCAACGGCGCACCGGCATAAGGGCCAGGCGCCAACAATGCGCTGATTTGCTCACGCACCGCCAGCACTCTGGACGGTTCGACCCGATCACATTTACTGATGGCTACCAACGCCCGGGGGATACCCAGCAACTCGACAATCGCCAGGTGCTCAAGGGTCTGTGGCATCACACCGTCATCGGCGGCGACCACCAGCAACACCAGATCGATGCCTTGCGCCCCGGCGAGCATGTTGTGGGTGAAGCGCTCATGCCCGGGGACGTCGATGAAGCCGGTGAGTGGCGCGTCCGGCTCCAGTGCGGCGTAAAGGTAGCCCAGGTCGATGGTCATGCCCCGCTCACGCTCTTCGCGGCGTCGGTCCCCGGCCTGTCCGGTCAAGGCCTGGAGCAAGGCGGTCTTGCCGTGGTCGATGTGCCCTGCAGTGCCGACAATCACCCTGCCCGGCCCTCCACGTTCAAGTGATCGAGTTGCGCCAGCCACGCCGCTTCATCGTCCAGTTGCCGCAAGTCGAGCCACAGGGCGTCATCGTCGATGCGCCCGAGTACCGGAATCGGCAAGCCGCGCAGTGCCTCTTCCAGCCCGTGCAGACAACGACCGCGCAGGCGTTTCGAGGTTTGCGGACGAAGACATAACGCAGCACTGGGCAAGCGCGCTACCGGTTGGCTGCCGCTGCCGATCATGCCCAGTGCCGGCTCTGCACTGACCTTCCAGCCATCACCCAGCACCTTCGCCAGAGACGGTTGCAGCCGCTGCGCCTGAGCCAGAATCTCGGCCTGCGGCCGCGTCAGCAGACGCAGGCTCGGCAGGCGCTCGGCCAGTCGATCCGGATTGCGGTACAAGCCCAGCACCGCTTCGAGCGCGGCCAGGGTCAGTTTGTCGACCCGCAGGGCGCGCTTGAGTGGGTTTTTCTTGATCTTTGAGATCAGCTCCTTGTGCCCGACGATCAACCCGGCCTGTGGCCCGCCAAGCAATTTGTCGCCGCTGAAGGTGACGATGTCCGCGCCATCGAGCAAGGCCTGGCGCACCGTGGGCTCGGCGGGCAAGCCCCAGCGCGTGAGGTCCAGCAGGCTGCCGCTGCCCAGATCCTCGAGCAACGGCAAGTCGTGTCGATGGGCCAGTTGCGCCAGTTCTGCGGTCGGTACGCTGGCGGTGAAACCCTGAATGTTGTAGTTGCTTGCGTGCACGCGCATCACCAGACCGCTGCGCGGGCCGATGGCCGCCTCGTAATCACGGGCATGGGTGCGGTTGGTGGTGCCTACCTCATGCAGCTTCACGCCGGCCCGGGCCATGATGTCGGGAATGCGAAACGCCCCGCCGATTTCGATCAGTTCACCCCGGGAAATGATGCCTTCCTTGCGTGCGCCCAGGCTGTTGAGGGTCAGCAGGACGGCAGCGGCATTGTTGTTGACCACGGTCACTGCTTCGGCGCCAGTCAGTTCGCGGATCAGCCCTTCAATCAGATCGTCGCGGTCGCCTCGCTTGCCGCTGTGCAGATCGAACTCCAGATTGAGCGGATAGCGCGCGGCCATTTGCACGGCCTCGACGGCTTCTTCCGGCAACAGCGCGCGGCCCAGATTGGTGTGCAGCACAGTGCCGGTGAGGTTGAACACCCGGCGCACATGGCTGCGATGGAGAGTGGCAAGGCGTTCTGCTACACGACCTGCGAGCACTTCGGGGCTGGTTTCAACGGCATCGACCTGTCCCTGTTGCACGCTTTCCCGCAGGTCTTCGAGCAATTGCCGCAGGGCGGCCAGCAAGGCTTCGCGTCCATAGCGCTCGGCCAATGGCTGGCTCGCTGGATGGCGAAGCAGGCTGTCGATCGAAGGCAAACGCAGGGATTGGCTGGCAAGGCTTGCGGGCATTGGGCGCTCCAGAGTTGGCGGTGTCTGACCCGGCGTTCCCCTGTAGGAGCGAGCCTGCTCGCGATGGTCGTCAACGATAACGCGCTCTGTCTGAATGAACGCGTTGTCTGGGCCTCCATCGCGAGCAGGCTCGCTCCTACAGGGGGGCGATTGCGTCGGTGAAACCGTGGCCGTCGCGCCAGAGTGTAGACCCTGTGCTCATTCGTCTCCCGGTGCCAGTAGCAGATTCGGCGCCAGACGCTGATAACCGTCCTGGGCCAGACGCATGTCCAGCGTCAAACTGGCCAGGTCCGTCGACAGTGCCTCGGCGTGGGCGTCGTTCTCCAGATAAATCAGTTTCAGATACGAGTTGCAGGTTGGACAAACCTCGGCCCGCAGCGGCGCCTGATTGGCGGCGTGGCGATCATCTTCAAGGCTGAGATACTCCAGCCCCTTGCTCTGCTCGCAGTACACGCACTTGACCCGCACCACATGCCATTCGCAGGCACACAACGAACACACCAGATAACGCAGGCCATTGTGCTTGCCGCGATGGCGAATCACCCCGGCCATGGCCGGTGAACCGCACGCCGGGCACTGGCTCAGGCTCGCGCCCGCCGTCAGCTGCAGGTCCGGCGTACTGAGCAGCCAATGGCTCCAGGCACTTTGCAGCGCCGCACCAAGGAACGGCACCAGTGCCGCCGGCACCATCGAGTATTGCCCGCTGAGCAATGCCACCGCCCACACCCGGCGCTGTCCGGTGCTGGCCTGACGCAGAGTGTCCAGGGCTTCAATCACGGCAGGTTGATCGGGGGCGACATAGCGCTGCAACAGGGCCTCGAGAAACGCCTGCCAATCGTCTTCACGACTCAGGCTGTCGGCGGCGAACGGCGGCAGCCCGTGCTCCAGACACAGCTCGATGCGTTGCCGATCCAGTGGTTCGCTGGAGGGCGGATCATCCAGTACCTGCTGTTGCGCCCGGCACAACCCGGCCAACAGACGCAGGTAGTCGGCCAGCGGATGCCCTTCGGCCAACTGGTCGAGGCGCTCGGCGCGCAGGGTGAACAGGTTGTGCGGTGGCAGGTGCAGAAACGGCGGCGAACCGGCCGCCGCTTCGATTTGTCCAGGCTCGAGAATGGTTGGCAAGTGTCAGCCCTTTTTCGTGATCGGTCGCTCGGCCGCTTTGTCATGGGTGACTTCGCGATACCACAGCTCATGGTGTTTCCTGGCCCATGCCCGGCTGACCCAGCCGTGCAGCATGGCGCTGACCGAGCCCTTGATCCAGATGCCGGCGTAGATGTGCACGATGATGCTCAGGATCAGCACGAAACCGGCCAGCGCGTGCAGCAGCATCGCCCAACGAATCGCGGTGATGCCGAAGTACGCACTGAAATACGCACGCCAGATCACCAGGCCGCTGAACAGCAACACCAGCATGCACAGCAGTAAAGTCCAGAACAGCAGTTTCTGCCCGGGGTTGTACTTGCCGATGGGGGGCACGCCCTCCTCTTCGTTTTTCATGACCCGATCGATGCGCCGCAGCCACAGGCGATCATTGGCAATGAAGTAGTTGGCCCGCCAGAAACGAAACACCAGGCCGAGAAACAGCAGGAACATCAGCACGCCCATGAACGGGTGCAGGATGCGCGTCCACGGACCGCCGCCAAACAGATTGCTCAACCAGAACAGCGCCGGATGAAATAGCGCCAGCCCGGACAATCCGGCCATGAAAAACAGAATGGCCACCAGCCAGTGATTGGTGCGCTGGTTGGCGGTGTAGCGCAGGATCTCTTTGCGGATCATGGCCGGTTCTCCCGTTTTGGATCGTAGGTGTGCACCGAAGGATCGACTTCATGCACGGCCGGATCCGGGCCATGGGGCATTTCATCTTCCTCGACAATCTGCGGCCCCACCCGCACGTAGTGGAAGAACCCGGCCACCACGGCCGCGCCCATGGCCAGCAGCGCCAAGGGCTTGCTCACGCCTTTCCACAGGCTCACCAGCGGGCTGATGGCTGGATCGGCAGGCAACCCGGCGTAGAGCTTCGGCGTGTCGGCGTGGTGCAACACGTACATTACGTGGGTGCCGCCGACACCGGCCGGGTCATACAGCCCGGCGTTTTCGAAGCCACGGCTCTTGAGATCGACGATGCGCTCGGCGGCGTGTTCCTTCATGTCTTCCTTGGAACCGAACACGATGGCGCCGGTCGGGCAGGTTTTCACGCAGGCCGGTTCCAGCCCCACCGCCACCCGGTCCGAACACAGCGTGCACTTGTAGGCCTTGTGGTCCTTTTGCGAAATGCGCGGGATGTTGAACGGGCAACCGGTGATGCAGTAGCCGCAGCCGATGCAATGGTCCTGATTGAAATCGACGATGCCGTTGGCGTGCTTGATGATCGCCCCGGGGCTGGGACACGCGGCCAGGCAACCGGGCTCGGCGCAGTGCATGCAGCCGTCCTTGCGGATCAGCCATTCCAGGTTGCCGGCGTCGGTTTCGTGCTCGGTAAAGCGCATCAGGGTCCAGGTGTCGGCCGTCAGGTCCTGCGGGTTGTCGTAGGTGCCGTGGTTATGCCCCACTTCATCACGCAATTCGTTCCATTCCGAACAGGCCACCTGGCAGGCCTTGCAGCCGATGCATTTGGTGGTGTCGATCAGCTTCGCCACTTCCTCCAGATGGCGTACCGAGGACGGCACGGTGGTGGTGGCCGAGCGGGCAATGATGTCTTGGCTGGCCATCAGATTTTCTCCACGTTGACCAGGAATGACTTGGATTCCGGGGTCTGAGTGTTGCCATCGCCGAGGAACGGCACCAGGGTGTTGGTCAGGTAACCGTGACGCGTCAGGCCGGTGAAGCCCCAGTGCAGCGGAATGCCGATCTGGTGCACTACCTGGTTGTTGACCTGCAACGGACGGATGCGCTTGGTCACCACCGCCACTGCTTCGATGAAGCCGCGCTTGCTGCTGACTCGCACCCGGTCACCGGCGGCAATGCCTTTCTCCTTGGCCAGCACCTCGCCGATCTCGACGAACTGCTCGGGCTGGGCAATAGCGTTGAGCCGGCAGTGCTTGCTCCAGAAATGGAAGTGCTCGGTCAGGCGGTAGCTGGTCGCCGCGTACGGGTAATCCTTGGCCACGCCCAGGGTGTCCCACACCGAATCGAAGATCCGCGCCGCCGGGTTGCTGGTGGCTTTCTTGTTTTGCGGGTGCAGCGGGTTGATGCCGATGGGCGTCTCGAACGGCTCGTAGTGTTCGGGGAATGGCCCCTCGTTCATCTTGTCGACGGCAAAGAAACGCGCCACGCCTTCGGGGTTCATGATGAACGGATTCATCCCCGCTTCCGGCGCCACGTCGGCCTTGTAGTCCGGCACATCGGTGCCGCCCCAGGCCTTGCCGTTCCACCACACCAGACGTTTTTTCGGATCCCACGGCTTGCCCTGCACGTCGGCCGAAGCGCGGTTGTAGAGAATCCGCCGGTTGGCCGGCCAGGCCCAGGCCCAGCCCTGATGCTGATGCATGCCGTAGGGGTCGCTGTTGTCCCGGCGTGCCATCTGGTTGCCGGTTTCAGTCCAGCTGCCGCAGAAAATCCAGCAACCGGACGCCGTGCTGCCGTCATCCTTGAGCTGGCTGAACGCCGCGAGCTGCGAATTGGCCTTGATCGCCGCGCCGGTGGCATCGGTGAAGTCGGCGGTGGCGCTGCCGTTGATCTCTTTGGCCAGTTCCTCCGGTGAAGGCTCGTCGGGGATCTTGTACGGCCAGGTCAATTTGAGCAGTGGATCGGGATAGGCGCCGCCGTTGGCCTGGTAGCGCTGGCGCAGGCGCAGGAACAACTCGCTCATGATACGAATGTCTGTGCGCGCTTCGCCCGGGCCATCGGCACCTTTCCAGTGCCATTGCAGCCAGCGGCTGCTGTTGACCAGCGAGCCGTCCTCCTCGGCAAAACAGGTGGTGGGCAGGCGAATCACCTCGGTCTGGATATCGGCGGTCTT
Source organism: Pseudomonas putida (assembly GCF_003228315.1). Taxonomy (NCBI): domain Bacteria; kingdom Pseudomonadati; phylum Pseudomonadota; class Gammaproteobacteria; order Pseudomonadales; family Pseudomonadaceae; genus Pseudomonas; species Pseudomonas putida. The sequence goes on from NZ_CP029693.1 coordinate 1,044,137, forward strand.
CACGTCGTTGTAAGGCCCGACTTTTTGCCAGAACTCCGAGGTTTCCGTGGCCAGCGGGTCCATTACCACCAGCCATTTCAACTTGGCCAGCGCGACCATTACCCGATTTTTGTCGGGCAACGCGGCGATGGGGTTGAAGCCCTGGCACATGTAGCCGTTGACCTTGCCCTGGCCCATCAGGTCGAAGACCTTGAGGATGTCGTAGTTGGGGATGTCCAGTTTTGGCAGGTAGTCGTAGGCCCAATTGTTCTCGGCCGTGGCGTTGACGCCGTACCAGGACTTCATCAGGCTGACGTGGAACTTGCTGTAGTTCTGCCAATAGGACAACTGGCCGGGACGCAGCGGTTTCTGCGTGCGCTTGACGATATAGGCGTTGTAGTCCTGCTCGGCGTCGCCAGGCAGCGTGAGATAACCCGGCAACGAGTTCGACAACAGCCCCAGATCGGTCAAGCCCTGGATATTGGAGTGCCCGCGCAAGGCGTTCACCCCGCCGCCCGGCATGCCGACGTTACCCAGCAGCAACTGCACCATGGCCGCGCTGCGGATGATTTGCGAGCCGATCGAATGCTGGGTCCAGCCCAGGGCGTAGAGAATCGTCATGGTCTTGCCCGGTTGCGAGCAGGTGGCGATTTCGTCCCAGATTTTCTGCATCGCGTCGACCGGCATGCCGCAGATCTGACTGGCCAGTTCGATGGTGTAGCGGCTGTAGTGCTGCTTCATCAATTGATAGACGCAGCGCGGGTCCTGCAGGGTCGGGTCGACCTTGGCGAAACCGTCCTCGCCCAGCTCGTAACCCCAGCCGGATTTATCGGTATAGGCCCGCTTAGCCGCATCGTAACCGCTGAAAATGCCGTCCTCGAAGCCATACCCCGCTTTGACGATGAACGAGACGTCGGTGTAGTTGCGCACGTACTCGTGCTGGATCTTGTCCTGGGTCAGCAGGTAATTGATCAGCCCGCCCATGAACGCGATGTCGGTGCCGGTGCGAATCGGCGCGTAATAGTCGGCCACCGAGGCGGTCCGGGTAAAACGCGGATCGACCACGATCAGCCGCGCCTTGTTGTGCGCCTTGGCTTCGGTCACCCACTTGAAACCGCAAGGGTGCGCTTCTGCTGAGTTGCCGCCCATCACCAGCACCAGATTCGCGTTGGCGATATCGGTCCAGGTATTGGTCATGGCACCACGGCCGTACGTCGGGGCAAGACTTGCCACCGTCGGGCCGTGTCAGACACGCGCCTGGTTATCGAACCCCAGCATGCCGAGACTGCGAACCACCTTGTGGGTGATGTAACCCGCTTCATTGGACGCCGCCGAGGCCGCGAGGAACCCGGTGGTGAGCCAGCGATTGACCGTCTGGCCCTGGGCGTTCTTCTCGATGAAATTGGCGTCGCGGTCGGCCTTCATCAGGTCGGCGATGCGATCGAGGGCTTCATCCCAGCCGATACGCGTCCACTCGTTGCTGCCGGGCTTGCGCACCTGCGGGTATTGCAGGCGGCCGGGGCTGTGAATGAAGTCCAGCAGGCCCGCGCCTTTGGGGCACAGTGTGCCGCGGTTGACCGGGTGGTCGGCGTCACCTTCGATGTGAATGATGCTTTGCGCGACATTCTTCGCCGTATCGCCCTGGCTGTACATGATCAACCCGCATCCGACCGAGCAATACGGACAGGTGTTGCGGGTTTCATGGGTGTGGGCGAGCTTGAAATGACGCACCTGTTCGGCAAAGGCAGGCGTCGGGGCCATGCCCAACGCGCCCAGGCTCGAGCCTGCAAGGCCGATACCGGCGACCTTGAAGAACTGACGACGGCTGAGGTCCATCGTGCACTCCTGATCAGGTGGAAATCCGCTGCTTTGGCGGATTCTTCTGGACAATCACGGGCGCGGCAGACGGGCTGCCGACACTTGAACTCTAGTCAACCCTGTCGAAACCGCGATGAAACCCGACCGTCGGACCGGTTTTGTACACATACCTTGTAGGAGCGAGCCTGCTCGCGATGGTGGGTCAGCTGAGAAAGTGTCAACTGACACACCATCGCGAGCAGGCTCGCTCCTACAGGGGGTTGGCGATTATCATGGCGGCATTACTAACTTGCCGTTACGAGACCCGCATGACTTTCGATTTCGATCAGGTGTTCGACCGCCACAACACCGGTTCCACCAAATGGAGCCGCTACCCGGACGATGTATTGCCGATGTGGGTCGCCGACATGGATTTCGCCGCGCCGCCGATGATCATCCAGGCCCTGCAAAAGCGCCTGGAGCACCCGATGGTTGGCTACAGCGTGGCCCCGGACAACCTGCGCGAAGCCATCGTCGCTGACTTGTGGAACAAGTACGCCTGGCGCGTCGAACCCCAGGAGCTGATCTTCCTGCCGGGGGTCGAGTCGGGCTTCAACATGGCGCTCAAGGCGCTGGTCCAGCCACAACAGAACGTCGTGGTACAGGTGCCCAACTATCCGCCGCTGCGCCATGCACCGGGCCATTGGGGCCTGAACAAGGTCGAGCTGAGCTTCGACCCGCAAGCGGACGGCACCTACACTACGCCGCTCGAGATCCTGAGCCAGTCGCTGCAAGGTGGCGGCGCGCTGCTACTGAGCAACCCGCACAACCCGCTGGGCAAGTCCTTCCCCCGCGCCGAACTGCAAGCCATCGCCGATATCTGCCTGGAGCACGACGCCTGGATCATCTCCGACGAGATCCATGCCGAACTGTGCTTCGACGGCCGCAAACACATTCCGATGGCCACCCTGAGCCCGCAGATCGCCCAACGCACCATCACCCTGATGTCGGCGAGCAAGGCCTACAACATCGCCGGCCTGAAAACCTCGTTCATGATCATCCAGGACCGTCATCTGCGCGAAAAGGTCAACCACGCCCGTTGCGGCATGGTCGACAGCGTGAATCCACTGGGCCTGGAAGCCACCCGAGTGGCCTACAGCGAGGCCGCCCCCTGGCTGGCCGAGCTGAGCACTTATCTGCAAGGCAACCGCGACTACCTGGTCGACGCCGTACGCAACCGCCTGCCGGGCATCACCATGAATGTGCCGCAAAGTACCTATCTGGCCTGGCTCGATTGCTCGGCGCTGGGGCTGGATAACCCGCAGCAGTTTTTCCTGGAACAGGCGAAAGTCGGCCTGAGCCCGGGCCTGGATTTTGGCGATGACTGCAAACAATTCGTGCGCCTGAACTTCGGCTGCCCGCGGTCGCTGCTGGAAGAAGGGATTGCGCGGATGGAGCGCAGTTTGCGTCACCTCAAGGCCTGATTTGCCATATCCCCCTGTAGGAGCGAGCCTGCTCGCGATAGCGGATTGTCAGGCACCATCACTGTCGACTGTCAGGACGCTTTCGCGAGCAGGCTCGCTCCTACAGGATCACCATTGAAAAATGGAACCTGCGGACGATTCCTGTGCTCCACACTTTATGGGCCCGGGTAATCGGAGATCATCATGTCCGCCCCTTCGCAGCCATGAGTTTCGTCGCCTGGGTCGCGGTGCTGGGCGCCGTGCTGCTCACGCTGGCACTCACCTCTTCGTACCTGCGCTGGATGCCGGTGACCACTTCGGCCGTTTGTCTTGTGCTGGGGGTTGCGATCGGCCCCGCAGGCTTGGGCTGGCTCAATCTGAATCTGAACAATGCCGCCTTCTGGATGGAGCACCTGACGGAAGTCGCGGTGCTCTTTTCGCTGTTCGTCTGCGGGCTGAAATTGCGACTGCCACTCAAACATCGCAAGTGGCGAGTGGCCTTCGGCCTGGCGGGGCCGGTGATGCTTTTGAGCATTATCGGGGTCAGCCTGTTGCTGCATTTTGCGTTCGGATTGTCTTGGGGTTCCTCTTTGCTGATCGGTGCGATTCTGGCGCCAACCGATCCGGTGTTGGCGTCGCTGGTCCAGGTCAACGATGCCAAGGATGATGACCCGGTGCGCTTCGGGCTCTCCGGTGAAGCCGGTCTCAACGACGGCATCGCCTTTCCGTTCGTCATCCTCGGCCTGCTGGTTTTGCAGCAAGGCGAAGGCGACTCCCTTGCCTGGCTTGATGACTGGGTGCTCAAGCGCCTGTTGTGGGCGGTGCCTGCCGGCCTGGTGATTGGCTATTGCATGGGCCGGGGGATCGGACGCCTGACCCTGTCGATGCGTATCCGCAATGCCGACAGTACCCTCTCGCCCAACGATTACCTGACGTTTGCCCTGATTGCGCTGGCGTATGTCGCCGCCGAATCGGTTCACGGTTATGGATTTCTTTCGGTATTCGCCGCCGGCCTGGGTTTGCGCCGGGCCGAGGTGAAGTCCACGGCACACTCCCAACCGCCGGCCGAACATCTGGTTCAAGCAGTGGTCGGTCACCAGAATGTCGAACCGGACAACGCCGTGCACGGTGATATTGAGAACCTCGAGGACAGCCAGGTGGCCGCCGGGATCATGATCGGCGACATGCTGTTCTTTGGCGGGCTGGTGGAACGGGCGATGGAGGTGTTTCTGGTGACCTTGCTCGGTGTGGTGCTGGTCGCACACTGGGACTGGCGCGCACTGTTGATTGCCCTGGCGCTGTTCTGCGTGATTCGCCCCCTGAGCGTCGTCCTGCTGCCATGGGGCCCTTTGCTGAACGGCCGGCAACGCTGGTTGATCGGCTGGTTCGGCATTCGTGGCATCGGTAGTTTTTACTATCTGTTCTACGCCTTGAATCACGACCTGCCGACAGGGGTGGCCAGCCTGAGTACCGACCTCACACTATCGGTTGTCGCACTGAGCATTCTGTTGCACGGCATCAGCACCCAGCCGATGCTGGCGCGCTATGAACATTTCACTTCATTGTCGAGGCAATGACTTCAACCAGATTGATTTGCGTGAAGGGCTTGGAGAGTCGTGGCAGCGCGGCGGCAAACCCCTCCAGGCGATCGGCATATCCCGTGGCCAGGATGATGGGCAAGGTGGGTTGGAGTATGCGGATGGCCTGCGCCAGTTGGGCGCCATTCATTTGCGGCATCGCCATGTCGGTGATGACCAGGTCGAAGTGCTGTTCGCCTTCAAACAACTGCAACGCCTGCGCCCCGGAGTCGGCGACGCTGACCCGGTGCCCGAGATCCTCCAGCAACAGGCAGGTGCTGGTCAGCACCAGGCCGTCATCATCGACCACCAACACGTTCAGCCGCGGAACCTGCGGCGCAACCGGCTCGGTGACCTGCGGACCGGCCACCGCCCCGGCCTTGGCGACCGGCAACCAGAGTTCGGCGGTCGTGCCCTTGCCTTTCTCGCTTTTGAGGATGAACCGCCCGCCCATCTGTTCGATGAAGCCATGCACCATCGATAGCCCTAATCCTGTGCCCTTGCCGACGCCCTTTGTGGTGAAAAACGGATCCATCGCCGAAGCCAGGGTGGCGTCATCCATGCCCTCCCCGGTATCGGTAACGCTGAGGCAGACATAACGCCCAGGCGCCAATGAGGAACGGGGTTGCTCAAGAATGACCTCTGTGCGGGTACCCAGGACGATTTTCCCGCCATTGGGCATCGCATCACGGGCATTGGTCGCCAGATTGAGTATCGCCAGCTCAAGCTGATTGATGTCGGCCAGCACCGGCTCGGGCTCGGGCGTAAAGCCGGTTTCGATTTTTACCGAAGGTCCCAGGGAGCTGCGCAAGAGACCGCTGATACCTTGCACCAGCGCCGGTATCTCGACGGTTTCGGCCTTGAGCTCCTGGCGCCGGGCAAACGCCAGCATGCGCTGGGTCAGGGAAACGCCGCGCAACGCACCCTGGGTGGCGTTGTCCAGCAAGCGGGTCAGTTTAGGATCGTCTCCGAGGCGTTTGCGGACGATTTCCAGGTTGCCGAGGATGACCGTCAGCAAATTGTTGAAGTCATGGGCAATCCCGCCACTGAGCTGCCCGATGGCCTGCATCTTTTGCGCCTGGAACAGCGCTTCGCGGGTTTGTTCGAGGGTTTGCTGTGCCTGCGCCGCCTCGGTGATATCCCGGGTGATCTTGGCAAAACCGAGCAAAGTGCCCGTATCCCCCCAGATCGGGTCCACCACCACATGGGCAAGAAACCGGGTGCCATCCTTGCGCTGGCGCCAACCCTTGTTTTCGAACCGTCCTTCGCGCGTGGCAATGCTCAGGGTGCGTTGAGGCTCGCCCGCCGCTCGGTCTTCCGGTGTGTAGAACATCGAGAAATGCTGGCCGATGACTTCTTCGGGCGTATAGCCCTTGATGCGTTGCGCGCCGGGGTTCCAGTTACTCACGCGGCCATCGGCGGTCAGCATGTAGATGGCGTAATCGGTGACGCTCTGTACCAGCAGGCGAAACTGCTGCTCGCTTTGCTTGAGGGTTTCCTCGGCCATTTTGCGGTCGGTCAGGTCGCGGGTGATCTTGGCAAAGCCCAGCAACGTGCCCGACGGGTCGCGTATCGGATCGATCACCACATGGCACCAGAAATGCGTGCCATCCTTGCGCACACGCCAACCCTCGCCCTCAAAACGTCCTTCGCGAAGCGCCGTGTCCAGCGCCCGCTGGGGCATACCGGCACGGCGATCCTCTTCTGTGTAAAAACGCGAGAAATGATGGCCGAGGATTTCCGCTTCCTCATATCCCTTGAAACGCCTGGCGCCGGCGTTCCAACTGGTAATGATGCCGTCAGGGTCAATCATGTAGATGGCATAATCGACCACTGCATCGATCAGCAGGCGAAAGCGCGTTTCCTCGCTAACGTCCACTTTGCTTCGATCCTCGCCCATTGAATGCTCGCGTCAGAATTGTTTTTCTGGAGTATGCGACAAACCGCCGATTTGGAAAGCCTGAACTTGAGGGCTCTGCGGCCCGGAATGACCGATTGACCACCAGCGTGGCAACAACTGCCTCACCCTCGGCTCGGCAAAACGGTCATCGATCAACATCACCACGCCTTGATCTTCCTGCGTACGGATCACCCGTCCGGCGGCCTGTACCACCTTCTGCAGGCCGGGATACAGGTAGGTGTAGTCGTAGCCTGCGCCGAAAATCGCCGCCATGCGTAGCTTCATCTGCTCATTGACCGGATTGAACTGCGCCAGGCCCAGGGTGGCGATGAACGCACCGATCAGCCGCGCACCGGGCAAGTCGATGCCTTCACCGAACGCGCCGCCCAATACCGCAAAGCCGATGCCCTCGCCGTGTTCGGTGAACTGGTCGAGAAACTGCTGACGTTGCGCTTCGCCCATTCCACGCGATTGCGACCAGAGATTGATCTGCGGGTACCGTTCCGCCAGCAACTGAAGGACCTGCTGCAAATAGTCAAAGCTGCTGAAAAACGCCAGGTAGTTGCCCGGCCTCTGCCTGTACTGGTCGGCGATCAACTCGACGATGGGAGCCAGCGATGCCTTTCGATGGATGAACCGGGTAGAGATCTGGCTGGCGATATGAACCTGAAGCTGGCCTGAGTGAAAAGGCGACTCGACGTCGATGCACACCGTGTTCGCCGGCGTACCCAGAAGATCGGCGTAGTAGCGGCGCGGGCTCAGGGTCGCGGAGAACAGCACGGTGCTGCGTGCCGCTGTCAGGCGCGGCCCGATGAATCCGGCGGGCACCACGTTGCGCAGGCACAGGTTGGAAAGCGTTCGCTTGCGTTCCAGGTCGCGCTTGGAAATATCGAACAGAAATTGCTCATCGAACAGTTCTGCCACCCGGCAGAACTGCAGCATGTCGAAGTAAAAGCTCTGCAGGGCACTGTCGAGCCCTTGCGGGTGATCGTTCAGGTACTCGCCGATGCTGCCGGTGCAGGCGGATAACGCCTGCAACAGTTTGTCCGGGGCCTTGTCATAGGCCTGATATTCAGCCGTTTGCAGGTTATGCAGGGCATTCCATTCGCGATTGACCCGCTGCAGGGACTTTCTCAAAGGCTCGGGGGCAGCCTTTCTTACAGAGCCAAGGGTCGCCTGATCGAGACTGGCGCTGTACATCTGGCGACCGCGCTCCACCAGATTGTGGGCCTCATCAACCAGCACGGCGACCTTCCATTGGTTGGCCTGGGCCAGACCGAACAACAAGGCGCTGAAGTCGAAGTAGTAGTTGTAATCGGCGACTACCACATCAGCCCAGCGGGCCATCTCCTGGCTCAGGTAATACGGGCACACGGCATGGTCGAGGGCGACCTGGCGCAAAGCGCTTTGGTCCAGCAGGCTCAGCTCGCTGGCGGCCTGCCGTGCGGCGGGCAAGCGATCGTAAAAGCCCTGGGCCAACGGGCAGGATTCGCCGTGACAGGCTTTGTCGGGATGCTCGCAGGCCTTGTCCCGGGCAATCATCTCCAGCACTCGCAAGGGTGGTGCGTTGGCGCCGCCCTGGATGACTTGGGCGGCATCCAGCGCCAGCTTGCGCCCGGGGGTTTTCGCCGTGAGAAAGAACACCTTGTCCAGTTGCTGTGGCGCCAGGGCCTTGAGCATTGGAAACAGCGTGCCCAGGGTCTTGCCGATCCCCGTTGGCGCCTGGGCCATCAGGCATCGACCGGTGCTGACCGCCTTGAACACCGATTCGGCCAGATGCCGCTGCCCCGGCCGAAAGTCGCTGTGGGGGAAGGCCAGCTGTTGCGCGCCGTGATTGCGGGCCAGGCGATGCGCCATTTCCTTTTCCGCCCAGTGCAGGAATCGTGCGCAATGTTCTTCGAAGAACTGCTGCAACTCCCCGGCGCTGTGGCTTTCCACCAGGCAGGTTTCCTTTTCGCTGACGATGTCGAAGTACACCAGCGCCAGATTGATCTGCTCCAGTTGCAGCTTGCTGCACATCAGCCAGCCGTAGATTTTCGCCTGGGCCCAGTGCAGTTGCCGATGGTTGGCCGGTTGCTTGCTCAAGTCGCCACGGTAGGTTTTGACTTCTTCCAGGCAGTTCTGCGCGGGGTCGTAGCCGTCCGCGCGGCCTTTGACGGTCAGGCTTTGGTAGTGGCCTTCAAGCGCGACTTCGCTCTGATAGCCCTCGCTACGCCGTGAGGCCACCGTGCGATGGCCGACGATCCCCTCCAGCGCCGTCGGTGAAGGGGTGAAACGCAGGTCGAGATCGCCGACCTTGGCGGTGAACTCACACAGTGCCCGCACCGCGATGCTGTAGCTCAAGCGCCCTGCTCCGCCCATTGCACGTAGCACACGGCAATCGGCATGCCGTGCTCATGACAGAACTCCAGCCAGCGCAGCTGGTTGTCCTGCAGGCGATCCCCCGGGCCTTTGACTTCGATCATGCGGTAGGTCTTTTGCTGCGGCCAGAACTGGATCAGGTCCGGCATCCCGGCGCGATTGGCCTTGATGTCCAGCAACAGGCGGTTGAACCAGTGCTTGAGGTGTTCAGCCGGCAGGCAGTCCAGTGCCTGTTCCAGCAAGGTTTCGTCAAGCGCGCCCCAAAACACGAAGGGCGACTGCACACCCCACTTTTCGGCATAGCACTCGCGGATGGTGCGCCGGTAGCGACCGTCGTCCAGTTGTGCCAGGCACGCCTCGAACAGATCCGCCCGCCGCTCCTGGAAATCTTCATTGAGCAAGTCCACTGGGCCGCGCTGGAACGGGTGGAAAAACGCCCCCGGCAGCGGCGCGAAAATCGCCGGCCAGCACAGCAGGCCGAACAATGAATTGATCAGGCTGTTCTCGACGTAATGCACCGGCGCCGACTCTTGCGTCAGGTGTGCCTGAACGTAGAACTCCACCGACAGTTGCGGATCGGTCCTGGGCAGTTGCAAGTCCAGACGCTGCATTTCTCGTGGGGCCGGGCGTTTCACCGCAGGCCCGCCCAGTTTGCGGCGCAGTCTGGGCAACAGGCGCAACAGTTGTTGCTGCTCGGCGGCACTGGGGGCCGACTGTTGCACTTGTGTGGCCAGCTCCAGGGCCAGTTCGTGTTCCCCGCAGCGTTCCAGCACGCGGATCAGGCGCACCCGCGCGCCGGGATAGGCGCACTGGCGATATAAGGTCATGGCCGTCGCGAAATCCGCCACGCGCTCGCAATGCTGGGCCATCTGGAACAACAGCTTGTCTCGGCGCCGTTGCAGCCAGGGGTTGCTCAGCGCCAATGCGGTAATGCGATCGACAATGTCGCCGATCGCTTCGCCATCAATGAATTGTTGCTGGCACAGATGAAGGAACAGGCCGGCATCCACGTCTTCCCGGTGGCGAAAACCTCGGGAATCGGCACAGAACTCGACTTTTTCGTAGGTAAAGATCCCAAGATCGGCCAAGACGAACTCGGACCAGTCCTGATAGAGATTGCCGAAAAACATGAAGCGCAAACGGTCGCACAGTCCCATGATGGTCAGACTGAACAGGCGCTCATCCAGCGCCGGGCACCATTGCCCGAAGCTGCGCGCCTCGGGAAAACGCTCGCTCAGGTGTGGAAGCCAATCGGACTTCTTGCCCTTGGGCTGGTCGAGGGCGTGGCCCAGGCATTGAACAATTTCAGCCTTGAGCAATACCTCACACAGCACTTCGACCGGCAATGGCAACTGCTCATCGACCCAGCCCAACGTTATCAGGGGCTCGACGGCGTCGAAGGTGTCGCCGATTTCAACGTAGTGCAACTTGCTGGCCCTGAAATGAATCCCCTTGCGCATCACCATCCTGACCAGCAGCGCCCGGGATTCACGGCTCAAACCCTTGAAGTCAGTGATGAACCGCTGCTCTTCGACATCCAGCACGTCTCCATAGCGTTGCTCAAGCCAATCAAGCACTTGCATGAAGTTGTTCAGGTAATAGAACGGATCGTCGAGGGGATTTGCGGTCACGGGAAATGGGGCCATGGCGAACGAATACTGGTTATGCGTACAGATACCAGTAACACCCTGTAATACGCAATCGGAATTGGATAGGTGGAGAGTCGCTAGCCTGCGACGTTTTCTGCATCAAGACATGACACCAACCGCGTCGGATGCTGTCAAACGCAACAGTCCCGCGCATTTTTGAGGTGTTAAGAGGTGGTTATGAACATCAAGCCGATGATTTTTCCCTTGGCGGCAGCCGCATTCATGATGCTGACCGGCTGCTCGACGCCAACGGTGGTGACCTTACAGAACGGTACCCAGTACCTGACCAAGGACATGCCGAAAACCAAAACCAAGGACGGGTTCTTTGAATTCCGGGACATTTCCGGGGCGAAAGTGAAAGTGCGGGCGGATGAAGTGGCTACGATTCGCCAGGAAGACTGATTTGAAACGTTGAACCGCATTCTGTAGGAGCGAGCCTGCTCGCGAAGAACCTGAAGGCCCTGCGGGCTATCAGGCTCCCAGCGTTATCGTTAACGACCATCGCGAGCAGGCTCGCTCCTACAGGCTCATCAGCTACCGGTACGAATCTTGTTCCACACCCGTGTGCGAACCCGGTCGATGTTCAGCGGCATCGCTTCCAACGCGAACAATTTCCCCATCATCTCCGGGCTCGGATAGACCTTGGTGTCGTTCTTGATGGCCGGGTCAATCAGGCTGTCGGCCTGTTCATTGCCATTGGCGTAGTGCACGTAGTTACTGATGCCGGCCATGACGTCCGGGCGCAGCAGGTAGTTCATGAAGGCATAACCGGCCTTTTCGTCCGGGGCGTCGACGGGCATGGCAACCATGTCGAACCAGATCGCGGCGCCTTCTTTTGGAATTGAATAACCGATATCGACACCATTTTTTGCCTCTTTGGCGCGGTTTTCCGCCTGCAGGATGTCGCCGGAGAACCCGACCGCCACACAGATATCGCCGTTGGCCAGGTCGCTGGTGTACTTGGATGAGTGGAAGTAGCTGACGTAAGGCCGGACCTTGAGCAGCAAGGCTTCGGCTTTTTTGTAGTCCTCCGGATTCTTGCTGTGATGTGGCAGGCCCAGGTAGTTCAGCGCCGCTGGCAGCAGTTCCGGGCCGTTGTCGAGGATCGCCACGCCGCACTTCTGCAACTTTTGCATGTTTTCCGGCTTGAAGATCAGGTCCCACGAATCCACTGGTGCGTTGTCGCCCAGCACCGCCTTGACCTTGGCCACGTTGTAGCCGATGCCGGTACTGCCCCACAGATACGGGAAGCCGTGCTCGTTACCCGGATCGTTGCCCTGCAAGGCCTTGAGCAATACCGGATTGAGGTTCTTCCAGTTCGGCAACTGGCTCTTGTCCAGGGTTTTCAGCGCCTTGCCTTCAATTTGCCGGGCCATGAAGTGGTTGGACGGGAACACCACGTCGTAACCGGATTTGCCGGTCATCAATTTGCCATCGAGGGTTTCGTTGCTGTCATAGACGTCGTAGGTGAAGCCGATGCCGGTTTCTTTCTGGAAGTCTTTGGTGGTGTCCGGCGCGATGTAATCCGACCAGTTGTAGATCTTGACGTTATCCGCCGCCTGGCTGATGGAGGCGGCCAGCATCAGCGGGGTCAATGCCAGTGTAAGTGTGAGCGTCTTTCGCAGCATGAATCGATTCCTGTATGGGTTGTTTTTGTTGGCAGGCAATCAAGGGGTCAGCGTTTACAGAATCAACACGTAGGTCTTGCGCACGGTCTCCTGGATGTCCCAGATGCCGAGGCTATTGGCGGGCAACATCAGTGCATCGCCGGCTTCGATGTGCAGGGGTTCGCCGCCGTCCGGCGTGAACGTGCAGCGGCCCTGGATGAAATGGCAGAACTCCTGGGCGACGATCTGCCGCCGCCAGCGACCGGGGGTACACTCCCAGACGCCGGTTTCAACGCCGTCGTCGCGCTCGACACTGGTGGTCGAAGCCACCGCCACGGGCGAGCCCAGAGGGACGGCGACCGGATTGGACTCTTCCAGCTTCAGGGTTGCGGTGTTCTTGAATTGGGTGATGCTCATGGCCATACCTGTCTGTGTAAAAAGCGTTTAGTGCATGAAACCTTCCATGAACCCCGCGACCCCGCTGGCGAGCTTGCGTCGCCAGGGGGCGGTTGCCGGGTTGGCCAGGGTCTGGTCTTCGTGGACGAAGCTGCGAATGATCGCGTTGTAGCCGAGCCAGCGGCAGGGTTCGGGCTCCCACGCCTTGAGCGCATCGAGCCCACCCTGAGGCACCACCCAGGGTTGGCGCACCAGCTCGGTATCGCGCCCAAGAATCAGATCGGCCAGGGTCCGCCCGCCCAGATTGCTGGCGCCGACGCCTTCCCCGCCGTAGCCGCCGGACAAGGCAATGCCGCTGGCCCGGTCGCACAGCATGTGCGGTTTGAAACGCCGGGACATGCCCAGGTTGCCGCCCCAGCCGTGGGTGATTTGCACGTTCTTGAGTTGCGGGAACAGTTCGCCGAACAGATAGCGGCGCAGCTCGATTTCGCTGGTGGTCAGGTCGAAGTCATGGCGCAGCCGGCCGGCAAACTGATAGCCGCCCCGAGCGCCGAAGATCAGGCGGTTGTCGGCGGTGCGCTGACCGTAGGTCACTTGGCGGCTGCTTTCACTGAAGGCCTGGCCCTGGCTCAGGCCGATCTCGTCCCAGGTGGCGGCGGACAATGGCTCGGTGGCGACGATCAGGCTTTGTACCGGCATCTGATATCGCCCCAGCGGCGGCAAGGTCACCGAATAGCCTTCCACCGCCGGCACCACCCAACGGCTGCGCACAGCGGCACGTTCAGTACGCAAACGGCCGGACTGCCATTGGGTCACCGGGCTGTTTTCATAAATCTTCACGCCCATGCGCTCCACCGCACGGGCCAGGCCACGCGCCAGTTTCGCCGGATGCAGAGTCGCGATGTGAGGGGTGAAGATGCCGCCATAGGGTTTGGCGACGCGAATCTGCTGCGCCAGTTGTTCCGGGCTCAGCCAGCGGTAATCGCTTTCGTTCAGTCCTTGTCGATACAACTTGGCCAGGTACTCACGCAGGCTGGCTTCCTGCTCCGGGTAGCGGGCAGCGCAATACAGCGCCCCGCCCTTGCGGTAATCGCAGTCGATGCCTTCACGTTCGAGGACATTCGCCACTTCATCGGGAATACCGTGCAGCAGATCGTAGGAAGCACGGCGCTGTTCGGGAGACGACGCCGCGAGCAACCGGTCCTCACCCAGCAGATTGCCCATCAGCCAGCCGCCATTGCGCCCCGAGGCACCAAAACCGGCGGTTTGCGCCTCGATGATGGCGATATTCAGTTCAGGGGCGTGGCGCTTGAGATAGTACGCAGTCCACAGCCCCGTATACCCGGCGCCGATGATCGCGACGTCGACATCCAGGTCTTGCTCCAGCGCCGGGCGTGCCACTAACGGCTCGTCGAGCTGGTCCATCCATAAACTGATCGTGCGCCACGCTTTCATGCAGGATTCCGCCACTCAAACTTCGATGGCGTCGATCCTAGTGCGTGATCTCAGGGATTGTCTTGCGCGCGTGCACGCAGGGAAATTTGCTTCACATAAGCCTTGGGCGATTGGCCCGTATGCTGGCGGAAGCAGCTATAGAAGGCCGACAGCGAATTGAAGCCGGCGGCAAATGCCAGCTCATCGATGCGCAACGGTGGCGTGGCCTGATCCAGCGCCGCGAGCAGATGTTGCAGGCGGGCCTGGTTGACGTAGCGATAGAAGCTCTGACCGAGCACCTGATTGAGCAGGTAGGAAATCTGGTTGCGGCTGTACCCGCACTCCTTCGCCACCCGCTGCAAGTCCAGTTCGGGGTCGAGATAGGGTTGCTGGCGCTGGAAGTACTGTTGCAGGTCATCGGCCATGAAACTCAACTGCCGGGGCGACAGGCCCAGACGGCTCACTGCAGGGCGCTGGCTCGCCGCGTTTTTGCGCGACGCTTGCTCGTGGACCAGCGACGCATATTCGTTGACCCGCCAGATCAAGCCGTCGCGCACCGTGATCGCTTCGCTGGCGCGGAACGACACCAGGCCTTCCCCACCCCGCAAGGTGATGCGGTACTGAATGAACGCGGTATTGCCATCCAGGCGGATGCGGTCCGAGTGCTCCAGCGCTTCGTCGGGGTCGCGGGGCATGCTGCTGCGCACGTAGTCGCGCAATTCGGCCAGGCCCATCACGCGGTTCTGGAAAAAGTCGTTGTACTGAATGTCCGGGTGATACAACGCCATGACCCCGTCCAGATCCCGGTGCTTCCAGCGCAAGTGATAGCGCATGACCGTTTCGCCCGTGGCCTGGGTTTGCAGCGGGCCATCATCCTCGGCGTGCATAAAGGTCTCGACGAAAAAAAACCGAGCTTGCCCAACTTCCACGCCTGCTTCAATCGCCAGACCGAAGTGCAGTTTTTTTCGAAAACGTTTGCGCGACGCCGCCCGAATAAAAAATGCGACTCAATCGCCAAACGGCCTGAAAAAAACACATTTCTTTCACGTCCGAATGCTACTTTTAAAGTCTGTCACTGGTTGAGCCAATGAGGGCTCTTCCCTCCTACCATGAGCTAATGGAAGCGCTCGATGAAGAAGGCGGGCAACATATGAATAAAGGGTTCAGCAAAGTCACTTTTCCAAATGCCTGCCAGCTGATGCGCTGGCATTTTCATCCCATGGGTTTCGAGGCGAGCATGGATGCGCCGGGCAGCATGATTGCCCGTCTGTTTGATCGTGCCAGTGGCGAGACCATGATCGCCATTGCCGGTATCCCTTGCGCGACGGTCATGAATGCTGCGGACGTCGAACGAATAATCGAAGCGGTGGAGGATGAACTCGAAGCGTTCGTCCCGCCGGTGGCCCTCAGGAGCTATGCCTGACAGCCCATTGAGAATCAAAAGCCCACGTCATGTGGGCTTTTTGTTGGGCGACACAAAACCCTGTAGGAGCGAGCATGCTCGCGATGAACGTCAACGATAACGTGCACTCTCTGGATACCCGCGTTGTCTGGACGTTTTTCGCGAGCATGCTCGCTCCTACAGGGAATCTAACCGGTTGTTTTGCCCTGCCGATGATCGACAAAAAACGCCTTGCCCTTGCCAATCCGGTCCGACGCCCTGGGCATGTTCGCCGCCTGGGTATCCTGCGCATCGACATACCAGTAGCAATGGCTCACCGCACGGGTGATGCCCACATACGCCAGGCGCAGGATTTCGTCTTTCTGCGCATTGTCGTACGCCTCGTTATCACCGGCCTTGCCCAAGCCCGCCATGCGATACACCTGATTCTTGTAGGGGGAACTGGTCAGGTGCTGACAGTCGCCCAGCAGGAACACCGCGTCCGCCTGAAGGCCCTTGGCGCTGTGATAGGTCAGTTGTTTCAAGCGCCGCGCTTCATGTGGCAAGCTAGAATCAACATTAACTACAGACTGAATATGCTCATGTATCAATGACTTATCACTGCTTTTTCGATAAAGCATCAAGATCGAATCACCCTTTCGGTAGTGCTCGATCAACTGCCTGGCCAAACCTTGGTCATCGCGATCAAGCACGTTGACCGGCAGCAGCTCCTTCGGCTCGCCACTGGCCTTGGCCTTCTTTCCGGCAATCGCCGGTGCGGCGCGCACGATGTGTTCGGCGGCATCGATGATGTATTGATGGCTGCGGTAGTTGTCGCTGAGCATGACTTTGGTGGTGCTCGGCGAGGAAAACGTCTTGTTGAATTCCATGAAGTAACTCGGCGAACTGCCACGCCAGCCGTAGATCGACTGCCAGTCGTCCCCGACACAAAGCAGCGACGAACGCTGGGCCCCGCGCCCTACGTGCATGGCCGGCCCGCGACTGCGGATCTCGGCCAGGCTGGCGCGGATCCACGAAACGATCTGCGGTGATACGTCCTGAAATTCGTCGATCATCAGGTGTGACAACGGCCTGAGCAGCTCATCGCCGAGCAACTTGAGGTTTTCCGGAGAGTGCTCGCTGAACAGCGCGAACATCCGGTTGTAGGTCATGATCGGCGGCTTCTGGTCCAGCAGATGATCTTCCAGTGCCCGCCAGTACAGGCTCAGGGCCTCGAAGAAAAACCGGTCCGGATCGTCCTTGGCAAAACTCATCTGGCTGACGGCATTCGGCACATCCAGCCCGAGGTTCTCGATAAACCCGGCGGCCGCAACGAAACAGTCCAGCAACGGTGCCGAAGCCAGCTCGCCCTTGACCTTGTAATCAAAGCCCGGCCCGGCACTGGCATCACCGGCAAGTGATGAAAGGACACGCCGGGATGACTCGTAGCTATCCAGCCAAATCAATGGTTTACGACAGAAAGCTTGAAACAGGGTGCGCTTTACCGCCCACTCCGCCCGCACGCTCAGCTTGGCGTTCTGGCGCGAGACCTGCGGGTTTTCCCGAGGATCGAAGCCCAGCACCACCCAGGCATCCAGGGATGGAATGTAGCCATGGCTATGGAATGTCGAGCCGTTGATATCAAAGACTTGCCGATTGGGCTCAATGCCTTTGATGGGCCAGGCACCTGCGCGAAACCACAAGTCCTCGACAACGTCGCAAAGTTCTTCATCGCGCCTGGCCGCCAGCTCGGTAACGGCCACGCGTTTCTGTACATCAGGGTGATCGCGCTCCAGCCCCTTGAGTTGCAGCGCGTGGCGCGACAACGGCTTGATCAGTTCGCGGAAACGTTCATCGCGGGTATGCAAGGCGTGATAACAGGCATTGAGTTGCTGGCGCTGGGCATCGTTGATGCGCAGGTCGAACGGGTTGCTGTCCGCATCATCGCCGCCCTTTTGCTCATTCAAACTGAGGTTTTCGAAAGCCTGCAAGCGCTCGAAGCCCGGCAGGCTGCGAACCATCGGCAGAATGCGCGAGTGGAAGGTACGCACCAGATCCCGTGCATCCTTGTAACTCAGCGCCCGTCCCCACAGGGCGAACAACTCGATCAGCTTATTGATGAAGTCCTTGCGCGACTCGCGGGTGAAGGTCACCACGGTCATTGAGTCCAACTCAAACCCCAGGTAATGGCTCAGCAACACAATGCGCAAGGCCAGCGTCGTCGATTTACCGGCACCGGCGCCGGCGATCACCGAGGTCGAGGGGGTGTCGCTGAAAATCATTTTCCACTGCGCGGCACTGGGTTGCGCATGGGCCGGCAACAGACGCGCAACATCAGCCTTCATGCGTTTTTTCAGCTCGGCGCTCAGCGGCAGGCGCCAGTCATCAAACAGGTGGTCATCGATATTCGGTGGCCGGTGTTCGGTACTGCGCGAGTCGCGAATCAGCAGGACCTGCCGACCTTCTTCCAGCCCCTCGGCCTTGCCTTCCTTATAGCCATATTCCACCCCGGCGGTGTGCCCGCTGCGAAAGCCGTCCGCCTGGCCATGCAGCCAGGATGCCCGGTGTTGTGCACGCAGGCGGGTCAGGCCGTGGCCGAAGAATCGGGCGGCCAGGCGCTTGAGCAGCGGCATCTCGGCCAGAGGACGAAGTTCAGGGGGAAGATCGGGAGTGTGTTGCGACACGCGGACGGACTCCAGGGTGAGAGGCTGTTGCCGGCTATGGTGTCTGCATTTGCCGCTGAGTACTAGTGAATTGCTTATGACTCATTGGGTTATGCGATGAACTGAAAGCCGGATGAGAACGTTTCGAGCGGATTTTATATCAAAGTATTCGATTGTTATGAGGCACTTTTTACGCTTTTTCCTGATCGTTACCTGGTGGATGATGCCCGTCATCAACCAACGGTCTCTTCGTGGCTCAGGCGCCTTGCCCCATGACGAACCCTTTCAGGAGACGATCATGCTTGAACTCAGACCTTTCAACTCGCTCGGTGGTGCAGACCACGGCTGGCTGAATGCCCATCACCACTTTTCGTTCGCCGAGTACTACGACCCCAAGCGCATGAACTGGGGCAACCTGCGGGTCTGGAACGATGACGTGATCGCCCCCGGCACCGGTTTCCCCCAGCACCCGCACCGGGACATGGAGATCATCACCTATGTCCGTGAAGGCGCCATCAGCCACCAGGACAACCTGGGCAACAAGGGTCGCACCGAGGCTGGTGACGTTCAGGTGATGAGTGCCGGTACCGGCATCGCCCACAGCGAATACAACCTGGAGGCGACGCCGACCAAGATCTTCCAGATCTGGATCATCCCCAATGAAACCGGACTGGCACCGTCCTGGGGCGCCAAACCCTTCCCGAAAGATGGACGCGAAGGTTTCGTGACCCTGGCCAGTGGCAAGGTCGGCGACGACCAGAGCCTGCGCATCCGTGCCGATGCACGGCTGGTGGCGGCGAACCTCAAGGCTGGCGAAAGCGCCGAGTACCGCCTGGACAGCGGTCGTCGTGCCTACCTGGTTCCGGCGACCGGTGTCATAGAAGTCAATGGCTTGCGCGCGCAAGCTCGAGACGGTATTGCAGTGGCCGATGAGCAGGTGTTGCGGGTGACGGCGATTGAAGACAGCGAGATCGTGCTGGTGGATCTGGCTTGATCCTTTAAACACGAGGCAAAAAAAGGGGCGACCGTGAATGGTCGCCCCTTTTTTTTGAATTGTGTCGCTCATAAGACCGTCATCGCGGGCAAGCCTTGCTCCCACAGGGGAATGCGTTCCACTGTGGGAGCAAGGCCTGCCCGCGACAGGGCCATCACTTATTTCGCCGAAATCGCGCCATCCACCAGCGTCTGAGCCTCCGCCACCAACTGCTTCAGATGTTCATCGCTGACAAAGCTTTCCGCATAGATCTTGTAGATGTCCTCGGTACCCGATGGACGCGCCGCGAACCAGCCGTTTTCGGTCATGACTTTCAGACCGCCAATGGCCTGTTCGTTGCCCGGTGCATGGCTGAGGATGCTCTGGATCGCTTCGCCCGCCAGTTCGGTCGAAGTGACCTGATCCGGCGACAATTTGCTCAGCAGCGCTTTCTGCTGCGGATTGGCCTTGGCATCGACCCGCACCGAGAACGGTTCACCCAGTTCATCGGTCAGGGCGCGATACGCCTGGCTCGGATCACGACCGGTGCGAGCGGTCATTTCGGCCGCCAGCAGTGCCGGGATCAGGCCATCCTTGTCGGTGCTCCAGACGCCGCCGTCCTTGCGCAGGAATGAGGCACCGGCGCTTTCTTCGCCGCCAAAGCCCAGGGAGCCGTCAAACAGGCCGTCGGCGAACCATTTGAAGCCGACCGGCACTTCGTACAGGCGACGGCCCAGGCGCTTGGCCACACGATCGATCAAACCGCTGCTGACCACGGTCTTGCCCACGGCGGCATCGGCGCGCCAGTGCGGACGGTTCTGGAACAGGTAGTCGATGGACACCGCCAGGTAGTTGTTCGGCGCCAACAGGCCGCCGGACGGCGTGACGATGCCGTGACGGTCATGGTCCGGGTCGCAGGCGAAGGCCACGTCGAAGCGCTCTTTCAGGCCGATCAGGCCCTGCATGGCGTGGGTGGACGATGGGTCCATGCGGATCTGGCCATCCCAGTCGACGGTCATGAAGCGGAAGGTCGCATCCACTTCCTTGTTCACCACGTCCAGGTCCAGGCGGTAATGCTCGGCAATCGCCGACCAGTAGCGCACCCCTGCTCCACCCAGCGGATCGACACCCAGACGCAGCTTGGCGTTACGGATGGCGTCGAAATCGATGACGTTGATCAGGTCGGCAACGTAGGTGTTCACATAGTCGTGACGATGGGTGGTGCTGGCCTTCAGGGCCTGTTCGTAGCTGATGCGCTTGACGCCGGCCAGTTTGTTGGCGAGCAGTTCGTTGGCCTTGGCCTCGATCCACTTGGTGATGTGGGTATCGGCCGGGCCACCGTTGGTTGGGTTGTATTTGTAGCCACCGCTTTGCGGCGGATTGTGCGACGGCGTGATGACAATGCCATCCGCCAGGCCCGAGGTGCGCCCGCGGTTGTAGCAAAGGATCGCGTGGGAAACCGCCGGGGTCGGCGTGTATTCGTCGCCTTCGGCAATCATCACCGTCACGCCGTTGGCCGCCAGCACTTCCAGGGCGCTCGCGCCGGCCGGGGTCGACAATGCGTGGGTGTCGATGCCGACAAACAGCGGCCCGTCGATACCCTGGGATTCGCGATACAGACAGATCGCCTGGCTGATCGCCAGCACGTGCCACTCGTTGAAACTCAGGTCGAAGGAGCTGCCTCGGTGCCCGGAGGTGCCGAACGCCACGCGCTGGGTCGAAATGGCGGCATCAGGCTGGCCGGTGTAATACGCCGTAACCAGTCGCGGGATGTCGACCAACAATTCTGCCGGTGCCGGTTTACCCGCAAAAGGACTGAGTGTCATGCAAAACCTCTGGAATAGAGTGGTTCAGGAGATGGAACGCAGTTTACTGGCAGTTTGACCATCGCGCGACGTTATAGATCCCGGCATTGCCCCGGCGCACTGTTATAAATCTGCAGCAATCCCGTTCAGTCGATCGCCTCCCTCCGCAAGGCGTCGCCCAACAGGCTCAGCGCAGTCACAAGGTCATGCTCACTGCCAACATTGTGACTCAGGCGCAAATGCTGGGTGTGCAAGCCCTGGAGACTGAACAGTTCACCGGGGGCGATCACCACCTGCTCATTGAGCAGGCGTTCAAATACCTGGCGCACATCGACCCGCCGCGACGAACGCAGCCAGATCGTTGCCCCTCCTTGCGGCTCGACGAACTGCAGGGTCTCGCCCATCCGCTCCTGCAACAAGTGGGTCATCCGGGTCTTGCTCTCCTTGAGCCTGCGCCGCAGCAATTGCAAGTGCTGATCGATACGGCCATTGCTGTACAGACGAGCAATGGCTTTTTGGCGAATCGAAGACAGGCGAAACGCTCGCAGCAGGAAATGTCGCTGCCATTCGCCGCTCAGCTGACGGGAAAGCAAATAGCCATAGGGCGCCTCTGGCCCGATGATCTTTTCGAATGTGGAAAAAATCATCAGCCTCTGCGGGGCCAGCAGGTCGCGAAAACGCACGCCGGGCGCCTCGAACCCCAACTCCGTGTAACAGTCGTTTTCCAGCACCCAGCACTCATGACGCTCCAGCAATTGCGCAACAGCTTGGCGGTCCTCATCCGGCGCCTGGCTGCCGCGAGGCATATTCAAGCCCGAAGACACCATGACCAGGCGCACCGGCTCGGTTTCCAGCAGGTGCTTGAGTCGATCGTGATGCAGCTTGCCATTGGCCTGCAGGGGCCATTCGATCACCCGCACGCCCGCCCCCTGGAAGAGTCGCAGAATCACCCAGTCGCAAGGCGATTCGACCACCACAACGGCATCCTTGAGGCCCAGCACGGCAATCAGAATCTCCAGCACCCCACGAAGATCAGCGCCTATGTAGACATCATCAGCGTGCCAGCAACGCACGGGGGATGTGGTGTAGCGCGCCGCCAACGCCATGCGCAGCTCAAGTTCGCCGCAGGGTTGCGAATTCGGTTGTGGCTGGCGCGGGTACTGACGCAGCAGTTCTCTTTCCTGCAACAACAACGGGCTGTCGATCGACTGCAAGAGCGCCGGTTCATCGCTGCAAAGGACCAGCATGCCCGGGCGTCGGGCATTGACGTAGACGCTTTCAAGCAAGTCATTGCCCTGGTAGAGCACATTGATGGCGGGTGCGGGCAGCGCGTAATAGCCGGACTTGGCCACCGAGTACACCCGCCCCTCTTTCTCCAGCAGCGAATAGGCGTACTGAATGGTCGAGATCGAGACGTTCAGGCGTTCGGCCAAGTGGCGCAATGACGGCAGGCGAACGTGCAAGTCGCTGGCGCTTTCATCGATGATGCTGGTCAGGTAGCGATAAACCGCCTGGTAGGCAAAAACGGATTCACGGGGCTCTTTCATGGGATCGGGCCACAGGTGCGAGGTTGTTTGTCACGCGGCCTCAAGATTCCTGTCAAACCACCCACGTTCAACGACCCGCTGACCGCTCGCCCACCTGGGACGCGTCTTCACCGGTTTCCTCATCGTGATCACCACCCGTGGATTCGACAGCCCCGATTTCCAGGGTCGACAGTGGCGCCATGCGATAGAGCTTGCCAATGAGACTGACCGACAGCCCGCTGACATCCACCAGCCATTGCATGATCTGATCCACGACCGGGTGTCCCTGCATTGCCCGATGCAACTCCGGCAAGGCCACCAGCATGCCCGGATGGCACTGGCGCAGAAAGCGTTCAAGCAGCGCCGCCTTGTTGCCAAAGGGCGCAAACAGCATGCAGACCAATTGCGCCTCGCTCAGGCCGAGGCTGCTTTGCGCCTCGGTCGTCGCGCGGGCACGCAACTCCGCCAGCGTCAATGGGTCGCCAAGCACCTCCATCGCCTGTTCGCACAGGCGTTCTGGCAATTGATTGCGGCGCATCATGATCAAGGCCCGTTGCAGGTAATGCGCAATGCCCGATTCGTAGGTGCCTCCCTGCACGAAACAGGCTTGCAACCCGCGCACGTGCGCCGACACCGCCAACCCCACGTAATCGTTGTCACTGAGCTGTGCCGATAACTCGTCGGACTTGAACCCGAGGAACTCGGTGAGCAGGGGCCAGCGCTCTTCTCTGTTGCCGACCAGCATGTCGTGGATGTCGATAACCGTCGCGCGGCGGCAGATTTCAAATTGATCGAGTGGGCGCCACGGCTGTTCGTCTTCGCTGTAAAAGCGCTGGTAGCCCTGGTTGCCCAACTCGTCCAGCAGCGGAAACAGTCCCGCACTGTCGGGCTCATGGAGATTCGAGCAGTGCAGTTCGGCCTTGATTGCTGCCCGTCGCAAACCCTCGATGAAGTGTTTGCGCCGACGCGATGAGTCACTACTGATCAAGGCATCGACGCCATGGTTCCAGCGGGAGATTTGCGCGTAAAACTCACCGCTGGCCAGATAGATGTCGTCCCACAGATCAAGCGACCCGTCCCACACTCGGCGATGCCCCAGCATCAACAGATTGGTGCGATTGATTGCGCGCCCGGCCGGGGAAATCGGCGCGGCACGGTCGAACGCCAGCACCTCGCGGTTATCGACCATCAGCACCTCGACCCGTGGATCGTCATACAGGAACAAGGCGTTATTGGTGCGATGGATGTTTTCCAGGGCAATCGGGTTGCAATCATTGAGACGCAGGCTCGCCACCCGCAACCGGAAGGTTTTCGGCGACCGGCTGGCGATCGTCAGTTGCGCGGCTCGCAATAACGCCAAGGTGTAGCAGCTATCACGGGTTCCTGAATGAATAGCCAATACCTTGAACTCACCGATCCGCTCCATACCGCCGGCGGCAACCCCCAGGCGCTGGATCAGCAATTGCAAGGCTGTTCGCTCGGCGCGGGAAAAAAAACTCAACAGTCTTTGCAGTATTTGCTGATAGACATAGTTCATGGCTTGGTCATGGATATTGGTCATCGTTATTTACCTGATACTCGTAAGTTGAATCTAGTGCAGACAGCCGCACGCACGGCGCAGGGAATAGTCAGTGAGTGAAGTTGGCGACAGGCTTTATTACCAAATGCTAACACTTAAGTTTTCAGATCAGCATTGATGAGGTGGCGCCCCTTTCAGCACCTTGCGCACACGCGTGACACCGTAAGACCACGGGTTTAAAGGACATTTGTGTTTGCGCGCAACATCCTAGGAAATGTCTTACAGAGTCCCACGGACGATGAATACAGGAAATAAAGAAAGAAGTTGCAGACGATTGTTCTACAACAGCAAAGAAGTGCGCTGCCTTCTGAATAGACAGCGGTGTAGCGCAATGAAAAGTATCGAATAGATACCCAGCCATGACTCATTCCTTGAGATGAAAGTAATCATTCAATTATCAGGGCTTAGTTACTGATTAGAAGCTACAGATCCAGAGCAAAAACCAGTTCAGTTGCTGAACTGTTCCGTCAATCAGTCAACGGGCGTTGGCTTTTAAAAGGTGCATAAAGCAAAAGAGTCCGTGGGGGCACGGACTCTTCGGGGAGGGATCAGGCCGGTTCAACCTGCAGCGCGACCCTTTCGCGGCAAGGGCATTCACCCATGTAGCGATGCGCTTCGACAAACTCGGTAAACGGGAAGACCCGGGTCTCGAGCGGCAGCAGAACGCGATCGGCGGTCAGCTGGTTGATGTCACGCAAGGCGCGTTGCAGGGCGACTTTGTCCTGGATGATGCCCAGTTCCGGTTTGCCGGTGAAGTTACCGATGCAATGCACGAAAAACTGGATGTTCTTCTGGAACGCCGCGCAGGCCGGGAATGGTGTCTGGTTGCCGCCTTGCAGGCCGTACAGAACCAGGCTGCCACGCGGAGCCAGCACATCACCGAGCAGTGACATCTGCGGGCCACCCAAGCCATCGAACACCACGTTCACGCCACGGTTTTCGGTGATCTTGTTGACCCGCATCAGCAGGTCTTCTTCCTCGGTCACGATGACTTTCTCGGCACCCAGCGCCAGCAGATATTCACGCTCTTGCGCCGACTTGGTAGCGGCTATCACCCGCACACCCAGCGCCTTGCCCAGTTGCACGAAGGATGGACCGGAGCAATGGCTGGCATCGGTGACCAGGGCGAAGTCGCCGGGTTTGACCCGCGCCAGATCGGCGTAGGCAAAATAGGCAACCAGCAGCGGCGTGTAATGGACAGCCGCCTGGATCGGGGTGAGTACGTCCGGATATCGGGTCAAGGACGAGCGTGGCAGCACGATCTGCTCGCCGTAGACCGGGTAATCGTTCGGGCTTTCGGCCGGGAAACTGGCGACCTTGTCGCCCACGGCCAGGTCATCGACACCTTCACCGACTGCGGTCACGATCCCGGCCATTTCCTGGCCAAGGCCCGAAGGCAGACGAGCGTGGGACGACGCCAGATTCTGACGCCAGAGAATGTCGTACCAGCTGATACCAATGGCTTCGACTCGCACCTGCACTTCGCCGGGTGCAGGCAGAGCCGCCGCATGCTCTTCGCATTTGAGCACCTCGGCTGAACCAAACTTGTGAAAACGAATAGTGCGGGACATCGCAAACCTCGCCAAATGAACCTCTAATGCCCTGAACTCTAGCTGGGCTTTCGACCCAACACTATCAGTGGCTATTAATAGTCGACATGCCTGTCATTGATTCCGCAGCTGCGGGGAACGTCGTCCAATGCCGTTCAATCGTGTAAGAAATCTGACCAGCCCTTGCAGGAAAATCTCAATTTATCGGTGCAGAGTACCAGCCTTTGCCCGTAATATTCCTGCTGGCCATTGTTCTCATATGGCCGCTCACGTCAAGTTTGCTGACTCTGCCAGGACTCCAGATGAATCGTAATGACCTGCGTCGTGTCGACCTGAACCTGTTGATCGTATTCGAAACCCTGATGCACGAACGCAGCGTGACCCGCGCTGCAGAGAAGCTGTTCCTCGGTCAACCGGCCATCAGTGCGGCGCTTTCGCGTCTGCGCGGGTTGTTCGATGATCCATTGTTTGTCCGTACCGGCCGCAGCATGGAACCTTCCGCGCGGGCCGTGGAAATCTTCGCCCTGCTCTCTCCGGCGCTGGATTCGATCTCCACCGCCGTCAGCCGGGCGGCCGACTTCGACCCCGCCACCAGCAACGCAGTGTTCCGCATCGGGCTGTCGGACGACGTCGAGTTCGCCCTGCTGCCGATGCTGCTCAAGCGCCTGCGTGCCGAATCGCCGGGGATCGTGCTGGTGGTGCGGCGGGTCAACTACATCCTGATGCCGGCGTTACTGGCCTCGGGTGAGATCTCCATCGGCGTCAGCTACACCACCGACTTGCCGGCGAACGCCAAGCGCAAAGTGCTGCGCCGCAGCTCGCCAAAACTGCTGCGCGCCGACTCGGTGCCCGGCCCCCTGAGCCTCGACGACTTCTGCGCGCGCCCCCACGCGCTGGTGTCCTTCGCCGGCGACCTCAGTGGCTTTATAGATGAAGAGCTGGAAAAGCTCGGACGCAAACGCCACGTGGTCCTCGCCGTTCCGCAATTCAACGGCCTGAGCACCCTCCTCTCCGGCACCGACATCGTCGCCACCGTACCGGACTACACCGCCGATGCGTTGACGGCCGCCGGTGGTGTGCGTGCTGAAGACCCACCGCTGCCGGTGCGCAGTTTCGAGCTGCACATGGCCTGGCGCGGATCCCAGGACAACGATCCGGGGGAGCGTTGGTTGCGCTCGCGGATTCAGATGTTCTTCGGGGATCCGGATAGCCTTGGTTAATCGCAACCTGTAGGAGCGAGCCTGCTCGCGATGGTCGTCAACGAGAATGCTGGCTGCCTGAATGCCCGCGGTGCCTGGACCTCCATCGCGAGCAGGCTCGCTCCTACAGGGGATTTGTGTATTTTCAGAAAGAGTGAATTACCTCAAACCCATTGATCGCCCCCAGTCAAAAGGCGCAGTCTAGAGAGCTGCCCCCGCGCTCCTATCATTCCGAATGATAGTTACCTTCGCCCCATTCGATTCGTGCGATATCCGCCCGCCCAGCATCATTCGCCCATCTCAATACATTGGCGGATGCATCCATGGAACAGTCACTCAAACATTTGCGCTTCCCGTTGGCTCTATTGGCCGTAGTGGTGCTCAGCGCGTGCGGCAAGGCGCCCGAAACCGCAGGTGCCCCGCCCGCTGCCAAGGTCAGCGTGGCCAAGGTGCTGGAGCAACCGGTCAACGAGTGGGACGAGTTCACCGGGCGCCTTGAAGCACCGGAAACCGTAGAGATCCGTCCACGGGTCTCCGGTCAGATCGATGAAGTGGCCTTCACTGAAGGTGCGCTGGTCAAGAAAGGCGACCTGCTGTTCCAGATCGACCCGCGTCCGTTCCAGGCTGAGGTCCGTCGTCTCGAGGCCCTGGTTGCCCAGTCCCGCGCCAATGCGACCCGCAGCGAAAACGAAGCCCAGCGCGGTGAGCGCCTGCGTACCAGCAATGCAATTTCCGCCGAATTGGCCGATTCGCGCACCAGCGCCGCCCAGGAAGCCCGCGCCGCCGTTGGCGCCCTGCAGGCCCAGCTGGATCTGGCGAAGCTGAACCTGAGCTTCACCCGCGTCACCGCGCCCATCAGCGGCCGCGTCAGCCGTGCGGAAATCACCGCCGGCAACCTGGTCACCGCCGACACCACGCCACTGACCAGCGTGGTCTCCACCGACAAGGTCTACGCCTACTTCGACGCTGACGAGCGTGTGTTCCTCAAATACACCCAGCTCGCTCGCCAGGGCAAACGAGGCGCGACCACCCCGGTGTACATGGGCCTGTCCAACGAAGACGGCAACCCGCACCTGGGCCAGATGAACTTCGTCGACAACGCCGTCAACCCGAAAACCGGCACCATCCGTGGTCGCGCGGTGTTCGACAACAGCGACGGCAGCTACACCCCGGGCCTGTATGCGCGCCTGAAACTGGTGGGCAGCGGCACCTACAACGCCATGCTGATCAACGATGAAGCGGTCGGCACTGACCTGGGCAAGAAGTTCGTGATCGTGATGGATGGCGACAACAAAACCGCCTACCGCTCGGTTGAGCTGGGTCCGAAGATCGAAGGCCTGCGCATCGTGCGCAGCGGCCTGAACAAGGACGACACCATCATCGTCAAGGGCCTGCAGCGGGTGCGTCCTGGCTCGCCAGTGACTCCTGAAGTGATCCCGATGGCCAGCGAGCAAACCCTCGCGGCCCTGGCACAACAACGACAAGCACTGGAAGCCAGCAACCTGCCCCAAGTCGCGCCTGCCAAGGTCGCGCCGGGTACGGCTGTGAAAGTGGCTGCCGTGACTCCACGCGGTTAAGGGATAAAAACTCCGATGAATTTTTCCAAATTCTTCATTTCGCGGCCGATCTTCGCAGCAGTGCTATCGCTGTTGATCCTGATCGCCGGCGCCATTTCGCTGTTTCAGTTACCGATCAGCGAATACCCGGAAGTCGTGCCGCCAACCGTGGTGGTGCGTGCCAACTTCCCTGGCGCCAACCCAAAAGTCATCGGTGAAACCGTGGCTGCTCCCCTGGAGCAGGCCATCACCGGCGTCGAGAACATGCTGTACATGTCCTCGCAGTCGACCGCCGACGGCAAGATCACCCTGACCATCACCTTCGCGCTGGGCACCGACCTGGACAACGCCCAGGTGCAGGTGCAGAACCGTGTGACCCGCACCGAGCCGAAGCTTCCCGAGGAAGTGACGCGCATCGGTATCACCGTGGACAAGGCGTCACCCGACCTGACCATGGTGGTGCACTTGACCTCGCCGGACAAACGCTACGACATGCTCTACCTGTCCAACTACGCCATCCTCAACATCAAGGATGAACTGGCGCGCCTGGGTGGTGTCGGTGACGTGCAACTGTTCGGCATGGGCGATTACTCGCTGCGGGTCTGGCTCGATCCGAACAAGACCGCATCGCGCAACCTGACCGCCACCGATGTGGTGACCGCCATCCGCGAACAGAACCGCCAGGTGGCCGCCGGCCAACTGGGCGCGCCTCCTGCGCCGAATGCCCAGAGCTTCCAGTTGTCGATCAACACCCAGGGCCGTCTGGTGTCCGAGGAAGAGTTCGAGAACATCATCATTCGTGCCGGCGACAACGGTGAAATCACTCGCCTGAAGGACATCGCCCGCGTCGAACTGGGTTCCAGCCAATACGCCCTGCGTTCCTTGCTGAACAACCAGCCGGCCGTGGCCATCCCGATCTTCCAGCGCCCAGGCTCCAATGCCATCGAAATTTCCAACGAAGTTCGCGGCAAGATGGAAGAGCTGAAGAAGAGCTTCCCGCAGGGCATGGACTACAGCATCGTCTATGACCCGACGATCTTCGTGCGCGGCTCCATCGAGGCGGTGGTTCACACCCTCTTCGAAGCGCTGATCCTCGTGGTGCTGGTGGTGATCCTGTTCCTGCAAACCTGGCGTGCCTCGATCATTCCGCTGGTCGCCGTGCCGGTGTCGCTGATCGGTACCTTTGCCGTCATGCACCTGTTTGGCTTCTCGCTCAACGCGTTGTCGCTGTTCGGCCTGGTACTGGCGATCGGTATCGTGGTGGACGACGCCATCGTGGTGGTGGAGAACGTCGAGCGGAACATCGAACTGGGGCTCGATCCATTCGAGGCCACCAAGAAGGCCATGAGTGAAGTAACGGGCCCGATCATTGCCACGGCGCTGGTGCTGTGCGCGGTGTTTGTACCGGCTGCGTTCATTTCCGGTCTCACCGGCCAGTTCTACAAGCAGTTCGCCCTGACCATCGCGATCTCCACCGTGATCTCGGCCTTCAACTCGCTGACCCTGTCGCCGGCGCTCGCGGCCGTGTTGCTCAAAGGTCACGATGCACCCAAAGACCGCTTCTCCAAGGTGTTGGACAAGCTCTTCGGTGGCTGGCTGTTCCGTCCGTTCAACCGCTTCTTCGAGAAGGCCAGCCATGGCTATGTCGGCACCGTGCGCCGGGTCATCCGCAGCAGCGGCATCGCCCTGCTGCTGTATGCAGGCCTGATGGTGCTGACCTTCTTCGGTTTCTCCAGCACCCCGACCGGTTTCGTGCCTGGCCAGGACAAGCAATACCTGGTGGCCTTCGCGCAACTGCCGGACGCCGCGAGCCTGGATCGCACCGAAGACGTGATCAAGCGCATGTCCGACCTGGCACTGAAACAGCCGGGCGTGGAAAGCGCGGTGGCCTTCCCGGGCCTGTCGATCAACGGGTTCACCAACAGCCCGAACGCCGGCATCGTGTTCGTGACCTTGAAGCCATTCGATGAGCGTAAGGACCCGAGCATGTCCGCAGGGGCCATTGCCGGTGCCTTGAACGGCCAGTACGCGAACATCCAGGAAGCCTACATGGCGATCTTCCCGCCGCCGCCAGTACAAGGCCTGGGCACCATTGGCGGGTTCCGCCTGCAAATCGAAGACCGGGGCAACCTGGGCTACGACGAGCTGTACAAGCAGACCATGAACATCATTGCCAAGAGCCATAACGTGCCGGAACTGGCCAACCTGTTCACCAGCTACACCGTGAACGTGCCGCAGGTCGATGCCGCCATAGACCGCGAGAAAGCCAAGACCCACGGCGTGGCCGTCAGCGACATCTTCGACACCCTGCAGATCTACCTGGGTTCGCTGTATGCCAACGACTTCAACCGCTTCGGTCGTACCTATCAGGTCAACGTTCAGGCCGAGCAACAGTTCCGCCTCGAATCCGACCAGATCGGTCAGTTGAAAGTACGCAACAACAAGGGCGAGATGATCCCGCTGGCGACCTTCATCAAGGTCAGCGACACCTCGGGCCCGGACCGCGTGATGCACTACAACGGCTTCATCACCGCTGAAATCAACGGTGCGGCCGCCCCCGGCTACAGCTCCGGCCAGGCCGAAAAAGCCATCGAGAAACTGCTCAAGGAAGAACTTCCAAACGGCATGACCTACGAGTGGACCGACCTGACCTACCAGCAGATTCTGTCCGGCAACACCGCGCTGTTCGTGTTCCCGCTCTGTGTGCTGCTGGCGTTCCTGGTGCTCGCCGCTCAATACGAAAGCTGGAGCCTGCCGCTGGCGGTGATCCTGATCGTACCGATGACGCTGCTGTCGGCCATTACCGGGGTGATTGTGTCCGGTGGCGACAACAACATCTTCACCCAGATCGGCTTGATCGTACTGGTGGGGCTGGCCTGTAAGAACGCGATTCTGATCGTCGAGTTCGCCAAGGATAAACAGCAGGAAGGCATGAACCCGCTGGCGGCGGTACTGGAAGCTTGCCGCCTGCGTCTGCGGCCGATCCTGATGACCTCCTTCGCGTTCATCATGGGTGTGGTGCCCCTGGTGTTCTCCAGCGGTGCCGGTGCCGAAATGCGTCACGCCATGGGTGTAGCAGTGTTCTCCGGGATGCTCGGGGTGACCTTCTTCGGTCTGTTGCTGACGCCGGTGTTCTATGTACTGATCCGCAACTTCGTCGAGCGCGGTGAAGCCCGCAAGGCAGCCAAGGCCTTGAAAGTGCAATCGCAACTGGAGTCGCATTAATGAGTCTGAAAGCCTTTCTGCCGAGCCTGCTGGTACTGGCGCTGAGCGCCTGTGCCGTCGGCCCGGACTACAAGACCCCAGCAAACGAGCCTGCCAACATCACCACGGCCACCGATGGTGCAGCCGGCCAGAAGAACTTCGACCGCTCGCGCTTCGAAGGCATCTGGTGGCAGCAGTTCGAGGATCCGACCCTCAACCAGTTGGTGACCGAATCGCTCAAGGGCAACCGTGATCTGCGCGTCGCCTTCGCCCGCTGGAAGGCGGCACGGGCGATCCGCGACGACGTCAGCAACGACGCCATGCCGACCATCACCAGCCGGGTCAGCAGTGACCTGGGCAAAGGCCAGATTCCGGGCCAGACCACCAACCGGGTCAACAGCGAACGCTACGACCTGGGCCTGGACATGGCGTGGGAGATCGACCTGTTTGGCCGCATCCAGCGCAACCTGGAGTCGGCGGACGCCGAGCAACAGGCATTTGAAGCCGATCTGTATCAGCTGCAAGTGACCATGATTGCCGAACTGGTGGACGCCTACGGTCAGCTGCGCGGTGCGCAACTGCGGGAGAAGATCGCCCTGGCCAACCTGCAGAACCAGCAGGAGTCACGCAAGATCACCATCAGCCTGCGTGATGCCGGCGTCGGCGATCAGCTTGATGTGGAGCGTGCCGACGCGCGCCTGGCGTCGGTGGAAGCCAGCGTGCCGCAACTGCAGGCCGAGCAGGTTCGTCAAAAGAACCGTATCGCCACCCTGCTGGGGGAGCGCCCGGACAAGTTGACCGTGGACCTGAGCCCGAAAGACCTGCCGGCGATCGCCAAAGCCTTGCCGATCGGTAACCCGGGCGAGTTGCTGCAACGTCGTCCGGACATCCTCAGTGCCGAACGCAAGCTGGCCTCGGCCACCGCGCGGATCGGCGTGGCCAAGGCTGACCTGTTCCCTCGCGTGAGCCTCAGCGGCTTCCTCGGCTGGACCGCCGGGCGGGGTTCACAGATCGGCTCTTCGGCGGCCAACGCCTGGGCGCTGGGCCCGAGCATCACCTGGGCCGCGTTTGACCTGGGTAGCGTAAAAGCCCGCATCCGCGGCGCCGACGCCGATGCCGAAGGCGCACTGGCGACCTACGAGCAGCAAGTGCTGCTGGCCCTGGAAGAATCGGAAAACGCATTCAGCGACTACAACAAGCGCCAACAGCGTTTGATTTCGCTGATTCGCCAGAGTGAATCGAGCCGTTCGGCAGCCGATCTGGCCGAAATTCGCTACCGCGAAGGCACCGCCGACTTCCTCGTGCTGCTCGACGCCCAGCGTGAGCGTCTGGCGGCAGAAGATACTCAGGCCCAGGCTGAAATCGATCTGTATCGCGGCATCGTCGCCATCTACAAGGCCTTGGGTGGCGGCTGGCAACCGGAGACAACGGTAGCCAGCAAGTAACCGGCCTTTACAGCGCTCCTTTGGTTGGCCGCAACCAACCAAATTCCTTGCCCCGCGCCTCATTCGGTCGCGGGGCTTTTTTTTGCGACTCCAGGCAACACTGCCAATCCCTGTGGGAGCGAGCTTGCTCGCGAAGACGGTGTGTCAGGCGCCATTGATGCTGGATGTGCCGGCCTCATCGCGGGCAAGCCACGCTCCCACAGGTTTTTGTGTTGATTGCATGATTTGAGAACGACACAAAACCTGTGGGAGCGAGCCTGCTCGCGAAGACGGTGTGTCAGGCGCCATTGATGCTGGATGTGCCGGCCTCATCGCGGGCAAGCCCGCTTCCACAGGTTTTTTTGATCGCTGGCACCCAGCATCAAGGCGCAAGACGCAGCAGCACGTAGTCATCTTTATCAAAGCGGCCACTCAACACCGGCGTCAGTGGCGAGACCTGCGATGAAGGGAGTTTGCGGTAAGACTCCTGACTCATGACGATGTAGGCCGGCGCTTTGACAGCCGCCAGTTGTTCGGGCGTCTCGGTGAAGATCGGTCGAACGTCGGTATCGGTATTGACCATGAACTTGATTGCCTTCGCGTCCTTGCCCATGCCATGCAGCACCAATGGTTCGGAATCACTGTTCATCCGCTCAAGAACCGCTCGGGAGAATTGGCGCGTGTCATACATGTCTCGTTGAATGGGTTCAACGTACAGGATGAAGGCCGACCACACGGCCAGCACCGCACAACACGCAAGACCTGGCACTCTGAGATGTGGTTTGAACACCAGGACCAATGCGGCTATTTGCAAGAAAACCAGCAGCCCGAGGACCAACCTGATGGAGGGCAATGAATCCGGCAGGCGGTGATGCGCAATCAACACAACACCGAACAACACACCTGGCAGCACCAGCCAGAGCCCTTGTATCAGCAGTCTCAAACCGGCAAAAAATCGACCGCTCGCTGCCTGGAACGGATAAGCCGCGACAATGGCCGCCATCGGTAACATCGGCAACAGATAGCGAGCTTTTTTAGCCTGCGGAATCGAAAGTCCGACCAACACGATCAAACCGGCAGCCACGCAAAACATCATCAGCCGCCATTGCGGCCCGCGATCACTTCTTTCACCGGCCAGAACGCCGACCAATGTCAGTAAGGCCAGTGGATAGGCCAACGCGTAATTGCCCAGGGAACTGGTGAAGTAAAACAACGCACCGCTGG
This sequence comes from Pseudomonas putida, assembly GCF_003228315.1. Classification (NCBI taxonomy): domain Bacteria; kingdom Pseudomonadati; phylum Pseudomonadota; class Gammaproteobacteria; order Pseudomonadales; family Pseudomonadaceae; genus Pseudomonas; species Pseudomonas putida. Next base: position 1,078,384 of record NZ_CP029693.1, read on the forward strand.
AGCCTTCGCTGCCATCAATGCGTCCCGTCACCTGCATGCGAATGACATCCTGCACAAAGGCTGCGTCACCGCTGATGTCGGCCAGCCACAAAAGCAAGCCGATACAGATGACCAGCAGTGCCAGGGCAACCACACCAAAGCTCAACATCCGCCGGTATTGACCACTGAAAAGGTAATAACTGCAGAGCATGCCGGTGGGCAGGATCAGGCCGATCGGCCCGCGAATGGCAAAGCCCAGTACCAACAAGACACATAACCCGGCCAGACGCCGGCGAGCATTGAAGTGATCGGCAGCATAGGCCAGATAAAAAGCCGCGAATGAAACCGCCGCAAGCATCAGGTCCAGTGATACGGCCCTTACCTCACTAATGAACGTCACACTCAGCAGCATCAACGCGATGCTGACCAGCGCCCACTTTGGTGAGTACGGCGCGAGCAGGCGGTACATGAGCGTGACGATCACCGCCGCGGCAATCGAGGAAGGCAGCCAGGCGGTGAAGCTCGTCACGTGTCCGAAAGGCAACGAAAGCAGATAGATGAACAACGTCGACATTGCGCTGTAGTCAGCATAAGGCTCACCGTAGGTCGTGGGGAAAATGCTGGGCCCATGGCGCAGCATTTCCTGAGCGAACATCACGAACCGCGAGTCGAAGCCAATGAACGCCTGATGATTGCTCACCATCACGAACAGCAACAGAGTAAAGAGACCCAGCGCGAACGATTGCATTCGCATAGCCTTTGGCGGCTGGAGCAATGATGGGGAGAACATGTGATTGATCTCTGTATGCAATGCACACAAGTTAGCGGGAGCGGTGCGCCTTCAATGACGCCGCGTTACGAACAAATCCGGGTCATTCCACCCGAATTGGCCCTGTTGCGTTGCCAACATTGCGCAGCCTGGAGTGTGAAGTCTGGAGTACCCATTGTTAAAAAGAAGTGAAAGTTTGGTGAGCTACATTGCACTTATGAAGCACACCCCCGACTAATTGCATTAAGTTATTTTCATGTTACGAATCACGGCATCATCTCAAAAGTTGTGGCGTACCTATTTAAATTAAAACTAATGGTTTATTCGCAATCTACTGACATCGTCATCACATTTCGCCAGATAGCTTTGCGCTCCAACCGTTTGCCGGTGCCACGGCGAGCGCAAAATGTGAAATTGTCATGAATAAATCGTTAGTCGGATTTTTAAAAAGTGACCAGGGTGCGCTGATACTGCTGCTGGGTGTGTCCGCGCTACTGCTGCTATTCGGGTTGGGAGCAAGAGAGCTTTGGGGCGCAGAAACGCGCTGGGCAAACATCGCCCTGCAAATGTTGCAATCAGGCGATTATCTGGACCCTTACCTCAAGGGCCTGCCCTATTACGACAAGCCTCTGCCTTCCTATTGGTTGATTACCGCCACTGCCCATCTGATGGGCGGTCTCGGACACTGGTCGCTACGGCTGTCTTCGGTCGTGGCGGCCTGGCTGAGCATCTGGCTGGTCTACCTGATCGGCCAGCAGCTCTATAGCAAAGGCACGGGCTTGATTGCCGGCTGGTTTCTGGCGACGACTTTCTTTTTCGTTTTCTGGGCTCGGGTAGCCACGGCGGACATCTTGACGGTTTGCGGTGTCCTGGCCTCTGTCTGGTGGTATTGGCGCGGCCCGGACGACACGCGCCTGAGCCGGTACCTCGTATTTTTCCTGATTCTGGCACTGACGTCGCTGTTCAAAGGCTTGATCGGATTCATCCTTCCCGGGCTGTTGCTACTGCCACATCTGCTTGGCGAGGGACGCTGTAAAAGCCATCTCAATGGGCGCATGTGCCTGGCCGTTCTGATCGCGGGTGTGGTCTACCTGGTGCCGTTCATGCTGTCGCACCGCTACGGTGCACCGGCTTATGGGGAAAGCGGGCTTGGCCTGGTGTTCCGGGAAAACGTCGTTCGATTTTTCCACCCCTTCGACAACCTGGGCCCGATCTATACCTATCTGGTCTATCTGCCGGTCTATACCTTGCCCTGGGCGCCGTGCTGGATACTCGGCCTGTGGGTGGCCGTACGAAACTGGAAGCACACCGAACCCAACATTCGCTGGTTGATCTGGGGCCTGACATTGCTGTTCCTGTTTTTCACCGCCAGTGGCAGTCGGCGCAGCTACTACGTATTGCCCCTGGTGCCATTTGCCCAACTGCTGGCCGCGTGGTGGGTCACCCGGCGAATGGCCGAGCGCAAGGCAGCCGGCAAGGTCAGCGGGCTCGGTTGGACAAAGGGCATTGCCGCTGCCGCGGGAGTGTTGTTTGTGGTACTTGGCATTGTCTATCCCTGGACCAACGGTGGGGGTGGCGGTGTCATGCAGTTTTCCCGGGATGTGCGTGCGCAAGCCATCAAGACCGCGCCGTGGAACGAATGGCGCATGGTGCTGGTGGATGTCGACAACAAGCTGCCCATGTATCTGCAAAATCAGGGATCGCCGTTCTACTACGTGGCCCCGGATTCAGACATTCCAAAAACAGGCGACAGCGCAGCACTGATGGCGTGGCTGGAAAAACAAAGTGGCCAGACCTGGAATCCTGAACGCACGATCATCGTGGAGCAGTACGACGACCTCACACAATTGCCGCTGGATTATCTGACTGCCGACCATCAGTTGATCACCACCAGGCCCAACAACGGCGCCCGGTTGTTTCGCGTTCATGAATCGGGCAGTGCCGCGTTCATTCCCAACGTGAAAACGGCGGGAAATCCTTGAAGCGCAACGCGCCTTTCATGTGGGAGCGGGCTTGCCCGCGATGACGGTGGATCAACCGACATCAATGTTGAATGTGCAGCCGCCATCGCGGGCAAGCCCGCTCCCACAGGGTTCAGTGGTGTATTTCAGATTGGCGGGCTTCCTGGACGGTCACAGTGGCGGTAGTGCCCGCCCGCAACTTGTCCTTGCCGGCATAGTCATCATCGATCTTGATCCGCACCGGCACCCGCTGCGCCAGTTTGACCCAGGTGTAGCTGGGGTTGATGTTCGCCAGTAACCGCCCGCCGGGCAGGTTTTCCCGGTCGGCGATGGCAAAGGCGATGCTCTGCACGGTGCCGCCAAAGCGTTCGCCACTCATCAACTCGATGTTGACCCGGTCGCCCTCGCCTATTCGCGGCAGCTTGGTTTCTTCGAAGTAACCGCTGACATAGAAACTATCGCTGTCCACCAGCGCCACCAACGGTCCGCCCGCCGTGGCGTAGTCGCCCTGCCGGGTCAACAGATTGGTGACGTAACCGCTGACCGGCGATTCGACCCGGGTACGCTCCAGATCGTGCTCGGCCTCGGCCAGTGCGGCTACGGCCAGTTGCACGTTGGCCTGGGCAAACCCCAGGTTGGCCTGATTGCGCAACAGATCGGCCTGAGCCACCGACACGTCGGTACTGGATTTTTCCCACTCTTCGCCGGAGATCGCCGAGCGTTCCTTGAGGGTTCGGCGACGGCGCTCCTCGCTCTGACGCTGGCGCAGCAACGCCTGGCTGGCGACGATGGTGGCTTCCGATTGGCCAAGCGCGGCCTTCGCTACTTCCACCGAACGTTTGGCGTGGTCCACGGCCAGGGCATACCGCGAGGGGTCGATTTCCAGCAGCAACTGGCCCTTGTCCACGTGCTGATTGTCTTGCACGCCGAGATTGACGATGCGCCCCGCGACATCGGCGGACAACGTCACCACATCGGCCCGCACCCGCGCATCCCGGGTCCAGGGGGCACGGGTGTAGTGTTCCCAGGCAAACCAGCCGAGCACAAACGCCAGTGCCACCACCGCCAGTGTCGTGAGTTGGGCAAGGATCTTCTTCAAGGCATCAGGCTCCCATCACCAGAATCAGCGTCGCGCACACACAGGCGTACAAGGCACCTTCGAACAAGGCTTCATGCCAGACAAACTGCAACACGCCCAGGCGTCGCAGGATCCAGTCCAGCACCAGAAAAATCGGCAGGCCCAGCAGCAGCGCCTGAGCAATCGGCGGCAGGTAGACACCACCCAGTTCCAGATCAATGGGCAAGGCTCGGGACTCCCTGTTGCGCCGAGGCGGGTTCGAAATGGCGACGGTGGCGTTCCAGGAACGACACCACGATCAGCAGTGCCACGCGCATGCGAAACACTGACCACAACTGGTCATGGACGCTGGAATGCAGCGTATCGAGTTCATCGCCCAGCGCGTGCAGGTTGCCGAGCACGGCATCGACGTCAATGTCCGGCCGGCCGGCTACCAGTCGCCCGGTTTCGCGAACGGTGGTCGTTAGCCGGGTTTGCAACGTCGGGCTCAGCAGAACGTTGTTTTGTGATTGCTGCCGGAGCTGGTTCAAGGCGATGCCCAATGCCAGGCAGCCAAGACTGACTTGAAACAGATCCCGTGCGGCTTTGTCCGAAATCGCCGGCAACAGGCCGAGCATCATGGTCAGGCGGTCGACCATGCGGCTTTCGAAGGCAAACTGGTTTTGATCGGTGGGCGGGACTTTGAGCAAGGCGTAGACCTGCTCACAGTTTTCCTGGTGCAAACGACGAATGCGCAACACTGGCCTGAAGGGGAAGATCAAGGCATACACACTCAACGCCAGAGTGGCAGCACAGACATAAGCGCCAGCAAATTCGAACCATTGGATCGCCGTGTTCTGCCCCAACCCGGTGTTCTGCGGCCCCAGCATCAACAAGGTAATCAGCCCCAGGCCGATCCCGGTACCGGTGGTGGGCGGGCTCGACAATCCCACGGCGACCGCATACAGCAACGGTGCCAACACCAGGGCCAACAATTCGAAGTTGCTGATCATCGGCACCAGTGCGAACTGCAGAACCGCAGACGCCACCAGAGCGATTCCCAAGCCCCTGGCAAAGCTCTGGGCGGCCATCAACGGTCGGGGAAAAGTCGCCATCAGCGAGCACAGGATGCCGGTCACGATCATCCCGCCCCGGGCGCCATCCCAGCCGGTCTCGATCCAGATCAGGCCCGCCACCATCAGCGCGCAATAGGCGCGAATGGCATTCATCGCCGCCAGGGTGAAATCCAGGTGCAGCGGGTTGGCCTGGCCGCGATACAGGCTGCTGGCCTTGCGTCCGCTCTGGATCGCATCGGCCAGTTCCAGGATGGTGTCCAGCTGCTGCAGCATGCGCGCCTGCTCCCAGCGCAGTGACCAGGACAGCGAACGCAAGGTGGGTTTCAAGGGTTCAGTCAACTGTTCCGCGCGGTAAGCCAGTGCGTCGAAACGCTGCTGCAAGGTGGTGAACTGGTGCCGCTGTTCGCTGGACAGCGCCCGCCCCTGTTGAGCCAGCGTGTCGAGAAACACCAGCTCTTCACTGAGCAACTGCTGGATTTCCTCGGGAAGTTTGCCTTGCCAGCGTGCCAGCAACAGTTCGCGCTGGTGACGCAAGGCTGTCAGCCGCGCCGTCAGCAACAGCAATTGGTTGCCGAGCAATTGCACCAGATCGTCGGCACTGCGCAAACGCGGCGCGTCGTAATACAAATGCCGGCGTACGCCTTCCAGCGCACTGATCTGTCCCAGCAACTGCATTTGCCGACGGTTGAAGTCCTCTTCGCTTTCCTCGGTGCGTATGACCGCGCAGGCATGGGTCGCCAGCAGCTTGATGACCTGATCGATCCGGGTGAAGTAATCCTTGGCCACGGCCTCCGGGCGTGCGGTCAGTAAGCTGACGACACACACGCAGGCCACCGCCAGCAGCGTCTCGGTGACGCGGGTCACCGCCAGCAGGAAGGTACCGTCCTGATCCGGCACCGCCAACAACCCCACCACAACCGCCGTGTAGCCACTGAGCACAAACGCCTGAGAGCTGGTGTAGCGCAACAAGGTGCCGCCGGCGGTACAGAGCGCCAGCCACAGCGACAACGTAATAAGGAAAGGCACCGGCGCCTGGGGGAAGATCGCCATGATCGCTACTGCCACCGCCGCGCCCACGGTGGTGCCGATCACCTGGCCGAAACTGCGGGCCAGAGCCATGCCGGCCAGCGGCTGACTGACGATGACAACGGCCATGATCGACCACTTGGGCTGGTCGAGGTCGAACAGGAAGGCCAGATACAGGGTCAGCAGGCCGGCGGTGATAGTTCTCAAGGCAAACAACAGCACACCGGGGCTGGGGTGGAGGATTGCCTTGAAGTAGTGCAGCAGCGCTTGCATGGGGACGCTCGTTGATTGTTATCCAACAAGCGTAGCCACTGCATGGGTCCGCCGGATCAGTTTTACTCCGGCGTGCTCGACTATCCGAGAGGTAAAGGGGCCGATGCACGACAATCTTCGCCAGTACTTCGACCCTCGAATTTCACTGGGGAAGCACGATGGGTGTATGAGTAGAGTTTTTGTTTTGAACAACGTTTTTTATCGGAAAAGGAACTTTCTCCACAAACGGAGTCGGAACGCTCTTTTCAATGGCCCGGCTCAATGCACTCGGATTGGGAATGAACTTGCCTGCTGGATCATAGGCCCCCAGTATGTTTGATCCCGGAATGTCTTGCGCATAGCTGATCTGGTACGGATTGGAACCCAGTCGAGCGCCAGTACCTGCCCTCCAGTTAGCATTTCTCAGCACATCTTCTCCATCAATCCCCCTGCCACCAATCAAATAGGTCCACCCGCCATTTTTCCCTCCATTATTGAAGGCCCCCATTCCACTAGTATCGTAATAACCGGACGCTTGCCCGCCGTTAGACTTAAACCCTTTGTCGAACACTTCCTGTGGTGAGCGCATATCTCCACGCATTGCGAACCCACGATACACATAGCCATTTTTATGATTGCCAAAAAAAAGGACACGTGAACGATCCATGAGTCGCTGTGCAACCTGTGGTCCTTTGGCCAGTGACTTCAATCGTTCAACAAGAACATTGCCAGTGTGCTTCCTGTCGATTTTTTCCTGAATAATCCAGGGATTCCTGACCCTTGGCGCAATCCATCTTTCTATTCTGCTTACGCCTGGCAAAGCCGATGAAGCGCTGTGCCCATACTTTGGAAAATTTCTTGATATTTCTCTGGGGAAAACGTCGAACCTGAGGCGCTCGAGCACTTTACCTGCAATCCGGGAGTCCACGGCCTTGGAAAACACCTTCCCCAGTGTTTTCCCTATATATGGAGCAGCCACTTGGGCCACCATACCGATGACCGCATTTGATTTATGTCGGGCCGACTCCAACGGATCGTCAACTAATTTGCCACGCAAATATTGAGTGGCTGAAGCACCAGCACCCATCAAGAAGGCAAAGGGCGCTGTAGGTGCGCCTGGCAATGCCAAAATAATTGCCCCTACTCTCAATGACTCGGACAATATATCCAGCATGCCATCAATAAAGCGTTCACCTGAAGTTGAGGTCATTGTGTCGATATCGGATTTTGCCTTGCTAACCACATTGTTATATACATCTTTAAAGGCATCATGATTTTCCCCATAAATATTAGGGCCATCGCGCCGCCCAAAGACAATTGGCCTGTAAGGCCACTTGTAGTTTTCAAATGTTTTCACGGGATTCCAACTCCAAACAAAACGTCCCTGGCTGTATTTGAAGTCATCATCATCACGCCCCAACAAGGCTTTCAGGGGGATTCGATCTGACAGGGCGGCTCTTAAATCTGGACATTCCTCTATTGATTTTCCATCTTCTTCAAAGAGCTCAACAGGACTCTCGATGACTGACTCTTTTCCGCCCATAAAGACGAATAAACCATCACGAGCATTCTCACCGAGAATGCTCGTGGATAAAAATACAGCATTTGACACATGAAATACGCTACTGAATTTCCCCTGAGTAATAGCGATCGGTCTTATCTGAATTTCACCCTTCAAGAATTTTTCGGCAATTTCCTTTCCTTTCTTCGAGACACCTTCGCCTTGAAGAAAGTCGGTGACCAGATGACGAAGCTTGAATTGAAAACTCTTCTTCCATAAATCGAAAGCCTCCGGTCGGGACAACACCTTCTCCGAGCGTTCTTTATAATCTTTCAGAAGCCTGTTGCTCTCCACTGCGCTCTTGAACCCATCGGTATATCCAGACGGCCAAAGCACATTTAAAGTTTCAAACGGCTCTATCCTTGTCTTATGCTGCCCCATCAACAAATCAGCCAATGTGAATTCTACATATCGCATTGTTTTATCTGGAGAAGCGTGTCGATTCTTACTTTCCGGGCGACTCAAAAAATATGACACGGTAAACCTGGTTTTATAGTTCACCTCGGACTTTAAATTAACAGGCAAGTCCGAGCCCGCGACGAAATCCTCTGTAAACGACACGACGAACAGTGCCGGATCCAAAACGGTTTGCAGTTCGACATAGTCCTTGATAAACAAATCCGCCGCCTGATTTATCGTGACACCGGGAGCAATTTCTTCACCCGGCCCGATGGAGATTACGGCATCCAATTCACGTTGCCCTGCTTCAATGAGCCATTTTGCTGACGAATGTGCAGCTACTCCGCTTTCTGAAGTTTGAAAATTGGAAGACAGGCTCAAGTCATCCAGGCTTCGCTTATTTCTCACATTTGCAGTCAACGCCAAATCAGCGGCCGATAGCGTCAGTGGGACGTCAGATGCGTTGACGGGATCGATCGCGGGCCCATCGACAAGGGCGGTATCTTCAGTATCGAGTGCCGCCAGCGTGGCAATTTCAGTAAGGTAATCCTGATACGTCAGGTTTTCGGTGCCAGATGCAGTCGACTTCAAAAGCACTTCAAGATCTTCAAGCAACTGTGGATCATCAAAGGGATCGGAATATTTGGATTGGCTGACCAGATGTACTACTTGCTCTGCGAAGTCTGGAAAATCCTCAAACAAGCTATCGATGCCCTCAACGATATGTTCATGAGCCATCGTGGCTTCATCAGGTGCGGATTCAGGAGTGAATTCCACTCCTTGTAACGGATCAACCATTTCCTCTACTGCAGGTTCAAACCAATAGGCGTAAAAGTTGCTGACGGCCATATAAGCCGCGAAAGCACCGGCAGCACGACCCGGATGGCGCTCAAGCAACGCGCCCGCACTACTCCAGACCGCCGCGCCGTTGCTGACCAGGCTTGCGGCCATCCGCTGGAGCAAACGCTGTACCTGCTCCCTGACATCTTCCACAACGGGCAGCGGTCCGCTCAACAGTTCTGTTGTGGTTCGATAGACCTCTACGAGGGGTTCCATCTCGATCACTACATCAGGCGCCTGAGCACTGGCGCTGTCCCACGGCACCAGATTGCGGGTAAACCATTCGTCCGCTTTGGCAATAGCGTGAGTGACCATGGTCAGCGGGTCGGCAGGGGTGGGATTTTGTTGTCCTCGAGCCGGGTCAAAAGGTGACACGTCAAAATAGTACGCACCGTTTTTCCAGGCACTGCCGCTGGTCTCTGGATCGGGCCTGCCGAATGAGTCGACGCTAGCGCCCGAGCGCGTTGCCCCAGCGGATTTCGCCGCATTGCTGACCATCAAAAGAACATCAACGATGGACTTGGCAAGACTCTGGCGGTTACTCGCGACGTCCTCATAAGAGGCTGCATTGCGGTCAAAAGCCAGCATGGCCGACAGCGGCCAGGTGGAGTGATCACTCGACGGTACGGGACTGGCCTCAGCAGCCGTCGAGTTCATCGACGCTGACGGCCAGACCGGATGCCCTACCAGACTTTCCAGCCAACTGGGGCCAATCAGCCATTGCAGCCACGTCTGCCCTTCCTCTTCGGCGGGCTTTATCTGATCGCGAAGATCACTGACCTCCGCCATAAAACATGGCACCCAAGGCAACTGCCTTACATTGTCCTTTTCAAGCAGATGCATTAACTCATCCAACAGCGCGAGGGCATCTTTGGGAGTTGGGCGGACCTCAGACGCGTCTTCCAGCAGCAGCATGATGCTATCGAGTTCACCATCATTTGGACCTATGTATTGCCGGCCTTCAATGATCAGATTAACCAAGGATCTACAGTGAACATCCGAAAGCAACTTGCCGTTCAGAATCAACTCGCGATGCAAAGCATTAGAACGCTTCAGCTTTGACTCGATGAGTTTCGCGAGCCCCTCGGGATTTTTTCCACTCAGAAACCTGATGTTTTCTCCCAACGCGGCCTGCCATTGGCTATCTGGCAAATGGCAAACCACATCGATTATTTCTTCCAGGCGATCTTCAGTCAGTGATCCAAGCGGCCGAATCGAACGGTACAGCCAATCCGCAAACTCCCCGGCCAATGCCTTGCACGGATCCCTTAGCAAAACACCACTTCTCAAAACCGCCACAGCTCCCGATTCAGTCAGAGGTTGGGTGTTCATCTCTTTTATAAAAGAAGCCCAGCGACGATCAAGATCTGTCTGATCAATAAAATCCGTCTCTAGTGAACTGAATGTATTGCTCGAGAGTACGGGGGGTTGAATGTCTACGGCACCTAGACTACTCATGGTCTGAGAACTATTGCCGGTATGCTCGAGTGTGGCCGAGAGCGAGGTTTGCACAATTGATTCATTGGCAGGAAAAAATTTAGACGATGTCTGGCTTAAGCTCGATGTATTAATTGACGGGGACACTGAACAACTTTCCGTTCTAACTGGTTTAATTTCCAAGCATGTGTGCCCGCCCCAAAAATATCTTGTAAAAAACGCCCCGACACTCCCTATACACGGCCTGTGACGCCAATATCCAGCCCACTGGAGTTTGACTCTCACCCCAGTCTGATCAAAGCTGACACTCTTTTGCGATTGCCCAAGCCTTCGGATTCTGCATGCCCAATTCCCGCCGCTACCTGCTTATCAGCCTCTGCGCCCTGTTTCTCGTTGGCCTTGCCTGGTTTTTCCTGCATAACTCGGCCCCGGTAGTGCCCGAGGCGATCAAGCGTGGTTACAGCGAAGCCCTGACGGCGGCGCGCAACGGGCAACCGGGGGCTGCGCGGGTGCTGTACCAGCAGTTGGCGCGCCCGGACATTTCGCCCAAGCGTCGCGTCTGGCTGCATGCCGAGCTGCCCAATTACCCTAGCTCCGTGGCCCTGAAGCTGGCTGACGCGGATTTGCAGCACGAGGCACCTGAAGTTCGCATTGCGGCAATCAAGAGCATCAGCGGCCTGGTGCCCAGCGGCAAACGCAGCCTGTTGCTGGGGCCGTTGCTCGATGACAGCGATCAGAATGTGCGGCTGGCGGCAGTCAATGCACTTCTGGGACTGTCGCCAGACGATCTGGGCCTGTATTTCGGCCCACTGGAACAGGCCATCGATGCCTGGCAGCAAGTCCTGAAAAGCGCCCCTGAAAGCGCCGACAATCACTATCAGATGGCACGCCTGCATTTGCACAATGCCGAATTGAAAGAGGCGCAGCAGGAACTCGATAAAACCTTGCAACTGGCGCCGGACAACCTGCCGGCGCTGGTAATGCAGATCGAGGTGCTGGACCGCCAGGGTCAAAGCGAAGCCGCCCGGGATTTGCTGGCCAGACAACTGAAGGCGCAGCCTGATTCCGCCTATTTGCAACATGCCCTGGGGCTCTGGTTGCTGCATCACGGGCAAAACGAATTCGCCCTGCTCGGCCTGTCCAAGGCCGTGGAACTGGAGCCGGACAACAAGGATTATCGCTATGACCTGGCCACCACCCTGCACGGTGAACAGGAACTTGAGGCGGCACAGAAGCAGTTGCAGGAAATCGTCCAGCGCCACCCCAACGATCGCAAGGCGCGGGTACTGCTGATCAACTACTGGAAGGAAAGCGGGCAATTGCAGAACGTGCAGATTCTGCTGGCACAGCTTGAGCAGCAGAATCCTGACGATCCGGCCCTTCAACAGGGGCTCTAAAAACTGTAGGAGCGAGCCTGCTCGCGATGGTCGTGAACGATAACGCGGGAAACCTGATGCCCCGCGGCGTCCATGAGCGCATCGCGAGCAGGCTCGCTCCTACAGGTCGGTAGACACATCCGGTACAAAAGTTTGAACGCTCATCTCGACCAAAGGTCAAGTGAACAGGCAGCCCATTCACGGCCCAAGCGCCTGCTGCCTCGTTCCCCTGATCAAGAGAGGGCATTTTTTGTCTACATCCAACGAGTTCATCAGCGCAAAAGCCGCCACCGGGATTGAAGGCCTGGATGACATTCTCGATGGCGGGCTGTCTCGCAGCCATGTGTTCCTGCTCGAAGGTGAACCGGGCACCGGCAAGACCACGGTGGCACTTCATTTCCTTCTGGCGGGCGCCAAAGCGGGCGAACGCTGTTTGTACATCACCCTGTCGGAAACCGAGCGCGAGTTGCGTCAGGGGGCCAGGTCCCACGGGTGGGAGATTTCCGATAACGTCCATATCTTCGAGCTGACGCCGCCGGAGAACCTGCTCAATGCCGAGCACCAGCAGACGCTGCTGTATTCGTCAGACCTCGAGTTGGGCGAGGCCACCCGACAGATCTTCGAAGTGGTCGAACGGGTCAAGCCGACCCGTGTCGTCCTGGACAGCCTGTCCGAAATCCGATTGCTCGCGCAAAGCTCCCTGCGTTACCGCCGGCAGATTCTTGCGATCAAGCACTACTTCGTACGTTACGACGCCACGGTGCTGCTGCTGGACGACCTGACCACCGAATCCCTCGACAAGACTGTACACAGCGTGGCCCACGGGGTGATTCGCCTGGAGGAACTGACGCCCAACTACGGCGCCGAGCGGCGGCGTATCCGGGTGGTGAAGTACCGGGGCCAGAAATATCGGGGTGGCTTCCATGACTTCACCATCATGGGCGATGGCGTGCATGTCTTCCCGCGTCTGGTGGCCGCCGAGCATCGGGGCGCCTATCTGCGACAGCAGCTGACCAGCGGCATCCCGGAAATGGACGCGCTGCTGGGTGGCGGCATCGAGACCGGTTCCAGCACCCTGATTCTGGGACCTGCCGGTACCGGAAAATCCCTGATTTCGATGATCTTCGCTGTCGCTGCGGTGAGTCGGGGTGAAAAAGCGGCCTTGTTTATATTCGATGAAGAGCTGGGTTTGCTGTTCGAACGCATGAAACACCTGGGTATCGATCTGCAGGCCCTGCAGGACACCGGCAACCTGCTGATCGAACAAGTGGATGCCGCCGAACTGTCCCCGGGCGAGTTCTCCCACCGGGTACGGCGCTGCGTGGATGGCGGCGATATCAAGACCGTGGTGATCGACAGTATCAATGGCTATCAGGCCGCCATGCCCGAGGAAAACGCCCTGGTGCTGCACATGCACGAATTGCTGCTGTACCTGAACCGCAAGGGCGCGGCGACCTTCATGACGGTGGCCCAGCATGGTCTGGTGGGTGACATGCAGGCCCCGGTGGACATCACCTATCTGGCCGACACCGTCATCCTGCTGCGTTACTTCGAAGCGCTGGGCAAAGTCCGCCGGGCCATTTCCATCATCAAGAAACGCACCGGTACTCACGAGTCGACCATCCGCGAATACCGGATCAACTCTCAGGGCATCACCATCGGTGAACCTCTGGAAGCTTTCCAGGGCGTACTGCGCGGAGTGCCGACCTACCTGGGTGCGAGCCTGCCCCTGCTCGCGGATGACCGTCCGTGATGGTGCAGAAAGGGACCTCCGAGCGCGCGATCATCCTCGCGCCACTGGGCCGCGACAGCCAGATCGCGCTGATGCTGCTGAACGAGGCAGGCTTCGATGGGGTCATCAGCCGCGATGTTCGGGCAATGTGCAACGAACTGGAGCAAGGCGCCGGATTGTTGCTGGTGTCCTCCGAAGCATTGCTTGGGCAGGATCTCGAACCGCTGTTCAAACACATCGAACAGCAACCGGCGTGGTCCGACCTGCCCATCGTGTTGCTGACACACCATGGCGGCCCCGAGCACGACCCGACCTCACGATTCGGGCCGCAACTGGGCAACGTCACCTTCCTTGAACGTCCATTTCATCCGATCACCCTGATCAGTCTGGTGACCACCGCTTTGCGCGGGCGCCGACGACAATACGAAGCCAGGGACCGGCTGATCGATCTGAGTCAGAGCGAGCAGCGCCTGCAAATCACCCTGGAAACCCTGGAACAGCAGGTGGAAGAGCGCACCGCCCAGCTGCGTCACAACGAGGAGGTGCTTCGCCAGTCGCAGAAGATGGAGGCGGTCGGCCAACTCACCGGCGGTATCGCCCACGACTTCAACAACATGTTGACCGGGATCATCGGCAGCCTGGAGTTGTTGCGTCGGCGTCTGGCCCGCGGGCGTCTGGAAGATCTGGAGAGCCTGATCGATCTCGGCGTCACCTCCGCCAACCGCGCGGCGGGCCTGACCCACCGCTTGCTGGCGTTCTCGCGTCGCCAGTCCCTCGACTCACAACCGGTGGAAATGAACAACCTGGTGGTGTCCATGGGAGAGTTGCTGCAGCGCAGCATCAACGAAAGCATTCACCTGGACATGCAACTGAGCGAGAGTCTGTGGGTGGCCGAGGCCGACCCCAATCAACTGGAAAGCGCCCTGCTCAACCTGGTGATCAACGCCCGCGACGCCATGCCCGATGGCGGCAAGCTGGTGGTGAAGACCTCGAACCTGTACCTGGATGCAGATTTCACCCAACCCCACAAAAATCTCGAGCCCGGCGATTACGTGGTGCTCAGCGTCACCGATAGTGGCTGTGGCATACCGCAAACCACGATCAACCGCGTCTTCGATCCGTTCTTCACCACCAAACCCATCGGCCAGGGCACCGGCCTTGGTTTGTCGATGATCTACGGCTTCACCAAACAATCGCGCGGGCATGTCGCCATCGAGAGCGAAGTGGGACAAGGCACCACGGTCAGCCTGTACCTGCCGCGTTTCGGCGGCGAACTGCCGGACGCTCAACCGGCGGACAACCCACACCCGCTGTTTGCCCGCAACGGAGAAACGGTGCTGATCGTCGAAGATGACCCTGCAGTGCGGGTGTTGGTCTGCACGGTGTTGAGCGAACTGGGCTATGCCTTTGTCGAAGCTGGCGATGCCGACAGCGCGATGCCGATTCTCGACTCGCCGCAACGCATCGACCTGATGATCAGCGACGTCGGCCTGCCAGGCCTGAACGGCCGGCAACTGGCGGAAATCGGCCGGCAATACCGGCCGGAATTGAAAGTGTTGTTCATCACCGGCTACGCCGAACATGCGGCGGTGCGTGCCGGTTTCCTGGATTCGGGGATGCAGATGATTACCAAGCCGTTCACCTTCGACCTGCTGACGGCGAAGGTTCGGGAGATGGTGCGGGCTTGAGTTCCCCGATACCTCTTAACCTCTTACCTGTAGGAGCAAAGCTTGCTCGCGATGGCGTCGGCACATCCGGAATTGATGCTGGCTGACTTTACGCCATCGCGAGCAAGGGTTGCTCCTACAGGGGGGGCGATGTGTCTTACGACAGCAAGTCCTGCATGATGTCCTGCAACACATCCAGGTCGAACGGTTTTTCCAGGATCGGTGCCTTGAGGGTGATCGGGCTGCCGGTTTCGCGGATTTCCTTGGCATAACCACTGATGAAAATCACCTTGAGGTCCGGTCGCAGCTTGACCGCGGGCTCGGCGATCTGCACGCCGGAGATGCCGCCGGGCAGGCGGTAGTCGGTGATCAGCATGTCCAGGTGGGGTTTGCTGGCGAGGATTTCGAAGGCCTGCTCGCCGTTTTCTGCCTGTAGCACACGATACCCCTGCCCCGACAGATAATCGGTCAGCACCATCAGGATTACCGGCTCGTCCTCGACGACGAGTACTACATCTTGTGCATCTTCACTCATGGGAAGCCTTTGTTCGTTCAATAGCTGCTGATACGACCCCGGGGTCGCTCAGAGGTTGCGTTTTTCCGGCTGTTTTCCTACAGCGGCAGACAAACGCGAAACAGGGCGCCTTCGCCAATCCGGCTTTCGACGGTTATGGTGCCGCCATGGGCGGTCACGATCTGTTCGGAAATAAACAATCCCAGGCCCAGTCCGGCGACGGCGTGTTTAACCGACACCCGCTCGAACTGCTGGAAAATCCGTTGCTGGTTCTCTTCACTGATGCCGATCCCGAAGTCCCGCACTTCCACCCGGGCCTCGCCGTCCTCACTGTACACCTTCACCTGGATCGGGCTCTTGGCACCGTAGCGCAAGGCGTTGGTCAGCAGGTTGGAAATCACCTGTTCAATGCGAAATTCATCCCAGTTGCCGATCACCGGTTGCCCGGCCTCCAGGGAAACCGTCGCTTCGGCAGCCTCGATCTGCTGGGCGAAATTTTGCAGCAATGCGCGCACCAGCACCGTCAGGTCGAAACAACTGGGGCGAATCGACAGCTTGCCGGTGCGAATGCGCGACACATCGAGCATGTCTTCGATCAGGCGAATCAGGCTTTTGATCTGCCGCTCGTCGCGGTCGACCATGGTGCGCATCTTGTCGAGGGTGAACGCGGCGGCGTTATCCCGGGCCAGGTGCATCTTGCGCAGCTGGGTTTCCAGGATCAGGCCATTGAGCGGTGTGCGTACTTCGTGGGCGACGATGGACATGAAGTCATCGCGCATGCGCACCGCCTGCTGCAACTCAATCTGCGTGCTCTGCAACTGCAGCAGCAGCGCCTCCTGCTCGCGGCGGCTCTGCTCCAGCGCTTCGACCTGTTGCTTCATGGCCTTGCTCTGTCGGTACAGTTCGACGAACACGTTGACCTTGCTCTTGACCGCATGAATGTCCAGCGGCTTGTGCAGGAAATCCACCGCGCCGCTTTCATAGCCTTTGAACGCGTAGTTGAGCTCACGGCCCGCGGCGCTGACGAACACGATCGGAATGCTGCGGGTCTTTTCCGTGCCGCGCATCAGCTCGGCCAGTTCGAAACCGTTCATGCCGGGCATCTGCACGTCGAGGATGGCCAGGGCGAATTCGTGTTGCAGCAGCAGCGACAAGGCCTCGTCGGCCGACTGCGCCTTATAGACGATGCGGTCTTCGCGCTTGATCAGCGCCTCGAGTGCCAACAGATTCTCCGGCAGATCGTCGACGATCAGCAGTTTGGCCTGGATATTACTTAACATGCGATTCGTTCCAGCTCGACAAGCAGACGGCCGATGCCGCGGATGGGGAGAATGTGGTCGGGCTGATGAATATCCAGCGCCGCCCGGGGCATGGTCGCGACCTGGGCTTCATTCGGGTCCTGCACGATGGTCAGCCCGCCATGGCGTTTGACCTGCGCCAGACCGTGGGCGCCGTCACGATTGGCGCCGGTCAGCAGCACGGCCGCCAGGGCCGGGCCGTAAGCGTCGGCGGCCGACTCGAACAGGTAGTCGATGGCAGGCCTTGAGAAGTGCACCCGCTCCTCCAGGCTGAGGGAAAAGCTGCGGTCCAGTTCAACCGACAGGTGATAACCGGGTGCCGCGAAATACAGGGTGCCGGCTTCAATCGCGATTTTGTCGCCAGCCTCGCGCACCGGCAGGGCAACACGCCTTGCGAAGACATCGGTCAACTGACTGCGGCGCTCGTTGGGCAAGTGCAGAACGACGATGATCGGCAGCGCAAAGCCTTCGCGCAGCTCGCCGAGAATACTCAGCAGCGCCTCCACGCCCCCGGCCGAGGCGCCGATCACAATGGCTTCTATGGCGGGTGAACCCGTAACACCGTTCATGATTTGCGGTAGATCCGTTCTTGTTTGACCAACGGCTCGAACTGGTTGCCGAAGGCGGAAAAATCCGGGGTTTCCTTGCTGCCCAGCACCAGGAAACCACGGTGACACAGGGACTCATGAAATAAGCCGAACGCGCGATCCTGAAGATTTTTATTGAAGTAAATCAATACGTTACGACACGAAATTAATTGAGTTTCGGAGAATACGCTATCGGTTGCCAGGCTGTGATCGGCGAAGGTCACGTTCTCGCACAGCGACTTGTCGAAGATCGCGTAGCCGTAAGCCGCCGTGTAGTAATCGGCGAACGAACGCTGGCCACCGGCCTGCTGGTAATTAGCAGTGTAGGCGCGGACATTCTCCATCGAGAAAATCCCTTGTTTGGCTTTCTCCAGCGAGCGCGGATTGATGTCGGTGGCGTAGATGATGGTGCGATCGAGCAGGCCCTCTTCGCGCAACAGAATGGCCATCGAATAGACCTCTTCACCGGTGCTGCAACCGGCGACCCAGACCTTGATTGACGGATAGGTCTTGAGCAGCGGCACCACTTCGTTGCGGATCGCCAGGAAGTGCGACGGATCGCGGAACATCTCACTGACCGGAATCGTCAGCAACTGCAGCAACTGCATGAACGCGGCCGGATCATGCAGAACCTTTTCCTGAAGCGCCGAAATGGTGCCGCACTCGAACTGGCTCAACGCGTGGGTCACCCGGCGCTTGATCGATGCGCCGGAATAATCGCGAAAGTCATAGCTGTACTTGAGGTAGATCGCCTCGATCAGCAAGCGCAATTCGATTTCGCTGTTTCGCCCCCCTGGATACTGGTGTTCCACTTAAATACGTTCCATTTTCGGTAACCACACACGGATGAGAGAAAACAGCCGGTCCAGGTCGATGGGCTTGGCCAGGTAATCGTTGGCGCCGGCCTGCAGGCAGCGCTCCTGATCGTCTTTCATGGCCTTGGCCGTCACCGCAATGATCGGCAGCTTGCGCCAGCGCGAGTCCTTGCGGATTTCCAGGGTGGCCTCGTAGCCGTCCATTTCCGGCATCATCACGTCCATCAACACCAGGTCGATATCCTCGACTTCCTTCAATCGATCGATCGCCTCGCGACCGTTACGGCCAATCACCACCACCGCGCCCTTTTGCTCCAGCGCACTGGTCAGGGCAAAGATGTTGCGTACATCGTCGTCCACCAGCAGCACCTTGCGGCCCTCGAAGACCTTGTCGCGGCTGCGGGCGGTCTTGAGCATCTTCTGTCTTTCATGGGACAGCCGGGATTCGACTTTGTGCAGAAAGAGTGTCACCTCATCCAGCAAGCGCTCCGGCGAGCGCGCGCCCTTGATAATGATCGAGCGCGAATACTTGCGCAGTTCGGCCTCTTCGTCGCGCGTCAGGTTGCGTCCGGTATAGACGATGACCGGCGGGAACGAGCAGATGTCCTCGGTGGACATGCGTTTGAGCAGATCGCCACCGAGCATGTCCGGTAGCTTGAGGTCGATGATCATGCAGTCGAAACTGGTGGTGCGCAGCAGATCCAGCGCCTCCTGGGCGTAGCCGACAGCGGTGATCTCGATGTCATCGTCGCCGATCAGCCGGGAAATGCTGTCGCGCTGCAAATCATCGTCCTCCACCAGCAGCACGCGCTTGACCTTCTGGGTCAGTTTCGCCTCCAGGCGCACAAACACATCCTTGAGCTCTTCACGGGTGGTCGGCTTGAGGGCGTAACCGATGGCGCCCATGTGCATCGCCGCTTCCACCCGATCCTCCACCGAAATCACATGCACCGGAATGTGCCGGGTTTCGGCGTGTTCCTTCAGGCGCTGCAACACGGTCAGCCCGGAATGGTCCGGCAGGCGCATGTCCAGCAGGATGGCATCGGGAACGAACTGCCGGGCCAGGTCGTAGCCTTCGTCGGCGCCATGGGCCACCAGGCACTGATAACCCAGTTCGTGAGCCAGGTCATACAGGATGTGAGCGAAGTTCGGTTCGTCTTCCACCACCAGAATGCAGCGGGTGGTGAACGGTGCTTTGCTGCGGTCGTCGTCGAAACGCGGAATGTCGATGTCGGCGATCAGTGGCTTGGCCTGAGGAGGTGCAACGTTGGGTGCGGACTGGGTCGAGGACGTCCGCAGCGGCTCGATAACGTCTTCTCCCGGCTCAACGTAGCTCTGCGGCAATACCAGTGTGAACACACTGCCCTGCCCCGGCGCACTGGAGACACTGATGGAGCCGCCAAGCAAGGCTGCAAGGTCGCGGGAAATCGACAGGCCCAATCCCGTACCGCCATAGCGGCGATTGGTGGTGCCGTCGGCCTGGCGGAACGCTTCGAAAATGCTTTCCTGTTGCTCGTCGGCAATGCCGATACCGGAATCGCGGACGATGAATGCAATGCCCTGATTCGGCGCGCTGGCCACGCTCAGGCTGACACTGCCCTGCTCGGTGAATTTCACCGCGTTGGATAACAGGTTCTTGATCACCTGCTCCAGGCGCTGGCGATCGGTAAAAATCATGTCCGGCGCCCCCTCCTGCAACTCCACACGGAATTGCAGTTGCTTGTCCGTCGCCAAGGGCTGGAACATGCCACGCAAGCCGTCCACCAGGCGCTCCAAGCTCGTGCTCTCCGGACGGATCTCCAGCTTGCCGGCCTCGACCTTGGAGATATCGAGGATGTCGTTGATCAGGTTCAGCAGGTCGTTGCCGGCGGAGTAGATCGATTCGGCAAACTGCACCTGCTCGGCACTGAGATTTTCCTGCGGGTTTTCCGCGAGCAACTTGGCCAGGATCAGCGAGCTGTTCAACGGCGTGCGCAGTTCGTGGGACATGTTGGCCAGGAACTCGGACTTGTACTTGCTCGAGCGCTGCAACTCTTCGGCGCGCTCTTCGAGCTGGGCCTGGGCCTGATTGAGTTCGGTGTTTTTCAGGTCCATGGCGTCGCGCTGCTCGGCCAGAACCTCGGCCTGTTCGGCGAGTTGCTCGTTGGTCTGTTCCAGCTCGACCTGCTGGGTTTCCAGATGCGCCTGGGATTCCTTGAGAATCCGCGACTGCTCTTCGAGTTCTTCGTTGGCGGTCTTCAGCTCTTCCTGCTGGACCTGCAACTCTTCGTTGAGCTGCTGGGTTTCGGCCAGCACTTCCTGCAGGCGCTGGCGATAGCGCGCGGCTTCGATGGAAGTGCCAATGCTGCCGGCAATCAATTCCAGCAGTTCGATGTCACGGTCGTCCAGAGCACGCAGGAAACCCAGTTCGATCACGCCGTTGACCCGATCATCGTCACTGGTTGGCACGACCAGCACGCTGCGCGGCAAGCCTTCGCCCAAGCCGGAGCTGACTTTGAAATAGTCGCCGGGTACTTCATCGAGGCGAATCAGCCGCGCCTGCTGCGCTACCTGCCCGACGATGCCTTCGTCGCTGTAGATCTGTTGCTCGCGTTCTTCCTGCTCGCGGGACATGCCATACGCCGCCACGCGCTTGAGGCCACCGTGCTCCTCTCGAACATAAAGGGCCGCCACGGCGCTACCCAGGTACTGCGCGCAAAACTGAAGAATGTTGCGCCCGAGCAGGTTCAGCGACAGTTGCCCCAGCATTTGTTCAGCCAGTTCGGTCTGGCCGTTGCGCAGCCAGGCCTGGCGCTCCAGTCGATTGGCACTGGCCTGCTGCTTGGCCAGATTGGCGCCGTACTGTTGCGAAAGGTTGATCAGATCACGGCGACCCACATAGGCCAGCAAGCCGCTGATCACCGCGATGAACAACAGATAAAGGCCAATGCTCCAGACGGTCGTACGGCGCACTTCCTCGTTGCGCGTGGCGCGCAGCTGTTGCTCCATGTCGATGACATCTTCGAACTGCTTGCGGATTTCGTCGGTCAGGCGCTTGCCCTTGCCAGCCCGGACGGCGCTGCGGTAATCACCGCTGGATCGCTGCAGATCGATCATGGTCTTCGCGTAATCGGCCCACTCCTGCTGCAGCGACTGCAAGCGGTGCAGACGATCGGTCTGAGCGGGATTATCGGCGGTCAATTCGAGCAGGGTCTTGAGCACCACCTCAATGCGTGGCTTGGCAGTTTCGTAGGGTTCGAGAAATTTCTCATCGCTACTGAGCAGAAAACCGCGCATCCCGGTTTCCAGATCGACCGTCAACTTGACCGCCTCATTGGCGTTATTGATCACCCGGTCCGTGTGCTCGACCCACTGGATCGTCGACAGCAGATAAGTAATGAGCGACACGAAAAAAACCGCGCTGATGACGCCAACGCCCAAGGGCAGACTGATGTTGCGGCTCAGGAGTTTACGGAATCGCTGCTCATCAACCGAAGACACAGTGGTCATAGTCAGGCCTTGTTGAACGGGTGAAAAACAAGGAGTTTGCCCCAAAACGGGCAAATGGATCCATTTTTCTCACGTACCTATGGGCAAAGTCCTACATTGGACTGCTCTCGTGGTGAAGGAGCGGTTATCCTCACCACTATTCTTTTTATAGCGCGTAGGGAACTTGTCGGGAGCCGCCACTTACTCATGCAATAGGGTCGGCGATTTCGATTGACCGACGACTGCCCAACTAATTTGAGAAAGCTCACCATGTCTGCTACCGCCCCCACCATCCTAGTCGTTGAAGACGATGCCATCGTGCGCATGCTGATTGTCGATGTGCTCGATGAACTGGAGTTCAATGTGCTGGAGGCCGACGGCAGTGAGCAGGCCCTGCACATTCTCAAGGACGTCAATCAGCACATCGACCTGATGATGACCGATGTCGGCCTGCCGATCATGGATGGCCGGGAACTGGCCAACGAAGCACGTTGCCTGCGCCCGACGCTGCCAATCCTGTTTGCCAGCGGCTATGCCGAAAGCATCGAGGTGCCGCAGGGTATGTATCTGATCGGAAAGCCGTTCTCCATCGATCAGTTGCGGGACAAGGTCAAAAGCATCATTGGTTGATATTTCCATCAGGTTTCGTGCCTTGAGGCTACTTATCGTGACCGGTTGATACCTGCCTGAATGCGCTGAAGCGTTCGGGCATTTTTCCGTCCCGCGCTTCGATAAGGCCTTTCATGCAACCCACCAACGTCTCTGCAGCCCCTCCATTCCCCGCTTTTATTCCCGCCCTCACTAACACACCATCGACGTCCAGGTTATCCGACTGTTATGTCCGCAAATCTCCCGCCAGTGACATAAGGTGGTCACCCCATGCCTACGGGCAAAAGCTATCCGCGCCGGATTCAAAACTGCCGATACCCTGCCCTGTCTTCAGCGGGGAAAACTGGAAAGCCAATTTTCTTTCGGATGGTATGAAAAAGGACGGGCCGTTTGATCAAGGCTCACTGGAAGAAGCCTGGTCGTCAATCCAGGAACGCTTGCGAACGGCAGCCTTTACAGAAGAAGACTTCGTACAGTTGCTCAAATCCGGAATTCGGCAGACGGACACTTACAGAGCGTTAATCCCGCTCATCGAAAAAGCCCTCCTGCGGTTGATCAACTCTCTGGAGTGCGTCCCGGAACGATCGGCTGAGCTTGTCAAAATCATCTGCAATCTGCCCTCCAATCAATGGGCGAATGCCTTGGCTGAAGACGTCAAATTGCCCTCCGGTCACCTATTTGGATTTATCCAGCAGCAAGTAATGCTCTCAAGCGCGCTGCAAAGGCAAATGATCGAGGCTGGCGAGCTGCTCGACGATGCCCCGTGGAGAGCGGTTCGGGAACTCACTGATAGCGTGCGCGCTTACGTTCCGACCGATATTGAAGGGCCGGTCAACGACTACTTGCGCCAACTTGAAGATTGCAGCCGTATCAGGCCGTCGCCCAAGGAGGCCCAAATTCTGGTGGCCGGGCTTGTTGAGGCGCTCAAGGAAACACCGCTGGACCTGAACCTGTTCTGGCCGCAAAGCCTGGTCTTTGCAGCCCAAAAACTCAGCAATCACCTGGCGGCAATCGAGATCGTCGATAACCGTCCGAACCTCAGCTGGCTGGAGGAAATTGTTGACCCTCAAGCCCTGCAGGCATCGCTTGCGAAAGTCGCGACACCGATGAACGCAGCGCTCACCCAACTGGGTTCCATGTCCCTCAAGGACGCTGCAGAAAGTTTGATCAGCAGCGCCAACAACGTACTCATGAAGGCCGCTCACTACTTGGTTTCTGACGTCGACTCTGTACGCGCTTGCGAGCAACAGGTTGACAGTACGCCTGAGGGTTCAGCGCTGTTGTCGGCCATGCAGGAGATTGAAAAGAAATCGAGTTTCCTTGAAGACGTCGTTCCCACCGGGCCTCGCTATACCGGAGGAATCAGCGGAAAAATGCTCTACGCCCTCAATGTGCTGGATACAGTCGGGGTACTGGGTATTGCGGAAAAAATCCGGCCGCATCTACCTGCTGTACCGACGCCAGTACCTGTGACCACTGCGCCAGTAGCGCCTCGCCCCCTTCCTCTCTCGGGTGCTGAGCTGCTGGCAAAAGCAACGCAAACGGAAAAAGAAATCCACGATTTCCTTGCGTCCCTTCCTTCCACATCAGTAACCGGCGAAAACCCTGAGATCGGCGCCAGCCCGCTGCCTCCACCAACCCGCTCACTCGCGTCTTCGACAATTGGTGGACTCGACTTTGAGCAAGTGGTGCAGGCGATTGGCGATGTCTTAAGCAAAATCGACGACGCACTGACCTTCCCATCGGCTTCGGCCGATGAATTTGAGGAGCTATTGCAGGAACGGGAAGAAACGTCGAATGCCGCCGAAGCGCTGAGTCAGTTTGAGCCCGTCGGACCTTTGCTGGTAACTGCGACTACATCGTGGGAACTGATTAAACAACAATTCAACAGCATGCTTTTGCGAGTTTCCACTGCCCTCGCCCCCTACTCCCTCGGTGCAGCTTCTACCGCCCTGCAACTGATCAGGGACAATCCCGGAGCCAGTGTCACAGCCGCGTTCGTCACCCTCTCGGCACTGCACAACGAATATCGCCAATCCCTTCAGGACCCGACGGCTCCCGGTACTGCACTCCCACCCGAAAGCCCGGCATTGCACCAGGAGCGAATGGAGGACGACATAGAGCAAATCCTGGGACAGCCCGTGGCGGTGGGTAAGCCTGGCCTTACCCAGACGATTCTAAAACTCATGTACCAGTCCACGGAGCATGACGTGCTCGACGATGAGCAACTGATCGCAGACGTTGCCCTGGAACTGCAACAACCCAGCCCACAAGATCCGGCAAAAACCTACCTTGATTTGATCCACGAGGCACAAGCAGCGGAGCATGCCGGGCACGCTGAGCCGATATCGAACACGCATCATGTCCGCAAACGCGATACTGCGGCCGTTGAGTCAAGCGTTGTGCCACTCACGCTCTCGCAAGACGTTGAACCAACGCCCGAGGTCGAAGACAGCGAATCGGAGAAACTGGCGGCCCTCACTCAATACCTCAACATCATGGTTGAGCTGCAAAGTCCTGCAGCCGACGCTGACGAAGAGATCGACAACGAACCCTCGGAGTCTGCGACCGATACGGCGAAACAGGTGATCAGCCTGCTGCGCCACAGGCGCGCCGCGATCTGGACCGATGCTTCACGGGACGATGGTGATAAGCAGTTGGTCGACCGTTATGCCAGTGCGTTGACGAACTATGCCGACGACAAGGTCAGTTACAGTGCAGCGACTGTCGCAGTCCCTATGCATTCAACCTTTGGCCAGTGTTGGCTGAACCTTGTCAACGCCTTCAAAAATCCGTTTTTTTATGAGTGGGCCCAGCAAGCAAACCTTGACCTCGCCACCGTGAAAATCCATACGGCAGATAGCACGTTGACCGCTAAGGTCAAAGGCGTGGTCAAGACATTCACCCTGAATGACGATAGTGGCTGGGCCAATGTCGCCGGGCCGCTGTTAAGGACTGCTGGCGTCGTTGATCCAACCTACATTGGCGTGGCCTATCCGGCTGGTTCTTCGGTTCCTCTTGCCCTGGTCAACGGCTTCCACGGCGAACGCTCAACACCATCGCGGACTGAGGCACGTCAACGCGCGCAGGAATTGGCTACCGAGCAGGCTTTTGCCCACATCGAGCCCGACGACCCGGTCAGACCGCAGGAATCGAGATCCGAAGCACAGGTTGAAAAGCAACGACAACGCCTGGGGGACCTCTACACCCATCACGCCCTGATAACGACGCTGTCCGGACTTATCCGCGACAAAGCCGAGGGTACTTCCGTAGATCTCAATGCCGGAACATTAGGCCCCCACAAGGACTCGTTGTTTGCCATCAAACACCCGCAGGAAGCCCGGCGCATGGTCACCGCGCATCGCTTCATCAGCGCCATGGGCTGGAAAGTACCGAAGACCGTGGGAGAGGTTCTAAATGCAATCAAAGTCTTATCATTCGCTTTGCCCGAGAGCGATGAAAGAGCTGATTACAGGGGCGCCCTGGGTTTTGAGAGGCCGCTGACACCCGCTCATATACAAACGATCCGGCAAACTGTTCAGCGCCTCGATAAACCGGTAGCCGGAGGTTTGCTCAATACGTTCTTGCAATCCGCATCGGTTACTAGCCCCGCCGCAGGACTGAACGTTGCCCTCAACAGCGATAAAGCCATTCAACTGGGCAAGATGCTTGAGTCGAATCTCAACGCCATCTCCACCCGTAACTCTGCTGTCGAATGGGTCATGGCGGCCCTGTTGCTCGACCTCGATCCCACGCCCGGACTACCGCGCAACCATGTCGCCGGTTTTAACCTCACGCAATCGGCCAATTGGGGAGCCAGGCCTTCGACAGTCATCAGCCGACTCGAAGCTCATCTGATAGCCGGTGGCAAAGTGTCCGCCAGCAGCGCGCCTGTCGCCGCCTACCACTTGTTGTCCGCTTTCGCGCCGGAATTTCTGGTGCGCGATATGCCCGACAACCTGGTCTGCGGCAGCCACACGTGGACAAGCTTCAGGATCGCGGTCGCCCGAATCGAACAGCTCGATCCAGGGGCCGCCAAGAGGATGACTTTCGAGCAGGTCATGAACTATGGCGGTACGGACCCCATTACCGTCGGCCAGGAAATAGCCGCGCAATCGGCCTCGGTCGATCCGCTGATCGACTGGGCCATTGCCAATGGGGTCCTCGTGGCGAATGCCACCGACACGTACACACCAACCCAGTTGAACATCGCCCGGGAGAAATTCAACAGCGTCAGAACGCAAATGGCCGACGCGCGAGATGCTTTGACAGCGGACGTACCGACAAGGGAAGGACTTGCCCTGGCCGAGCTGGAGCGGGTGTTCGGCAAGGGGCGTCCGTATGCTGACCTTTGCCTTCGTCGTAAAAATATCCCCCATAACATACAAGCGTCGATGTACTCGATGCTGGACCTCTTTATTACCGGGCAGCTGAGCGCCGGAACATGGAGCTCTTACAACGACCAGATCCCTATCAAAGAATTTGAAAAAGACTTCAAAAAACTAAAATCGGCCGAATCACTCTTCAAGGAATCCTTTACTGCTTACTTTGACAATCTGCGCGGTGGCTCTGAGTCGGTATTCAAATATCTGACTTCTCAACTGCCACTGGAAGACCGACTAAGCCTGGAATATGGAACTCAGAAATTTTATTCGGTGCGTAGCGCGATCAATGAGGATATAAGCGCTCAAACGCAAGAAAAAATAGAAGCGCACAAAGGCCGTCACGGTATTTTGATACGATCAGAGCATCAACAAGGAGTCACTTACTATGAGGTATTTCCGAGCTCAGTTGAAATCCGGAAGAATACAGACCTTCCGCTGCACCTGAAATTGAACGGCGAAGAAAAAAGCTTTGTAAATCCGAAAGATCCGATCAGAAATATAAAAAAGCAATGCGCAACGCCACAGCCCATTGATTGGTCGGCGTACAGCGAAGGCAAAGCGCCGCGCAGCGGCATCACATCTGACGTCATCATCGAAGAAATAAAACCCGTCACCCAACAGGCCACGTTCTATAAACCCGGATACAACTTCGACAGAGTGCCTGATCCTTTTTCTTCAGGCTCACGGTTTGACTACCTGGCCAAAGTCGTCGTTGATGAACATTTCGTGGTCGGGCGAGAGAAGCTGGAAAACCTGGCCCGAGGTTCGACGAATTCGGAGAACGAAAAACAATTCAGGACCCGGTTATTGGACTTCTTCGCCAGCCTGGTCCCGTTCAAATCCTGTATCGACAACATCAACCAGGGCAACGTCGGTGGGGCTGTATTTGACTGCCTGCTGGATGCGGCGGGGTTCGTCATACCGGGCGGCGCAGCAGCCGGCCAAGCCATCAAGGTGGCAAGAACCGCAGGCAAATTCGTTCCAAAGGCCATGAAGATGACCTGGATCATGACCAGTAGCCTCGTCTCATCCGCCAACCCGCTGGATGGCGTGGGTGACGTGCTCAAGTTCGGGAAAAACGTGGTGTGCAAGTTGGGCACCACGGCATATCGAGCTGCTGGTCTGGGTATTGATCAGATCAAGAATCTATATGGCACCACCAAAGCCATTGATCATACGCAACTGCTCAAACGCGCGGATATTGCAGGAGGTGTTGTCAGCACAGGGACAGCAGGCCTGACCAACCCGGTAACGGCATTGTTCAAGGAAGGGAAATGGTATGCATTTGACGCAGTCCGCAATCGGCCGTATGGCCCGCCCCTTGATAATTTCAGGCCAGCCAGTTCGATCCCGCTGGAGCCCACGACATTCAGCGACGGGGCGACCGCGATAACGCCGTCGCAGTTGTTCGATACCGAACCTCACACGATTCAACGCTTATCCGGCGAAGTTGATGTTGTCGTTGGCGATAAGGTCTATCGATTCAATCCTGAACAACCGCAAACACTTGCTGACATAGCGTCGCCACCCTACTCAGGAAATCTTGAAGGTTTCGAGTGGGTTTGCAGCAGAGGGGGCAAGTCCAGGAGGGGGCTGACCTGTCTATCAAAATTCATAGGTGACACCACACCCGAAAAAAATCTGGCGCAAGCGCTTGAGCACAAACGTCTTTACCCGTCAAAGGGCTCAGATCCTCAAGTCATACATGAACGACGAATATTCAAGCTCGATGGAGTCAAGGGGGAAGCGAAAGCTGCACCATTTATTGAACCTCTGCATTTCAAAGCCCAAACGACAGGCAGCGTCATCAACGATCAGAGTTTCGGTTTCCTTGCCAGGCAAACCGACGATAAAATTGAGAAGGCCACCTGTACTGTAAGAATCAATTCCATTGTCAATGGCGTTGATGACATGCGCGATGTAAGAGCTTTCAAAGTGGATATTCCGGGATGGATTTGGGGCAAGCATGAATATTTGGTTGCGGAGGTGGACACAGGACTTTTCTATTACTGCGCTTACGATAAAAACAAAATCGACAACATCCAATTCATGAAAATTGACTTTTCAGAGGACGGTCTTGCGGCGGATTTAATACAGGGCTTTCACAAACTCAAGGACCCATTCCTGATGGCTGCAGTCGGGACACCCAATCGGCCATTTTTCGCGTTACCAACCCTGGATAAACTTTATAAAACTCTAGAAGACCAGAAAGGTTTCACGCTGGATCAAATTGTCGATCTGAAAAGGAAAGTCGAGCTGCTCCCGGAGATTCGCCAGCGTGAATTCCTTATCAACGTCTGGCATCAAAATAACGTTCTGGATGTAGAGGTCTATATTCCACAAATAAAAATCGGCATTGCCCCAAAACCGCCCGGTTTTGATCGACAGCCGAAATATAGCCAGAACCGCTTTTATGCAGAGCGCGCCAGTGAACAAGTAAGTGCACAGATAGAGGCCACAGGGCTAGGCCCCTTCAACCAACAACTACCACATGACGCCATGGACGTTCAGAGAGCGGAACTCACTAAACCCGTTGTTTTGTGGGAATATTCTCGGGGCAGTAAACCAAACTATGCAGAAACAATCTTGAAGACGGGTGCAGGAAACTGCGATCAGATGGCTTACACCAGCGCTGCGGTGATCATCGAGAACGGAGGGGATGCAAGTCTCTGGAGAATGGAAGGCGCACATACTTTTACAGTTGTCGGGATTCCACTTGGAACTCATCACTCAACCTTGGATTTCAGTGATCAGATGTATGACAACGCATGGATCGTTGACGTATGGGCAGATATCACCTGCCCGGCCTCCCAGTACATGGAAAAACTCAAGGATCAAATGGCCAAATGGAGTCGCGATGGGAGACAGATCATAGCTACCGACTGGAAGGCCAATCCTCCGGTTGTCCGATGGATGGACCCGATGGATGAGGCCTGGATCAAAAAAGTCATCGACGGGCCAAAAGAAACGGCCACGAAAAAAAGCCCCTGAATCATTCCCGACTTGACGCGTCCCGCCAGGGGGGCGTCAACCTATGTGTTTCGCTCAATCCCGATCAAACCACCCCGCCGCCCGCAGCACCTGTGATTTAATTGCCTCCTGCTCGCTTAGCCCTGCCCGCCCCAAGGAAAAACCCCGATGAACTCTCCCCGCGCAACCAAAGTCCTGATCATTGGTTACGTCTGGCCCGAGCCCCGCTCCTCCGCCGCCGGCGGGCACATGATGCAAATCCTCGAGAGTTTTCTGGAGCAAGGATGGGACATCACCTTCAGCAGCCCGGCCCGCAGTGGTGAACATCGTGCAGACCTCGGCGCGCTGGGCATTAATGAAGTGCCCATCGAATTGAACGACAGCAGCTTCGACACCTTCATCCGCGATCTGGCCCCGGATGTGGTGTTGTACGACCGCTTCATGATGGAAGAGCAGTTCGGCTGGCGCGTGGAAAAGCACTGCCCCGATGCGCTGCGTGTGCTCGAGACTGTCGATCTGCAAAGCCTGCGCGATGCCCGGCATCAGCGACTCAAGCAACGCTTGAAGGCCAGTGATGACGCCGATGACTTCAGCGAACTGTTCGCACCGGCGTTGCGCGAAGAGTTCGAGTTCATGGCCGATACCGATGTGGCCCAGCGGGAGATCGCGGCGATTTATCGTTGCGACTTGAACCTGATGGTCTCCGACGTGGAAATCGAATTGCTGGTCGAGCAATTCAGTGTGCCACGCGACCTGCTGCACTGGTGCCCCCTGATGGTCGATCTGCCGACCGGCGTTCCGGTTCCGTTCGAGGAGCGTGCGCACTTTCTGCACATCGGCAACTTTCGCCATGCGCCCAACTGGGATGCGGTGCTCTGGTTGAAAACCACTATCTGGCCGTTGATCCGCGCGCAACTGCCGGGCGCTCAATTGCACATCTATGGCGCTTATACACCGCCCAAGGCGACCGCCCTGCACAACCCGGCGCAGGGATTTCATGTGATGAACTGGGCCGAAGACGCGCTGCAAGTCATGTCGGCGGCACGGATATGCCTGGCGCCGTTGCGTTTCGGTGCAGGCGTCAAGGGCAAAATCGTCGATGGGATGCTCTGTGGCACGCCCAATGTCACCACGCCGATTGGCGCCGAAGCCATGTATGGAGACGAGGCCTGGCCCGGCGCGATCACTCGTACAGCACGGGAGTTCGCCGACAGGGCCGTGCAGCTCCACCAGGATCAAAACCGCTGGTTGCAAGCGCAGGCCCAAGGCTTTGAACTGTTGTCCAAGCGATATCGACACAACGTACACGGGCCGGCATTGATCAGCCGGATCGAGCACTGCCTGCAAAACCTGCCCGCGATCAGACGGGACAACTTCACCGGCAGCATGCTGCGCCACCACCATCACAAGAGCACGCAGTACATGTCGCAATGGATCGAAGCGAAGAACCGTCTGTAGGAGCGAGCTTGTTCGCGATGTACGTAAAGACACCACGGGGTGTCAGGTGGTCAGCGTCATCGTTGACGTCCATCGCGAGCAGGGCTCGCTCCTACAGGGAGGCGGGCTATGGCAAGATCAGCGTGTGCGAGTGTTGTGTCCAGTTCGACGAGACCTGCGAAACCCGGCCGATTGCCGACAACGTGGCGGTCGCGCAGCAGGCCTATGAACGCTACCGACAACACGTCGCAACCCTTTGAAGAGTGAATGAATATGTATCTGGTGTGTGGCGAAGCGCTGTTCGATTTTTTCAGTGAAAACGACGCCAGCGGTTTGGCTTCGAAAGTGAATTTCAAGGCGATTGCCGGCGGCTCGCCGTTCAATGTCGCCGTGGGACTGCGCCGCCTGGGCGTGGACGCTGCGCTGTTCGCCGGCCTGTCCACCGACTATCTGGGCCGACGCTTGCTGCAAGTGTTGCTGGAGGAAGGTGTGCGCACTGACTACCTGCTGGATTTCGCCGCCCCCACGACCCTGGCGATGGTTGCGGTCGGCGCCAACGGCTCTCCGCACTACAGTTTTCGGGGCGAGGGTTGCGCGGATCGGTTGCTGGAACCAGAGCACCTGCCGGAACTGGGATCTGAAGTGCGTGGCCTGCATATCGGCTCGTTCTCGCTGGTGGTACAGCCGATTGCCGATACCTTGCTGGCGTTGGTCCGGCGAGAAAGTGGCAAGCGCCTGATCAGCCTCGATCCGAACGTGCGGCTCAATCCGCAACCGGATATCGAACTGTGGCGTTCGCGCATTGGCACGCTGGTCGAGCATGCCGATCTGATCAAGGTCAGCGATGAGGATTTGGGCCTGCTGTATCCCGGGGAGGATCCGGCGCGGGTGATCGATGGCTGGTTGCAACATCGCTGCCAGGTGGTGTTCCTGACCCGTGGGGGCGAAGGTGCGACGGTGTTCAGTCGTGCCCATGGCACCTGGTCGGTTCCGGCGCAGTCCGTGCAGATTGCCGACACCGTGGGCGCGGGTGACACCTTCCAGGCGGCGTTGATTGCCTGGTTGTCCGAACAACAGATGGATTCTGTGGAAGGTGTTCGGCAGCTCGGTCGCGGGCAGATCGATGACATGGTTCGGTTTGCGGTGCGTGCCGCTGCGCTGACCTGCGGCAAGACCGGGCCGGATTTGCCTTTTAGGCATCAGTTGGATCTTCGCTGAATGTGATGGCCCTATCGCGAGCAGGCTCGCTCCTACAGAAGGTCGGGTTGAACACAAGGTTTGTGAACGACCGGGAATCCTGTAGGAGCGAGCCTGCTCGCGATGGCAATGTTTCAGGCGCTACAGGATCGAAAAGTTGTAGCTGACGATCAACCGCGTCTCATCCACATCCCGGGCAAACTGTTCATAGTTGGTGCGGTACGTCGCATTTCGCAGCCGCAGGCTGACATCCTTGAACGTCCCACCTTGCACCACGTACTTGAGTTCGCTGTCGCGTTCCCACTCTTTACCTTCCTGATCGCTGCCCGGCACCTTGATGTGATCGCCGTTCACATAACGGGTCAGGAACGTCAGGCCATTGAGGCCGATGGCCTTGAAGTCATAGTCGTAACGCAACTGCCAGGAGCGTTCCTGCGCGGCGGCGAAGTCATTGACCTGCACGTAATTGACCAGATATGGATTGGTGCCATCCAGGTACGGCATCGAATTGTCGCCGTTCATGCGCTGCCAGCCGGCGCTGAAGGTATGGCCGCTGATGGCGTAAGCCAGCATCCCGCTCAAGGCACGGTTGTCGATGGAGCCGGCATTGGCCGCGCCGCTGTCGGCACTCTTGAGCAAACGCAGATCCGCCTTGAGCACCCCGCCACCCAGCGGCTGGTTGCCCAGCAGTCCCACGAAATGCTGACGGTAAATGTCCTCCAGTTCCGCGTAGTGATACTGCGCGGTCAACCGGTCATTGATCTTGTAGTCAAAGCCATACATGTCGAAGTGATCGGCGGTGATGTTGCAGGCATAGCGCTTGTTCTTGCAGTGCACGCGAATGTCCTGGGCATCGGTGGAATCCCGGGCGGTGTACTTGTCCAGGCGCGCGGCCATGAAGGTCAGGTCCTTGACCTCTTTTGACGTGAGCATGGCACCGTTGAACATCGTCGGCAGCAAGCGTCCGTCGTTGTATTTGAGCAACGGCACATCCGGCAACAACGCGCCGTATTTCAATACGCTTTGCGAAACACGGACCTTGGCCGTCAGCCCCAGTTTGCTGTATTCGTCCACCGAGCCGCGGGGATTGCTGCCGCTGGAGGGCAACAAGCCGCTGTTGCTGCTGTCCGGGCTGGAGTCGAGTTTGATGCCGAGCATGCCCAGCGCATCGACACCGAAACCCACCGTGCCTTCGGTGTAGCCCGATTGCAGGTTGAGAATGAAGCCCTGGGCCGATTCCTCGCGCTTGGAGGCGCCCTGTTCGTTGGAAGTGTGCCCGTCACGAAAATCGCGATTGAAATAGATCGTGCGCGATTCGAGATTTGCCTTGGTGTCATCGATAAAACCGCTGGCCTGGATCGATCCGGCAAAACCGGCGCACAGGGCTACAGCGCCAAAGCCGAATGACTGGCGCGCGGTGATCAAACTAAAGGGGGGACGCATGAGAACTCCAACAGTGCTGCATTTACGAGCGCAAATGCAGCCAGAAATAGCCTCCCACCGAACCTGAGACGGGCCGGGGAAGTAAATACGCGGGGTGAGGAGCAATGATCGCAGAGCAAGCGCTTGTGCTGGAGACGACTTTAGTAGGGTTTTCTCCGCCGGACGGTAGTGGCAAATGCGACAGGTGGCACGCTGATGGCTTAACGGATGTTTAATCGTGACCTTAAATGATCAATGGACCGCACACCTGCAGTGCTTTCTGATGCCATCGCTCTGTTGACCAGTGCGGCAGGTTCGACCCCACGTCGAACTCACCTTTGCCTGCATTGGAGAATGCCTCATGAAGTCCCCCGCCCTGTTCCTTTGCGCCGCCCTGCTCCTTACTCCGTTTGCCGCTACGGCCCAGACCGGCGACACCGATGCCTCCCCGGCCATCCCGACCTATCACTACGGTATGCCGTTGCACGTGGGCAAAGTCATCGCCCTGACCGAGCCCGACACCCTGGATTGCGAAGTGGTCACGGCAAAGATGCAGTACATCGATGATCAGACAGGTAAACCGGCGGAGCTGGCCTACAGGAAACTTTCCTACGCCTGTATCTACCAAAACTGACTGAATCGTCCGAAATAACACCTTGCAGTATTCGCGTGAGGGTTCTGACGCTATGCTCTAGCGCCACCCTCACTGCCGCAAGGATTAGCTATGCAGTATTCGTTCAGGACGTTGTCGAGTTTTACCGCCGCTTTGTGTTTGTTACTCGCGCTTGTCTGGGGCTTCGCGCCCGACCGCCTACTGGCCAGCTGGGATATCGAATACTCCCTCGCCGCCGGCCTGATCTCACGACGCTTGGCAGTACTGTTCATGGTGCTGGGCGTAATGTTTTTCATGTTGCGCAACGAAGCGCCATCCGTGACCCGTAACGCGCTGAGCAACGGTTTCATGGTCGGCTGCTGGGGGTTGGCGATTCTGGGCTTTGGTGAATGGCTCAATGGCCATGCAGGTCCCGGCATCCTGCTGGCGGTGGGCGTGGAACTGGCGCTGGGCCTGGCCTTTTTCCAGACCCGGCGCGTATCGGTGGAGCTGGAAACCGCGGGTTAAAGCGCTTTTCGCATTGCGGGGCCCTGTGCCGGCTCAAGGTAGTGTTGTTGAAGATCGGTACGCAGTTCAGCGATCAGATCGTTGATTTCCCGGCAGCCATTGAGTCGCTGGGCATTGATGCCTGTCCTCAGCAGATCCAACTGATCGGTTTCCCTATCGGCGTAGACTTTTACAGTCATGGACAAGTCAGGCGACAGCGTACATTCGCAGCGTTTGGGTAAAAAACTGCTTTCAATGATGCTGCGAAGTTCAAGGGCAGAAAGAAACATGGCGACCTTCTCCTTTGTAAGACTGCCAAACAATTTCGACACTGACTCGTTTGAAATCCCGGCCAGCTCAAGAACAGATTCAGCATAAAACATGCCCTGACAGACGCCCGGTTGTTCATCGGCAAATCAAGGTTTTATGTAACCTTTCATTAACACCTGTCGTGCAACTTGCAAGAAACGCCTAGGATCCGCCCGCAATTTGCAACCCGGTGTATTTGCAACCGCTTTCGGCGGTATTGAAAATGGCCATCGGGTTTTCTTTCGTCATCCGCCTTTCACGCAAGGAGGCACCATGAAATCTTTGTCCATTCGTTCATCCATAGGCTTTCTCGTCGTGGCATTGTCAGGCGCCGCTCATGCCGCAACGCTGGAAAATGTCGCGCCTTACCCGAAAGCCGAAACCGGCTTCACCCGCCAGGTCATCCACCTGACCCCGCAATCCCGTGAGGACGACTTTCGGGTCGAAATTCTCGCCGGCAAAACCCTGAGCGTCGACTGCAATCGCCAACGCCTGGGTGGCACTCTCGAAGAGAAAAACCTCGAAGGCTGGGGTTATCCGTTCTACCGCCTGGAAAAAGTCAGCGGTCCGATGAGCACGCTGATGGCCTGCCCGGATGGCAAGAGCAAACAGGATTTCGTGCCGGTCGTCGGCGACGGCTTCATGCTGCGCTACAACAGCAAACTGCCGATCGTGCTCTACGTACCCAAGGACGTTGAAGTGCGTTATCGGATCTGGTCGGCGTCGAGCAAGGTCGACAAAGCGGTCAGCGAGTAATTCAGGTGAACCTGCAGGTGCTGCCGCAGGCTGCGGCAGCTCCTTGCACTCCTACAGTTTCAGGCCGATCCGGTACAACCCGCCATTGTCTTCATCCGTCAACACGTACAAATACCCGTCCGGCCCCTGGCGCACATCGCGGATGCGCTTGCCCAGCTCACCCAGCAAACGCTCCTCGTGAACCACCCTGTCGCCGTCGAATTGCAGGCGAATCAGTTCCTGGGACACCAGCGCACCGATAAACGCGTTGTGTTGCCAGGCCTTGAAACGATCGCCGTCGTAGAACGCCATGCCGCTCACCCCCGGGGACTTCTCCCAGACATGGTGCGGGCCCACAGTACCTGCAGCGGTTTTACCCTTGGCTTCCGGAATCGGCTGGCCTGAATAGTTGATGCCGTGGGTAGCCAGTGGCCAGCCATAATTCTTGCCCCGCTCGATGATGTTGACCTCATCGCCGCCCCGAGGCCCATGCTCGTTTTCCCATAGGACGCCGTTCCACGGGTTCAACGCCGCCCCTTGCGGGTTTCGCACGCCGTACGCCCAGATCTCCGGCCGCACGCCGGGCTGGCCGACAAAGGGGTTGTCGTCCGGAACTTTGCCGTCCGGATAAATGCGCACGATCTTGCCTTGCAGCTTGTCCAGGTCCTGGGCGGTCGGACGGTCGTTGTTTTCTCCCAGGGTGATGAACAGATAGCCGTTGCGGTCGAACACCAGGCGCGAGCCGAAGTGATTGCCGACCGACAGTTTCGGCTCCTGGCGGAAAATCACCGTAAAGTTCTTTATGTTGGTCAGATCTTCGGACAACTGCCCACGCCCGACAGCAGTGCCGGCCGTGCCACCCTCTCCACCCCCTTCGGCATAAGACAAATAGACGGTGCGGTCTTGTCTGAAGTCCGGTGACAGCGCCACATCCAGTAAACCGCCCTGCCCCTTGGCCCAGACCTTGGGCACGCCCTCAATGGGAGCAGACAGTTTGCCGTCGGCACTGACGACCCGCAGATTGCCGGGACGCTCAGTCACCAGCATGCCCTTGCGATCCGGCAGAAACGCCAGCGCCCAGGGATGTTCCAGGCCCTGGACGATGGGCGTGACTTCAAGGGTGCCCTGTTCGCTGTTCATCTCTTGGGAAGAGGCTGCCATCGCTGGCAACGCAGCGGCGATCAATGCGCTGGCACAGAGGGTGGCCAGAAGAGTCTTTCGCAACATGCACGATTCCTTTTGTCATGGAACGGCTGCCCGACCGTTCAATTGCGGGGCGGTGGATTGGGGATGAACTTGGGTGCGCCGGCAGGCGCCGGCTGACTTTGCGGATAGCGGTTGCCGATGCCGCCGTTGTCCAGGGTTGGAGGTCGCGGAACCGGCACGGTGTTCGGCCCGCGAATGACAGGGGCACTGGGCTGCGTCCCCTGCATGCTGTTGGGGTTGGCCCGGCGAATCGGACTGTTGTAGGGATTGCTGTTGCCGCTGTTGGGCAGACTCTGGGCAACCTGCAAGGTTGTCGCCGGCGAAAAGTCCTGCGCCTGGACCTGCTGGCCGAGCAAGGTGCTCAAGGCCAGCACAATGGCGCCGGTTACGCATCGGTTCATGGGGAACCTCTTCATGGGAGCCTTTCGGCGAAAGCGTGAATAGAGTCTTCGATACCACGCTACGCCCGGGGTTCGCATTTGTTAACCAATTCCTTCACGAACAGATGTAACACAACGTTGATCCAGCGCTCGGAGCAGGCGGCAGGCCGCTGAAACTTTTGCCCGAGACTCAAGGTCACCAGAACATCACTTTCGAGTAAGCGACCATGGCGCGGTCAATCTGGAAAGGCGCAATCAGTTTCGGGCTGGTGCACATCCCCGTCGCGCTGGTCTCGGCGACGTCTTCACAAGGCGTGGATTTCGACTGGCTCGACAGCCGCAGCATGGAGCCGGTCGGCTACAAACGGGTGAACAAGGTCACCGGCAAGGAAGTCACCAAGGAGCACATCGTCAAAGGCGTCGCCTACGAAAAAGGTCGCTACGTGGTGCTCAGCGAAGAAGAAATCCGCGCGGCGCATCCCATGTCGACCCAGACCATCGATATCTTTTCCTTTGTCGACAGCCAGGCGATCCCCCTGCAGAACATCGATACGCCTTACTACCTGGCGCCGGACAAACGCGGCGGCAAGGTGTACGCGCTGTTGCGCGAAACCCTGGTCAAGACCAACAAGGTCGCCCTCGCCCGGGTGGTGCTGCATACCCGTCAGTACCTGGCGGCGTTGATGCCGCTGGAGTCGGCGCTGGTCCTGGTGAAACTGCGCTGGCCGCAGGAAGTGCGCAGCCTGGATGAACTGGCGCTGGGCCCGGACGTGACCAAGGCAACTTTGGCCAAGGGCGAACTGGACATGGCCAAGCGACTGGTGCAGGACATGAGCGCCGAATGGTCACCGGACGATTACCGGGATGAGTTCGAGGACAGGATCATGGCGCTGGTGGACAAGAAAGCCCATGAGGGCAAGATCGAGGATGTGGAGACGGATACCGGGCAAGAGGCGCGCAAGACGGCGGATGTGATTGATTTGACCGAGTTGCTCAAGCGCAGCCTGGGGAGCAAAGCCAAGCCTGCAGCAAAGAAGAAGGCCAGCAAATGACCGCTGTATCTGTAGGAGCGAGCCTGCACGCGATGGACGCAAGCACACCACGGGGTGTCAGGCAGCCAGCGTTATCGTTGACGACCATCGCGAGCAGGCTCGCTCCTACAGGTTTTGGTCTTAGAGTCTTCAGATCAGGACGAAGATCGCCAGCAAACCACCGAAGATCGCCCACTTTTCCAGATAGTAGAGCTTGCGGTTGCGCTTCTTGAGCTCTTTGCCCCGCAGGCGAATCTTATAGATCTTGCCGAACAGGCGATTGATCCCGCCGACCTTGTCCCCCGCCTCGTTTGGCGCGCCGGCAGCTGACATCACGTTGCGGCTGAACCAGCTGTTGAACGCCGCCGCCCAGCGATATTTCATCGGACGCTCGACATCGCAGAACAGAATGATGCGGTTCTGCCCGGTGGTGTTTTCCGCGTAATGAATGAACGTCTCGTCAAACATCACCGCTTCACCGTCGCGCCAGTGGTAGTTCTCGCCATCGACGTTGATGTAGCAACCGGCATCGTTGGGCGTTTCCAGGCCCAGGTGATAGCGGTAGGAGCCGGCATACGGATCACGGTGGCGCACCAGTTTGGAGCCCGGCGGCAGCTCGGCGAACATCGCCGCCTTGATCGAGCCGATGCTCTGCACCAGTTCGGTGGTGCGTGGGCAGAGTTTCATGGCCGACGGATGACTGTCGCCGTACCACTTGAGGTAGAAGCGCTTCCAGCCGGTCTTGAAGAACGAGTTGAAACCGACATCGTCATACTGGTTCGAACGCTTGATCTCACCGGCGTGCAGCAGGTTCTGGCCTTCGGCGCGGATTTCTTCCCAGTGGGTCTGCAACGGGCTCAGGTCGGGAAAATCTGCCGGATTGAGGTAAGGCTTGTTGGGGATTTTCGAAAACAGATAAAGGAAGCAGTTGATCGGCGCCAGAAACGTCGAGTGATCGCTCAGTTGGCGGCCCAGTTTGTGGCGCACGCGCCCACGCAGATGCACGTACGCGATGGATACAACGTAGATAGCGGCAATGATGAGTTTCACGGAATTCGTCACACGTCAAAAGTGAACAAACTGCGTCCCCTGCCAGTGGCCATGGGTCTTGTGCAGTGTCTGCAAGCGGTCTGGGCGCCCATCCCTGAGCCGTACCGAATATCGGCATCAGGTAATGGATGGCATTTTAGCCACAGTTTGTAACCAAAAGTTAACCCCAAACAGTGAAAATCTGTGCGCCGATGCCGTCAAAGCACCTGCGCGGCCTCATTGCCCTATCGTTTAAACAGCCAGACCAGTACAATCGCCGCCAAACTTTGCGCCCCCCTTGGTTGATGACGGGAAAACCTGTCTTCAGCGCACTTCGACTCGGGCCAAGCGCGGTACCGCCGCACCCTGGCTACTCTGATTGCTTCGCAGGAAAAACCTTTGATTTCTACAGCTAACATCACCATGCAGTTCGGCGCCAAGCCGCTTTTCGAGAACGTTTCGGTCAAGTTCAACGGTGGCAACCGTTATGGCCTGATCGGCGCCAACGGCTGCGGCAAATCGACCTTCATGAAGATTCTCGGCGGTGACCTCGAGCCGTCCGGCGGCCAGGTCATGCTCGAGCCGAACATTCGCCTGGGTAAATTGCGCCAGGACCAGTTCGCCTACGAAGAATTCACCGTGATCGACACCGTGATCATGGGCCACGAAGAGCTGTGGAAGGTCAAGGCCGAGCGCGATCGCATCTACTCGCTGCCGGAAATGAGTGAAGAAGACGGCATGGCCGTGGCCGAGCTGGAAACCGAATTCGCCGAAATGGACGGCTACACCGCCGAATCCCGCGCCGGTGAGCTGCTGCTGGGCCTGGGTATTCCGCTGGAACAGCATTTCGGCCCGATGACTGAAGTCGCGCCAGGCTGGAAACTTCGCGTCCTGTTGGCTCAGGCACTGTTCTCCGATCCGGAAGTGCTGTTGCTCGACGAACCGACCAACCACCTGGACATCAACACCATTCGCTGGCTGGAAACCATTCTCACGGCGCGTAACAGCACCATGATTATCATTTCCCACGACCGTCACTTCCTCAACAGCGTCTGCACCCATATGGCGGACCTGGACTACGGCGAGTTGCGCCTGTTCCCGGGCAACTACGACGAGTACATGACTGCCGCGACCCAGTCCCGCGAGCAACTGCTGTCGGACAACGCCAAGAAAAAGGCGCAGATCGCCGAACTGCAGACCTTCGTCAGCCGCTTCTCGGCCAACGCCTCGAAAGCCAAGCAGGCCACCTCTCGCGCCAAGCAGATCGACAAGATCCAGCTGGCCGAGGTCAAGCCTTCGAGCCGCGTCAGCCCGTTCATCCGCTTCGAACAGACCAAGAAGCTGCACCGCCAGGCCGTGACCCTCGACAAGATGTCCAAGGGCTTCGACGGCAAGACCCTGTTCAAGAACTTCAGCTTTACCGTCGAAGCCGGCGAGCGCGTGGCGATCATCGGCCCGAACGGTATCGGCAAGACCACCCTGCTGCGTACCCTGATGGGCGAGTTGACCCCGGACGCCGGTACTGTGAAGTGGACCGAAAGCGCGGAGCTGGGCTACTACGCCCAGGACCACGCCCATGACTTCGAAGACGACGTCAGCCTGTTCGACTGGATGGGCCAATGGACCCAGGGCGAGCAGATGATTCGCGGCACCTTGGGCCGGATGCTGTTCTCCAACGACGAGATCCTCAAGTCGGTGAAAGTCATCTCCGGTGGTGAGCAAGGCCGCATGCTGTTCGGCAAGCTGATCCTGCAAAAGCCGAACGTACTGGTGATGGACGAACCGACCAACCACCTGGACATGGAATCCATCGAAGCGCTGAACCTGGCGCTGGAGAACTACCCGGGCACGCTGATCTTCGTCAGCCACGACCGTGAGTTCGTATCGTCCCTGGCCACCCGCATCATCGAGCTGAGCCCCAATGGCGTGACCGACTTCAGCGGCACCTATGACGATTACCTGCGCAGTCAGGGTGTGGTGTTCTAAGAAAAGCGACAAACCTGTAGGAGCGAGCCTGCTCGCGATGGCATCAAGATCACCGCGTTGAACCAGAAGACGCGCGTTATCGATGACGACCATCGCGAGCAGGCTCGCTCCTACAGAGCAGCCACATTAATGATAGTTAGCCTGCTTTCTTTTATCCCTCCGCCACGCCATCATGCAGTTCTCCCACCGCCGCCCGCGAACGAGTCCTCATGTCTGCGCAGCAACACCCACCGCAAAGCTCCATGGCGATCACCCTGCAGATCGTCTCCATCGTCTTCTATACCTTTATCGCCTTCCTCTGCATCGGCCTGCCGATCGCGGTGCTGCCGGGTTACGTTCACGAGCAACTGGGGTTCAGCGCGGTCATTGCCGGCTTGACCATCGGCTCGCAATACCTCGCCACCCTGCTCAGCCGCCCGATGGCCGGACGCATGTCCGACAGCATCGGTACCAAGCGTGCGATCGTTTATGGACTGTCGGGCATTGTCCTGAGCGGAGCGCTTACGTTGTTGTCGACCCTGCTGCAGAGCATGCCGTTGTTGAGCCTGCTGATTCTGATTGCCGGCCGCCTGCTGCTCGGGATCGCCCAAGGCCTGATCGGGGTCGGCACCATCAGTTGGTGCATGGGCCAGGTAGGGGCTGAACATACCGCGCGCTCGATTTCCTGGAACGGCATTGCGTCCTACGGCGCCATCGCCATCGGCGCGCCGCTTGGGGTCGTGATGGTTGATCAACTGGGGTTCGCCAGCCTCGGGATCGCCCTGTCAGTACTCGCTGCGTTGGCCCTGATATTGATCCGCAACAAACCCTCGGTACCGGTGGTGCGCGGTGAGCGCCTGCCCTTTTGGGCGGTATTCGGGCGTATCGCGCCATTTGGTGCCAGCTTGAGCCTGGCGTCCATCGGCTACGGCACCCTGACCACCTTTATCACCCTGTATTACGTCAACCGTGGCTGGAGCGGCGCGGCTTACTGCCTGACGGTATTCGGCGTGTGCTTCATTCTGGCGCGGCTGCTGTTCATTTCCAGCATCAGCCGTTTTGGCGGGTTCACCTCGGCCATTGCCTGCATGACTATCGAAACTGTGGGCCTGGCGTTGCTATGGCTCGCCCCCTCGACGGGCTACGCCCTGATCGGTGCCGGCCTGACCGGTTTCGGCCTGTCGCTGGTGTATCCGGCACTCGGTGTCGAGGCGATCAAGCAGGTGCCCAACTCCAGCCGTGGCGCGGGGCTGAGTGCTTATGCGGTGTTTTTCGATCTGGCGTTGGCGATTGCCGGGCCGTTGATGGGCGCGGTAGCGCTGAACCTGGGGTATTCGTGGATTTTCTTTATTGCGGCGTTGCTGTCGATCAGCGGGTTGGGGTTGACCTTGCTGCTCAGGCATCGGGCGATGGATTAGGCCTGCCGCATCCAATGTGGGAGCGAGCCTGCTCGCGAAGGCGGTATGCCAGACAACAAAACTGCTGGATGTACTGGCCCCTTCGCGAGCAGGCTCGCTCCCACAGTATTGCGGTGTGGTTATT
Organism: Pseudomonas putida; assembly: GCF_003228315.1. Classification (NCBI taxonomy): domain Bacteria; kingdom Pseudomonadati; phylum Pseudomonadota; class Gammaproteobacteria; order Pseudomonadales; family Pseudomonadaceae; genus Pseudomonas; species Pseudomonas putida. The sequence goes on from NZ_CP029693.1 coordinate 1,121,514, forward strand.
GATCGGCGGTCTGCATGCCGGCCCGCGAAGCCTTGCCCAAGGTGCGCGAAAAGAAGCGCCCGGCTTCGGTGATCAGGTTGCGGTGAATGTCCTCGCGGTCGACGCCATCGGCATCGGTGCAAAGCGCCGGCATGATGACAATCTGCTCGTCGTTGCACGGCGCCATGAAGACGAAGTGCCCTGCCCCGGCCAGTAACTTGAAGTCCGGTGCCACCGGCAGTTTACGCGCCAGGGCGACGGCGTTTTTGTCGATGGGCACCAACTTGTCGCCATCCCCGCTGTACATCAGTACCGGTACATGCACATCAGCCAGGGTATGACGGCCGAATTTCAGGCTCAGCGGCGCCATCAGCATCAGCGCATGGACACGCGGGTCGGCCACCGGTTGCAGATCATCACGGTCGACGATCAGCTCACCCTGGGTGTTACAGGCATCGCGGTCGTCCGGACGCTCCTGGCAGTAACGGCGCAGGCGATCGAGGTCCGGCGTGGCGCCGGACAATATCAGCGCTGTCTCGCCACCGGCGGAATAGCCGATGACACCCACCTGATCAGCATTGACGAAGGGCGCGAGCATGCGGTCGCCGAGGGTCGCGGTGATGGCTTCGGAGATCTGGATGGGCCGGCCGTAAAGATTGCTCAAGGTGCCGAGGCGGCTATGGTCCTTGGAATTGTCGCCTGGATGAATCACTGCCACCACGACAAACCCCTTGCGCGCCAGGGATGTCGCCAGGTCATGCAGGGCCAGCGGGGTTCCGGTGTTGCCGTGGGACAGCATCAGCATGGGGAAGCGGCCCATGGCCACTTTGGTGTCTTCACCGGCCTCGACGTTATAGCCCTCGAGCTTGCTGGTGTGCTCTTTTTCGCTGGAAGGATAGAACGCGATGGCACGCATCGGCTGCAGGTCGAGGGGATCGAGAAAACTCAACTCGTGATAACCGACGCTCCAGTGAGGATGGGGCGCAGGGGCGGCGTGCACCGAATTCAGGCTGCCAAGCAGGCATATCAATAAAGTTGCACAAAGACGCATCATGGGTCGCCCCACCTGTTACCGGATCGAAGACGTTTCCCCTCGACTGCATAACCCGGGCCACTATTTCAGCAAATGTGTAATGGCTAGAAACAAAAAACTCTGCATCTGCCACTTGCGTGATCAGAATACAGAGTTTTTTGGTGGTTTGCCTGTGCCGTTGAACGGCTTTACGCAAGCCTTACGCAGCGGCGAACAGTTGCTCGCTGATTTGCGTGTGGGCGTCGCTCATGGCTTTGTTACGGACTTCGTCACCGTAAGCCAGGCCGTGGGCACGGACGAACTCGATGTCGGTGATACCGATGAACCCGAACAGCACTTTCAGGTAGTCCTCGTGGGCTACACCAGTCGCCTGGCCTGCGTGAATGCCGCCGGAAGTCGAAACGATCACCACTTTCTTGCCGCCGCACAGACCTTCAGGACCGGCTTCGGTGTAGCGGAAGGTCTGACCGGCAACCGCAATGCGGTCGATCCAGGCTTTCAACTGAGTCGGGATGGTGAAGTTGTACATCGGAGCTGCAATGACGACGGCATCGGCGGCGAGGAATTCGGCCAGGGTCTGCGCGCTCAGGTCGGCCTCGTGCTGTTGTGCGGCATTGCGCAGTTCAGCGGTGGTACCAGCGGCGACCAGGGTGGTCGAGGAAAAGTGGCTGATGGCATCGGCGGCCAGGTCGCGGTAAGTCACCACGGCGCTTGGCTCGGCGGCTTGCCAGGCTTTTACGACTTCGCCGCTCAGCTGACGGGAAGCCGAGTTGTCGCCAAGAATGCTCGAATCGATATGCAGCAGTTTCATGTGGGATCTCCAGGTGAGGATCGCCGCCAGGGCGACCTGATGGAAACAATCCTACAGAGCAAACCAATAGCTGATTAGACTGCAACAATGCGATAGTTTGTCTCACTGATAGAACAATCGGGTGTTGACGATGCAGGATCTTAACGACCTCTATTACTTTGCCAAGGTGGTTGAAGCCGGCGGTTTCGCGGCGGCCGGGCGCTTGCTGGGGATTCCCAAGTCGCGACTGTCGCGGCGGATTGCCGAGCTGGAAGAACGCCTGGGCGCGCGATTGCTGCAACGCACTACGCGCCAACTCAAATTGACCGCCGTGGGCGAGCGTTATCTGCGCCATTGCCAGGCGATGTTGCTGGAAGCGGAAATGGCCGATGAAGCCGTGGCCAGTATGTCGAGCGAGCCCCGTGGACGCCTGCGGGTGTCCTCACCCGTCGGCCTGGCTCACGAAATGCTGCCGGATGTGATCAGCCGCTTCCTGGAGAAATTCCCCCAAGTGCAACTGGAGGTCATGCTGGTCAATCGCCGGGTCGATCTGGTTACCGAGGGCGTCGACGTCGCGTTGCGTGTACGAGAGCCGGGGGATGAAGACCCCTTGCTGGTGACCCGCCGACTGCGCCAGGCGCAGATGCTTGTGGTGGCCAGCCCCGCGTTCCTCCACGGCCAGACGATCAAGCATCCGGACGACCTGAAAAACCTGCCGGTACTGGGCGCCCTGGAACCGGATCGGCTGGTGCACATTCGCCTGGTGGACCAGCAGCGCAAGCACTACGACCTGGCCATGGAAGCGCGCCTGGGTATCGACGATTTCATCGTGCGCAAAACCTGTGCCCTCGCCGGCCAGGGTTTCACCACGCTGCCGATGATGTATTGCGAACAGGAACTGGCCGACGGTTCGCTAGTGCAATTGTTGCCCGAATGGTCGTTGCCGGGTGGCTGGCTGCAGGCGGTTTATCCTCATCGACGGGGCGTGATGCCTGCCGTCAGGGCCTGGCTGGACCATCTGATCGAAACATTCAATGCCTGTGGGGATCGACTGATATGAAACCTGGTCGCATGAGCGAAGAGGACGTCGCGCAATTCTGCCTCGCCCTGCCGGGCGCACGGGAAGACTACAAGTGGGGTGGTGTGCGGGTGTTTTCGATTGCCGGGAACAAGATGTTCGCCCTGCAGAACCTGCGGGGTGAATCCCTGGCTTTCAAGGTCGACAAGGACCTGTTCCTGGGGCATTGCGATCGCCCCGGCATTCATCCCGCACCTTACCTGGCGCGAGCCCAATGGATCATCATGCAGACGCCTTACCCGCTGGGTACCGAGGAGCTGCAAGGGCTGTTGCAGCGCTCCCATCAACTGGTGGTAAGCAAATTGCCCAAGCGCACTCAAGTCGGCTTGCTGCTCTGATAAACGCGGGTTTCTGTAGGAGCGAGCATGCTCGCGATGCACCCGAGAACACCGCGGGGTATCAGGTTTCCCGCGTTAGCGTTGATGTCCATCGCGAGCATGCTCGCTCCTACAGAGATCGGTCAGAACAGGGCCAACAAATTCGAGCCCAGAAACAGCATGTCGATCCAGAAGACCTGATGCAGCAACACGATCATCCAGAACAACAGCTGAAACGACACTTTGCGTGTCTTGTGCCGGAAAACCTGCTGGGCCAGCAAGGCGCCCGGCCAGCCGCCAGCCAGCTCCAGCGCGTGCAGGACGTTTTCCTGCGTGCGCCAACGGTCAGAGATGGCTTTGCGCTTGTCACTCCAATAAAGGAAGAACGCCAGCACGCTGACGATGCCGTAGGCCGCCAGGGGAATTAAAGATATCCCTCGCAGCCAGAACGACACCGAGCCGAACAGCGGCAGCGCGCACAGAATCGCGAAAATCAGCACTTTCAGCCGAAGCTGACGAATGCCGCCCCCAGGCTTTCCAGTACTGCTGCGCCCGGGATTGCTGCGCGCGCGGGTATCACTCACGGCTTGGCCGCAGCCCAGTCAACCCAGCCAAATGCCCAGGTCGCCAGAATCAGCAGGCCGAACGCGATTCGGTACCAGGCGAATACCGCATAACTGTGGCTGGCGATGAACTTGAGCAGTCCCTTGACGGCAATCATCGCGAAGATGAATGCGACAACGAAGCCCAAGGCAAACACCGGGAAGTCCGACGGCACGAACAGGCCACGGTACTTGTAGCCCGAGTAGACCGCCGCGCCCACCATGGTCGGCATGGCGAGGAAGAAGGAAAACTCGGTGGCGGTTTTGCGCGACAGGCCGAACAACAGGCCGCCGATGATGGTCGCGCCAGAGCGCGAGGTACCCGGAATCATCGCCAGGCACTGGGCGAAGCCCACCTTGAGCGCATCTTTCCAGCTGATCTCATCGACCGTCTCGGCGTGCACTTGATGCTGACGCTTTTCGGCCCACAACATGATGAAGCCGCCCACGACCAGGGCGGCGGCCACGGTGATCGGGTTGAACAGGTAATGGTGGATCAGGTCGGCGAAGATCACCCCCAGCACCACCGCCGGCAGGAAAGCGATCAGCAGGTTGGCGGTAAAGCGCCGTGCGCTCGGCTGCGTTGGCAAGCCAACGACCACGTCGAAAATCTTGCGACGAAACTCCCAGACCACGGCCAGGATCGCCCCGAGCTGGATGATGATGTTGAACGCCATGGCGCGCTCGCCACCGAAATCAAGCAGGTCGGCCACGATAATCTGGTGCCCGGTACTGGAAATCGGCAAAAACTCCGTCAGTCCCTCTACAACCCCAAGAATCAACGCCTGAAAGGCAGTCCAAAGATCCATCAATCCCCCAAAGGCCATGCATTGGCGCATGCCCCGTCAATATTTTTCAAATCGTTTGGCGTAGTCGAAAACCCGCGCGCACAAGATACCCGCACTCCCGAGAAAACTCCGTGAAATATCAGCTTGAACTCAGGTTTTTCCGCGCGGGGCCGAAATGCTATCAGACAAGCGTGAAAAGCGCCGACGCCTGATCGGGCCTTGCAAGATGCTGGCGATCAATTACTACAAAAACAAGAAACCGGAGCACCGCCTTATGAATAGCTTGCGCACCCTATCGATCAGCCGGCGGCTGTCGCTCATCCTGATCGTGGCCGTCACCATGCTCCTGGCCTTGGGCGTCATCATGCTCAAGCAGATTCACGAGGATCTGTATCAGGCCAAGGCGCAGAAAACGCAGCATGTGGTGCAAACCGCCAGCGGCATCCTCGCCTACTACCATGAGCTGGAAAGCGCTGGCACCCTCACTCGCGAGACCGCACAGAAACAGGCGCTGAACGCCGTTCGCGGCCTGCGTTACGACCAGAACGACTACTTCTGGATCAATGATCTGACGCCGGTGATGGTCATGCACCCGGCCAACCCGAAACTCGATGGGCAGAACCTGTCGTCCATCCGCGATCCGGATGGCTTCGCCGTGTTCAACGAAATGGTCGCCATTGCCAAGGCCAAGGGCGCCGGGCTGGTCAATTATCGCTGGCCGAAACCGGGTGCCAGCGAGCCGGTGGAAAAAACCTCCTACGTCAAACTGTTCGAGCCCTGGGGCTGGGTGATCGGTTCCGGGGTGTACATCGATGACATGCAGGCCGAGTTCTATGGCCAGGTCTGGAAGGCATCCTCCATTGGCCTGGCGATTGCTGTGATCATGGTGCTGCTGGTGTTCATGATTGCCCGCAGCATCGCCCAGCCCCTGCGCGAAACCGTGAACGCCATGGCCAGCATCGCCAGCGGCGAAAGCGATCTGACCCGAAGCCTCGATACGTTGGGCAAGGATGAAATCACGCAACTGGCCCACCACTTCAATGCATTCACCGCCAAGCTGCGCGGGGTCATCGGTCAATTGCAAGCCTCCGCGACCGCGCTGGGCCAGTCTTCCAGCGAACTGGGCAACGATGCTTCCCAGGCCCAGCAGCGCAGCCAGCAGCAGTCGCAACAGATGGAGCTGGTGGCCACCGCGATGAATGAAGTGACCTATGGCGTGCAGGACGTGGCGAAAAACGCCGAACAGGCCGCCAGCGAAATGCGTGATGCCGAGGCCCAGGCACAACAGGGCCAGGTCAATATCGATGGCAGCCTGCAACAGATCGACACGCTGTCCTCCACCATCGACCAGGCTGTGGAAGTGATACGTACGCTGGCCACCGAAAGCACGCAGATCGGCAGCGTGCTGGAAGTGATTCGCTCCATCGCCGAGCAGACCAACCTGCTGGCACTCAATGCCGCCATTGAGGCCGCCCGGGCTGGTGAGCAGGGTCGTGGCTTTGCAGTGGTGGCGGACGAGGTACGCCTGTTGGCCCAGCGCACCCAGAAGTCCACGGCGGAAATCCAGTCGATGATCGAACGCCTGCAGAATCATTCCGAGGCGGCGGTCAAAGTGATCGGCGAAAGCAGCCGGGCATCCCAACTCACGATCGAACAGGCAGGCCTGGCCGGCAGCAGCCTGAATGCCATCAGCCAGGCATTGCGCAATCTCACCGGACTGAATGCATCGATTGCCAGCGCGACGCTGCAGCAGGCGCACGTGGTCGAGGACATCAACCAGAACGTCACGCAGGCGGCCGGTCTGTCCCACAACACCGCGCTGGCGGCGGAACAATCCAGCGCCGCCAGCGTGCACCTCAAGGACTTGAGCGAGCAGTTGAACGGCCTGCTTCGCCAGTTCCGCGTTTAGCCCTCTGTAGGAGCGAGCCTGCTCGCGATGGACGAAAACGATTACGCGGGCATCCTGAAGAAACGCGGTGCCCTGGCGTTCATCGCGAGCAGGCTCGCTCCTACACAAGGTACAATCCGCGCCCTCTTCCATTTCCCCAAGGAACCTGCATGTCCGGGCTCGAACTGTTCGCCGCCACCCTCGGTGTCATTGCCGTCTGGTTGACGGTCAAACAGAACCCCTGGTGCTGGCCGATCGGCCTGGTCATGGTGCTGATCTATAGCTGGATCTTCTTCGAGGTGAAGCTGTATTCGGACATGCTCCTGCAAGTGATTTATGCCGCTCTGCAAATCTATGGCTGGTGGCAATGGACCCGTGCGGGCGAGGCAAGGCTCGGGCGCGAAGTCAGCCGGCTTGACGGCACATCCGTGCTCTACGGACTGGTGATCGGGGCAATTGGCAGCCTGTTGCTCGGCGCCGCCATGGCGCACTGGACCGATGCAGCCCAACCCTGGCTGGATGCGGCACTCACCGGTTTCAGCCTCGTGGCGCAGGTGTGGATGGCGCAGAAACGCGTTCAGTGCTGGCCGTTGTGGATTGTCGTGGATGTGATTTTCGTCGGGCTGTTCATCTATAAAGGGCTGTACCTGACCGCCGCGCTCTACGCATTGTTCCTGATGCTGGCGGTGCAAGGCTGGCGTGAATGGCGCGCGGTACCGGCGCTGCGCACATGAAAGTACTGGTGCTCACCGGGCCGGAATCCAGCGGCAAGAGCTGGTTGTCGGCCGAAACGCAAAAGCATTTTGGCGGGATCGTGGTCGGCGAGTACGTGCGCTGGTTCATCGACCATACCCGGCGCGATACTTGCTTTGCCGATATTACGGAGATCGCCCAGGGCCAACTGCGTTGGGAAGACGAGGCCCGTGCCCGGCAACCCGAGCTGCTCATTCTCGATACGCACCTTTTGAGCAACATGCTCTGGAGCCAGACCCTGTTTGGCGATTGTCCGGCCTGGATCGAGCAGGCCCTGCTGGCTCGGCACTACGACTTGCACCTGTTGCTGTCACCGGAAAATGTCGAGTGGACGGATGATGGCCAGCGTTGCCAACCGGGGTTGGACGAACGCCAATGCTTTTTCAACAGCACCCTGGCCTGGCTGGAACTTCATCGCCAGCCGGTGGAAATTCTGCGAGGCGACTGGGCGGATCGCCAGGCCCACGCCTTGAAAGCGGTGTCGAGGCTGCTCACTGCCCACCCCTGATTTTGGGGCAATTTACCCGCTGGTTTCCCCTTTTCCGGGGGCAAAGTGTCCGATCCTGAAACACCTTCCCCATCGCAAAGGGCGTGCTTGAGCCCTTCGCCCTGTTGCGTCCCGCCTTGTTAATCCATTGATACACGTACGCGCAAACCCCCGTTCCAGAGCATCGCAAGCGATTTAGACGGCCGCAGGCACCCTGCGTTGTCTCAGCGTTGAAACAGATCGAATCCTCCGTTCCCGGACAAAGTTTGCAAGTCATTGAATTACCAATAATTTCAAAAACCGGCACAGCTTTCGCTCTCTCCTTCACAACGCTGACCAGGGGCCAGCCCACAAGAAGAAGGAATTGCTGCCGTGGGGACATTCAATAAAGGCTTGACCTGCCTCCTGCTGATAGGAAGTGCCACCACCTCGGTGCTCAGTTTGGATGTTCAAGCCGAGGGCAACGGCGTCATCGTGCTGCAACGTGACGTTCAACCTGTGCCGATTGGCCGTACCGGTGGCAAAGACCCCTACCCGACCACTGTCAACGTGAATCCTTCGGCTCGCGTTACTGGCGAACTGAGCGATGCCGACATAGCGGGCGTCACCAGCGGTGCATCCCTGCATGGCGCCAACGGCCAGGCTCTCAATGGCATGCAGGGCCTTAACGTCGTTACCAATCCCAACGGTATGCCAGGCATGGGCGCCGGTCACGGCGGAGGTAGCGGTGGCGCCATCTCAGGAACCATCAACCGTGCCATGAGCACTGGCCTTTCTCCACTGACCAGAATGGCTGGAGGTCAATGACATGAGTCGTTCCGCCCTTTTCCTCGCCCTGTTCGCCTGCACCAGCGTCATGGCCGATTCCAGCGTAAGTACGATCAATAACGCAGACATTCAGAATTCCGGCGCTCGGTACAACGGCAACTACGGCGTCAACGAAGCCGCCGGCGATCAGCAACAACAGGCCAACGTCCGCGCCATCGCCATCGGTACCGAAGCCTCGGCAACCACCAGCGTCATCCAGAAAATCACCACGCCCGCCAATCCGTCGATGAACGCGACGGCCACCATCGGCGGCAACTCTTTCACTAATGGCAACGGTGTACTGGGCGTCAACCAGGGCGCCGGGGCCAACAACCAGATGGCCAACGCCATGCGCATCAGCATCAGTGCGATTCCGCAGGCGATTGACGATAGCGTCCTTTCTCAACAGAACGTGGCGCTGTTACCGAACTCAGGAGCAACTGGCACCCCAACCGGCAGTCGCCAGGTCGTCACAAGCGACCAGGCCTTCACCGGCAGCCGGGGGGTAATCCAGGTGAACCAGAGTGCCGGGGTGGGGAACCGAATGGCTAACACCCTGAGCATCCGGGTCGCTGACTGACCCAAACGCAGTGCGATTAGAAAGTACCAACACTTAACCAACTAATAAGCACGGAGAAACACCATGAAACCTTCAATGGCCTTAAAACCACTGGTTTTCGCTCTCGCAGCAGTGATGGCAATCGCAGCACAAGCAGGCGGTCGTGATGATGATCACGGTCATGGAAATGGTCACGGCAACGGACATGGCAATCAGCAGCCTAAACACCCAACTTTTGAAGAAGTTCTGTCGCTCACCGCAGGTGCTGGGGCCCTGGTGATCGATTCACAGGACAGCAACAACAACGGTGTGCTGAACCAGGGCACCAAAAATGATGCCCAGATGAACAGCTCGGGCAATAACACCAACGGCAACGTCGGCATGAACAACGCCGCCGGCGATGGTAACCAACAGGCTAACGCCGCCGCTCTGGCCACCGCTGACGAAAGCTTCATTTTCGGCTCTGCGGTCGCAGCTGCCAGCGCCACCCAAAACAACACCGCCAACACCGTCTATAACTACTCCAGCACCGCCACGGCGAACATGAACAATGTTGGCAACAGCGGCTCCGGCAACATTGGTGCAAACAACGCGGCCGGCGACTTCAACCAACAGAAAAACGACCTGGCAATTGCAGTGTCGGGCGGCCGTGTAGCAGGCGCTGCTGCCGGTGGTACCCAAACCTCCACCGGTCTGGCTGTAAGCAACTATGGCACCGAGGTCATGAAGAAAGACGAACTCAAAGGTACCTTCAAGGCTGATGGCAAGTTCGTAGCCAAAGGCACTGGCACCGTTGAGGATAACGACCACGGCCATGGCGGCTATGGTGGTGGTTATGGCGACAAAGGCCATGGTGGTAACGGCGGCAAGGATGACAAATTCAAGTTCAATGCCATGGGGACCTTCGAGCTGGCTGGTCAATACACTCAACAAGTGCTGACTCCAGACGGCTGGAAAAACCCTGTGACCAACACCGCTACCATGAGCAACGTGGGCAACAACTGGTCCGGCAACGCTGGTTTCAACAACGCCGCCGGTGTAGGCAACCAACAATTCAACTCGCTGTCCGTCGCTGCCGGCTGCAAAGCCTGCACTGGCAACTAGTATTCGCGAGCGTCAGGAAAGCCCCGGCAACGGGGCTTTTTTCCACAGCACCAAGGCGTATCGACCATGCGGAAGACTGCCCTCATCACCCTGCTCTGCCTGTCTGGCCTGACTCAGGCCGCACAGATGCCGGTTGCCGCCCTTCCAGGCGGTGTACTGGTCTACAAGCAGGTGCAGAGTTTGCGTGAGCGCAAATTTGTCGACCTGGTCGAACAAAAAACCGATTTCAGTTGCGGTGCCGCCGCGCTGGCAACGATTTTGCGCCAGGCCTATTGGCTCGACGTCGATGAAGAGCACGTCATCAAAGGCATGCTGGTCAATGCAGACCAGAACCTTGTCCGTACTCAAGGTTTTTCCATGCTGGACATGAAGCGCTACGTAGAGAGCATCGGCATGCGTGCCCGGGGCTACAAGATCCCACCTGAAAAGCTCGAAGCAGTCACGATTCCGGTGGTGGTACTGGTGGATATTCGCGGCTACAAACACTTCGTGGTGTTGCAGCGTGCCGACAAAGACTGGGTCTACATCGGCGACCCGGTACTCGGCCACAAGCGCTACTCCCACGACGACTTTGTCAAAGGTTGGAACGGCATTGTCTTCGCCATCGTAGGTCCCGGCTATGAGAAAACCAATGCATTGCGCAGCCCACCGGAACCCCTGACAGCCAAGAACAAACTGGACAATTTCAACCCGGTCAAAGATCAAGAGTTGATGGATTTTGGTTTTATACAGAGCGACTTCTTTTAATCGCCTACACGATGAGCAGGATGCTCCGGGAGCAGCAGATGAAAACCTCTTATTGGCTGGCCGCTGCCTGTCTGGTGGCGAGCACCTCAGGTTTTGCCAACGGATTCAAACCCATCGAGATCAAGGACCAGGAGCTGGCCGAGCTGCGTGGTCGTTATGTAATGCCGGGGCGGATCATCAGCTTCGGCGTGGTGATGAGCAGTACCTGGCGCAACGCCAGTGGCGACATGATCGGCGCGTCGACTTCGATGCAAATTCAGGCCGCGACGGTCAAGCCCCAATTCTATGTCTCCACCTACTCGCAAAGCGGTAACAGTGGCAGTGGAAACTCGCACGACTCGGGCTCGGGCTCGAACTCGGGCCCAGGAACCGGAACCGTGACAGGTGGCGCCGGCCTCACAGTGACCCAGGGTATCACTCAGGTCACCCGTGCCGCAGGCGATGGCAACAGCTCCAACAACAACATCAGCATCGACGTCAAGGAAGCCAATACAGCTCCGGCGCTGGTGCCAAGCCAGGGCCAGGCCCTGATGGCCGGGCAGACCATTTCCGGCAGTAACTCGGCAGGCAATGTTGCCGTTTCCGCAACGGGCGGCGGTATTCAAATGGCCATTACGGCCAATAACAACCAGGGTTCTGCCATGCAACAAGTTGCCCAGGGCGGGCTGCTGCAAAACACCCGCCTGTTGGGTAACAGCAACATGGTCAACAACCTCACTCAGCTCAACGTTGTACTCAATAATAATGGCCCGAGTGCTGGCGCGTTGGACTGCAACCTGACTCAACTCAACGCACTTCGCACCCTTGGATATTGAACTACGCTGAGTCTCGACCATTGGGCATTAAGGGACGGCTTGATTCATGTATCGATCAGTACCACTGCGCGCAGTTGTATGTTTGAGCGCTCTGCTCCCGGCGGTAATGGTGCAGGCAGCACCAGATGCGGAAGTAGAGCTTCTGAAACAGGAACTTCAGGAGTTGAAACAACGATACGAAGCACAGCAAAAAGCCCTGGCGGTCCTCGAACAACGGGTCCGCCAGGTAGAAGACCAACCGGCATCTCCTCCCCCCAAACGCCTGGCCAAGTCGCCGGCAGACATGAAAGGCAATTCGCAACAAGTCGCCACAGGAACCGGAGCTGCGGCCGCATCAGGGGGCGCAGCCGGTGGGGGGACTGGCAGTTCCTACGGTCAATCCCTGGCAGATGATTCGCAACCGGCACAAAGCGTTTCCAACCTGTATGACGAGGCCAGTGGTTTCTTCGGCGGCGGCAAATTCAGCTTCGAAACCGGGATCACCTACTCGCGTTACGACACTCGCCAGTTGATCCTCAACGGGTTCCTTGCGCTGGACTCGATCTTTCTGGGCAACATCAACCTGGACCGGATCAAGGCTGACACCTGGACGCTTGACCTGACCGGCCGCTACAACTTCGACAATCGCTGGCAGTTCGACCTGAACGTGCCGGTGATTTACCGCGAATCCACCTACCAGTCCGGTGGTGGCAACGGCGGCGCCTCGAACGTCACGACCGAAGACACGGTTACCCGCGACCCGACGATCGGCGACGTGAACTTCGGTATCGCCTACAAGTTCATGGACGAATCGGTCAACACGCCCGATGCCGTCGTGACCTTGCGCGTCAAGGCGCCTACCGGCAAGGACCCGTTCGGAATCAAGCTGCGCCAATCGGATGCCAACACCAACCTGTTCGTGCCAGACACCTTGCCCACCGGCAACGGCGTATGGTCGATCACGCCGGGCATCTCGCTGGTCAAGACGTTTGACCCGGCCGTGTTGTTTGGCAGCTTCTCCTATACCCACAACCTGGAGGAATCGTTCGACGACATCAGCTCCACGGTCAACGTGAAAAACCCGGGCAAGGTGCAAATTGGCGACAGCTTCCAGCTCGGTGCCGGCATCGCGTTCGCCCTGAACGAAAAAATGAGTATGTCGTTCTCGGTGTCGGATGTTGTGCAACGTAAGAGCAGGATCAAGCAAGATGGCGGAGATTGGCAATCCGTCACCTCCAGCGACGCCAACGCCGGTTACTTCAACATCGGCATGACCATTGCGGCCACCGATAACCTGACCATCGTTCCCAACCTGTCCATCGGCATGACGGATGATGCCCCGGACTTCCAGTTCAGCCTGAAATTCCCTTATTACTTCTGACCCGGAACAAAAAGCCCCGCTGCGAATTCGATTGCAGCGGGGCTTTCGTTTGTCCTGACTTCTGTAGGAGCGAGCCTGCTCGCGATGGTGGCACAGTCGCCGTGGGGGGGCCGACAGTCAACGTTATCGTTGACCTCCATCGCGAGCAGGCTCGCTCCTACAGGGTGGGCGGATATCAGCGGATCTGATGTTTGTGCAGCAACCGGTAGAAGGTCGGCCGGGATACGCCCAGGACCTTCGCCGCAACACTCAGGTTGTCGCTGTGACGATTCAATACATCGCACAGGGCCTGGCGTTCGGCCCGAGTCTTGTAGTCTTCCAGCGTGCCCATGGGGGTGGCGACGGTTTGCTGGCTGATCAGCCCCAGGTCCCGAGCCTCGATCTGTCGACCTTCGGCCAGTACCAGGCCCCGGCGCACGCGGTTGGCCAGTTCACGAACGTTGCCTGGCCAGTCATGTTTACCCATCGCGATCAATGCATCTTCACTGAAGCTGCGTGGACGACGGCCGGTTTCGTGGCTGTAGAAGTGGGAGAAGTGGTTGGCCAGCATCGACAGATCGCCATGGCGTTCACGCAGCGGTGCAGTCACCACTTGCAGCACGTTCAGGCGGTAATACAGATCTTCGCGGAAACGCTTCTTCTCGATCGCGGCCTCAAGATCGACGTGGGTCGCCGCCAGCACCCGCACATCCACCGGAATCGGCTGGCTGCCACCCACCCGCTCGATGTGTTTTTCCTGCAGGAAACGCAACAGGTTGGCCTGCAACTCCAGCGGCAGGTCACCGATTTCGTCAAGGAACAACGTGCCGCCGTTGGCCGCTTCGATGCGTCCGACCTTGCGTTGATGGGCACCGGTAAAGGCACCCTTCTCATGGCCGAACAATTCAGACTGGATCAAGTGCTCGGGAATGGCGCCGCAGTTGATCGCGACAAAGGGTTTGCTGTGCCGCTGAGACTGTCGGTGCAGCGTGCGTGCGACCAGCTCCTTGCCGGTACCACTCTCACCGCGAATCAGCACCGGTGATTCAGTGGGTGCCAGCTTGCTCAGCAGTTTGCGCAATTCACGTATCGGTTTGCTGTCGCCGAGCAACTCATGCTCGGGCTGATCAATGTGAACCGTACCCTGCCCGCGCAAGCGCGCCATGCCGAACGCCCGACCCAGTGTGACCTGAACCCGGGAAACATCGAACGGCAAGGTATGAAAGTCGAAAAACCACTCACAGACGAAATCGCCGACATTCTGCAATCGAAGGACTTCCTGGTTGAGCACCGCGATCCACTCGGTACCGCTGCGACTGATCAATTCCTTGACCGCATCCGGCCGCTCCAGATGAAAGGGTTGCAGGCGCAACAGTCCCACGTCACAGGTTCGGTCGGCGGCGTTCTCCAGCGAGCAACTGTCGACATCCCAACCCACGGAGCGTAATCCGGGTAACAGACGATGGCAGTCGTCACAGGGGTCAACCACTAATAGACGTCTCAAGGCAGGCGCTTCGCTCATGACTGTTCCTTGGCGCCAAATTCTAGGAAATATTATTAAAAACAGTCATTTGGCGGACCCGACTGTAACGTTAGCAAGAATTTGACAGCGCCTTGTAACGTTTGACTATAGAGCGGTTGCGTAAATAGTTATAAGAAGCTGTTTTATTAGTTGCCTATCGATCCAGCAACCTTTCATTCAGCTTTCAAGACGCGCACTTGTGAAATGTCCACGAAAGAAAGTTGAAATTTCTTTTCTTCATGTGTGACCCGGACCACGGTTGCGGGCATCAGTACAAGTAACCAGCCGAACGGTAAGCCCAACTGTCGGCACATCACTTGATTGGGCCTATTGAGAGAACATCCTATGAACGCCCCGCTCCGTATCAACGAAGCTCTTTTGATTGCCGACCGTGCCTTCAAGCCTTTCCAGTGCGTGGCCTGGGCGCCACAGGACGGCAACGGTGAACTCAGCCTGACCGTCATCGACCGCACTAACAACAGTATAGGTCGCAAGCAGATCCCGAGCAGCGCCTACACCGACCCACAGCAACTCGAACGCGTGCTTGAACAGGCCCGCGAAGAACTGAGCCAGGAAGGCTACAAACTGCAATCGTGGTCGATGCCGCATTGATCTTTTTTGCGGATTACCCGGGGTAATCCGCGCCCACCCTCCTGTCGTTAGTTGTTCTGTTTTTCTTGGACAACTTCACTTGCGTCGTATCGTTATTTGAACTTTCGCAACCCTGAATCCTTTGCAGGCTTGCCTTTGGTTCGAAAAGACACTGTTGTGGCACACAACGACCCTCCGCCTGTTAGTTCTATCAGTTGTGTATTAATGCTTTCGGCGCTTGAATATTCTCCTTATAAGGTCGCCCACCCAATTCTTGGACAGTGGCGAATCGCAAGGAGATGCGTGCATGGCAACCCCGTCCGTTCTAGCCCTCCAGCCGACACTCGATAACGCCGGCCATCTCGATAGCGATTTCGCCAACCACGGCAAAACCCAGGTGTACTTCGCTAGCAGCATTTCCAGCATGGCCAACGGCGTCGCCATCGATGCGCAAGGGCGTGTGCTGGTGGCGGCAAAGGTGGGCATGCCGGACGGCAGCCGCTTCGGCCTCGCCCGCCTGCTGGGGGATGGCTCGGCGGATCTTGCCTTCGGTGTTCAAGGCAGCGTCATCGGGCAATTCGAACCGGGCTTCGAAGCCATGGCTGGCAATGTTCACGCGTTACCTGGCGGCCACATTCTGCTCATCGGTCTGCACTATGAAAACGCTCACCGCACCCTCCCCGCCGTAGCGTTGTTCGATGCGCAAGGGCGGCCAGTACAGGGGTTTGGCGACAATGGACGCTGCGTGGTGCGCCTGCCGGGCAATTTGTCCCATGGCGTTCGCGACACCTGGCTGCCACCCGGCGTGCCCGGTGCCGAAGCCTGCGATGCCGGGCTCCAGGACGACGGCCGCATCGTGCTGGTGGCCAATCATCATTTTGAACTGGCCGATCATGCCGGCATGCTCATTCGGCTAAACACTGACGGCACGTTGGACAACAGCTTCAATGGCCGGGGATTTGTGGTGGTCAGGCACTTGTTGATGAATACCTGGCTCAACAGCCTCCTGGTGCAACACGACGGCCGGATTCTGGTCGGCGGCTCGATCAACTTTCCCGAAGAGGGTTTGCTGGCACGTTATAACGCCGATGGCAGCCTCGACGAACGCTTTGCCGTGGATGGTTTCATGACGTTCAAGGCCGAAGGACACGGTGCCCAGGTCAGCCAGATCATCCAGCATGGCAATGGTGACCTGCAGTGCTTTGGCAGCAGCCGTGATCCCATGCGCTGCCTGTCGCTGAAAATTCATGGCAATGGCCGAACCGACATGCACTGCAATGATGGCCTGCCCTATCTGCTGGAGGTGGGCCGCAATGGCTGCCAGTGGACCGCCGCCGAGGCACAGCCGGACGGGACTGTGGTCACGGCGGGCGCAACCATTGGTGGCGTAGAAGCGGATTTCATGCTGGGCCGCTACTTGCCTGATGGCCAACTCGATTGCAACTTTGGTGACGGCAACGGCTGGATTCGCACCCGACTCGGACGCAGTCTCGATACCGCCACTTCTTTGGCCGTTCAATCCGATGGCAATATCGTTATCGCGGGTTATTCACTGGATGGTAACTACCATGCGATTGTCGCCCGTTATCTGGGCTGAATTCTTGCCTTGATCTTCTCTTTCGCTTACGGCAACTTGCGCGCTTCTTAAAACAAGGAGTAGCCGATGTCCGGCTCCATGGCCAAAGCGTTCGCCCACAACTTTCTCGGCAACTCTCCTCTCTGGTACAAATTCTGTATTGTCGGATTTCTTATTCTCAATGCCCTGGTGCTATGGACCGTTGGTCCGGTGGCGGCAGGCTGGTTGCTGGTGCTCGAGTTCATTTTCACACTGGCCATGGCACTCAAGTGCTACCCATTGATGCCCGGCGGCTTGTTGCTGGTCGAAGCCTTGTTGCTGAAAATGACTACCCCCCAGGCGCTATATGACGAACTGGCGCACAACTTCCCGGTCATCCTGCTACTGATGTTCATGGTGGCCGGCATCTACTTCATGAAAGACCTGCTGCTGTTTCTGTTCTCGCGCCTGCTGCTGGGCGTGCGCTCCAAAGCCATGCTGGCGTTGATGTTCTGCTTTTTGTCGGCGTTTCTGTCAGCGTTTCTCGATGCCCTGACCGTCACGGCCGTGATCATCAGTGCGGCCGTGGGCTTCTACTCGGTATATCACCGGGTGGCTTCGGGCAGCGACCCGCGACAGGACAGTGAATACAGCGACGATCGACACTTGCCCCAGCTCCATCATGAGGATCTCGATCAGTTCCGCACCTTTCTGCGCAGCCTGCTGATGCACGGTGCCGTGGGCACGGCGCTCGGTGGTGTGTGTACCCTGGTGGGCGAACCGCAGAACCTGCTGATCGGGCATGAGATGGGTTGGCATTTTTCCGAATTCTTTCTGAAGATCGCCCCGGTTTCGCTGCCGGTACTGATAGCAGGCCTGGCGACCTGCGTACTGCTGGAAAAGCTGCGCTGGTTCGGTTACGGCACCTTGCTGCCGGACAACGTACGGGCCGTGCTGGCTGATTACGCCGCGCAAGACAATGCCGAACGTACTACGCGTCAGCGTGCAGCGCTTATTGTTCAAGGGCTGGCGGCGCTGATTCTGATTGCCGCACTGGCGTCTCATGTGGCGGAGGTGGGCCTCATCGGCCTTATGGTGATCGTGCTCATCACCGCCTTCTCCGGCATCACCGACGAGCATCGCCTGGGCACCGCATTCAAGGACGCGATGCCGTTCACCGCGCTGCTGGTGGTGTTTTTCGCGGTGGTCGCGGTGATTCACGATCAGCAATTGTTCACGCCGCTGATCCAGTGGGTGCTGGCGCTGCCGTCCAATCAACAACCGGGCATGTTGTACATTGCCAATGGCCTGCTCTCGGCCATTAGCGACAACGTGTTCGTCGCGACCATTTACATCACTGAAGTCAAGCGAGCCTTCCTCGCGGGCGAAATGACTCGCGAGCATTTCGAGACATTGGCCATTGCGATCAACACCGGCACCAACCTGCCGAGCGTGGCCACGCCCAATGGCCAGGCGGCGTTCCTTTTCCTGCTGACCTCGGCCATTGCCCCGCTCGTTCGCTTGTCCTACGGACGGATGGTGTGGATGGCGTTGCCCTATACGGTGGTGATGGGTGTGTTGGGATGGTATGCGGTGAGTTTCTGGCTGTAGGAGCGAGCATGCTCGCGATGGTCGACAACGATAACGCGGGCCATCTGATTGCCCGCGTTGGCAGGGAATTTTTCGCGAGCAGGCTCGCTCCTACAAGGAGCGGTCGAAAGCTGCGCTCACCCCAACCCGTGCCAGACACGACCATCGCGAGCCAATAACTCTTCGGCGTCCTTTGGCCCGTCTTCACCGGCCGCGTAACCCTGCACCGTGGCGTCCTGCTGCCAGGCATCGAGAAATGGCTGAACCGCACGCCAGCCGTTTTCAATGTTGTCGGCACGCTGGAACAGGGTCTGGTCGCCGGTCAGGCAATCGTAGATCAGGGTTTCGTAGCCGGTTGACGGCTGCATTTCGAAGAAGTCCTTGTAGGCAAAACCCAGCTCGATGTTGTCCATCTTCAGGGTCTGACCCGGGCGCTTGGCCAACAGATCGAACCACATGCCTTCGTTGGGCTGGATCTGGATCCGCAGGTAGGTGGGCGCCAGCTCATCGACTTCGGTATCGCGAAACTGAGCGTACGGTGCCGGCTTGAAGCAGATGACGATCTCGGTGTCGCGCACACTCATGCGCTTGCCGGTACGCAGGTAGAATGGCACGCCGACCCAGCGCCAGTTGTCGATCATGACTTTGAGGGCGACATAGGTTTCAGTGTTGCTATCCGGTGCGACCCTGTCTTCCTCGCGATAACCCGGCACGGATTTGCCAGCGATTTCACCCCCGGTGTATTGCCCCCGCACCGAATTGGCCCGGGCCTCCTCCACCGACCAGGGACGAATTGCGCCGACCACCTTGGCCTTCTCGCCGCGCACCGCATCGGCGCCGAACGCCGCCGGTGGCTCCATGGCCACCATCGCCAGCAGCTGGAACAGGTGATTGGGCACCATGTCCCGCAGGGCGCCGGTGACTTCATAAAAACTGCCACGGGTCTCCACACCGACGGTTTCAGCCGCGGTGATCTGCACGTGGTCGATGTAGTGGTTGTTCCAGAACGCCTCGAACAGGCTGTTGGAGAAGCGGCTGACCAGAATGTTCTGCACCGTCTCCTTGCCCAGGTAGTGATCGATGCGATAGATCTGCTTCTCGGTCATGACCTTGAGCAGGCAGGCATTCAAGGCTTCTGCCGTTGGCAGGTCGGAGCCGAAAGGTTTTTCGATCACCACCCTTCTGAATGCCTCGGGGCTTTCTTCAAGCAGCCCGGACGCGCCGAGACGGCGCACCACTTCACTGAAAAAACGCGGCGCGGTGGCCAGGTAGAACACCGCATTGCCGGTGCCGCTGTCGGCGATTTTCGCCGCCAACGCTTGATAAGTGCTGTCGTCCAGGAAGTCGCCCTGGACGTAGCTGATGCCTTTGGCGAGTTGAGCCCATAAATCCGGGTCAAGGGACTGATCGCCCTTGCCGACTTTGCTGGCCACCTCGTTGCGAATGAAGTCTTCGAGTTTTTTCGCGAAGCCTTCGTCGCTGATGGCGTTGTGGTCAACGCCGACGATCCGCAGTCCTTCCCCGAGTAAACCGTCGCGTTTGAGGTTATACAGCGCCGGCATCAGCAGGCGCTTGACCAGATCACCGTGGGCGCCGAACAGGAACAGCGTGGTAGGTGGCGCGGGTTCAGCCTTGGATTTCCTGCGGATCGGATGGGTCATTTCTTGGGTGTCTCCACGTGGCCACCGAAGCCGAAGCGCTGGGCCGAAAGGATCTTGTCGCCAAAAGTGCCTTGGCCACGGGAACGGTAGCGAGAGAACAACGAGTTCGACAGCACTGGCACCGGCACCGCCTGTTCCATGGCCGCCTCGATTGTCCATTGACCTTCGCCGCTGTCAGCTACGGAACCGGAGAAACCATCCAGATCCTTGTCGCTGGCCAGCGCATCGGCAGTCAGGTCGAGCAACCACGACGACACCACACTGCCACGACGCCAGACTTCGGCGATGTCAGCAACGTTCAGGTCGAAGCGCTGGTCTTCCGGCAGGCGGGTGCTGGACTTGGTCTTGAGAATGTCGAAGCCCTCGGCGAAGGCCTGCATCATTCCGTACTCGATGCCATTGTGGATCATCTTCACGAAATGCCCGGCACCGGCGGGACCTGCGTGGATGTACCCGCGCTCGGCACGATCGTCGTCGGATTTGCGGTCCTTGGTGCGCGGAATGTCGCCCATGCCCGGGGCCAGGCTGGCGAACAGCGGATCAAGTCGCTTCACGGTCTCGGCGTCGCCGCCGATCATCATGCAGTACCCGCGCTCCAGGCCCCAGACGCCGCCGGAAGTGCCGACGTCGATGTAGTGCAGGCCTTTTTCCGAGAGGGTCTTGGCCCGACGGATGTCGTCCTTATAGTGAGTGTTGCCGCCGTCGATGATCGTATCGCCGGCTTCGAGCAAGGTGCTCAGGGTGTCGATGGTGTCTTCGGTCGGTGCGCCTGCCGGCAGCATGACCCAGACCGCTCGTGGTTTGGCCAGGCCAGCGACCAGGGCTGGCAAATCGGCGACGCCAGTGGCGCCTTCTTTGCTCAAGGCGTCGACAAAATCGGTATTGCGGTCGTACACAACGGTGGAATGGCCGTTGAGCATCAGGCGCCGCGCGATATTGCCGCCCATGCGGCCCAGTCCAATAATCCCGAGTTGCATGTGCTGATGCTCCCTACTACAAATAAAAGTGTGTCAATGGTTATAGCCCAACGCGACTATTGAGGTTAGTCCAGAGCGCTGGCGTGAAGTTTCCGGGCATTGTGCCCGATCCAGACAGATAACGTCGGCAATCCTGCCGAAGACACAGCGACAGTGAAAAATAAAAAAGTTCCCTTCAAGGACAAAAGAAATCAAAATTGGCGCCGATAGTAGATCAGGCACCGATATCGGGCCCGATTTACAGTTGAGACACGCCATTTGCGAGGTGAGCAATGGGCACAGTACACACCGCACTGCCAGCACAAACCCTTTATGTCACTATCCGCCGCGACGAATTGCGCCAATTGAAAGACGAGCGCGACCAGTTGAAGCAGGAACTTGCGCAGCTGCGCCTGATGCTCCAGGGCCAACAGCCCTTACCCATGACACAACGTGCTGCCCTCGACTGATATCCCCGCCTGAATCGGAAGCAGAACTGCCCTGCTTCCGACACATCGTAACCCTTCGCCAGACAAGGCAATTCACAAATTTTTCACATTCAGTCATTGACACTGTTCGGCTTCGTGGCCGCCCGGTATACGCGCAGCCTTCGTTCGCTGGCGACTTCGGTGGCCTGGCGGTGCAAGTGAGTTTTGGCTGGAGTGTTAAATGGCTTGGTTTAAACGCAGCGACATGTCTGCGAATGGATTCGATTGGAAAGGCCTGCTCTGGCTGTTCCTGTTCTTCTGGTACTTTTCCGGGATCACCCAGCTGCTGATCCAGCTGACAGGTACTTCAGGCTTCTCCGGTTTCCGCCAAGCGTTCGTGATGAGTGCCGTCTGGCTGGCACCGATGTTGCTGTTCCCCAAACAGACACGACTGTTGGCCGCCGTGATCGGCGTTGTGCTCTGGGCCTGTTCCATGGCCAGCCTGGGTTACTTCTTCATCTACCAGCAGGAATTCTCCCAAAGCGTCATCTTCATCATGTTCGAGTCGAACGTGTCTGAAGCCGGCGAGTACATGACCCAGTATTTTGCCTGGTGGATGGTGCCCGCTTTCCTTGCCCACACCGTTTTCGCCTGGTTCCTCTGGACCCGCCTGCGTCCGGTCTACCTGCCACGCGGCCAGGCCCTGGTTGCCGCCACCGCCATCGTGCTGGCCGTGGTGGGTTATCCGCTGATCAAGCAAACCTTGCGCACCGACAGTTTCGCCGACGGCTTCGAGAAATTCGAAACCCGTATCGAGCCAGCCGTGCCGTGGCAGATGGCCGTGGCCTATCACCGCTACCTGGACACTCTGGCCGGCATGCAGGACATGCTCGACAGCGCCAGCAAGATTCCACCCTTGCATAATCTGAAAGACGCCATGGCCAACCAGCCGGCGACCCTGGTGCTGGTGATCGGCGAATCGACCAACCGTCAGCGCATGAGCCTGTACGGCTACCCGCGTGAGACCACGCCGGAGTTGGACAAGCTCAAGGATCAACTGACGGTCTTCAACAACGTCATCACCCCGCGCCCCTACACCATCGAAGCGCTGCAGCAGGTGCTGACCTTCGCCGATGAAGAGAATCCGGAGCTGTACCTGACCACGCCTTCGCTGGTCAGCATGATGAAACAGGCGGGTTACAAGACCTTCTGGATCACCAACCAGCAAACCATGACCAAGCGCAACACCATGCTCACGACCTTCTCCCAGCAGGCCGACGAGCAGGTGTACCTGAACAACAACCGCAACCAGAACGCTGCCCAGTACGATGGCGATGTGATCGAGCCCTTCAACAAGGCCCTGGCCGACGCGGCGCCACGCAAGCTGATCGTGGTGCATCTGCTCGGCACCCACATGAGCTACCAGTACCGCTACCCGTCGACCTTCGACAAGTTCCAGGATCGCAATGGCGTCCCGGCCGGTGTGCGTGACGATCAATTGCCGACCTACAACAGCTACGACAATGCGGTGCTGTACAACGACTTCGTGGTGTCTAGCCTGATCAAGGATTACGCCAAGACCGACCCGAACGGCTTCCTGTTGTACCTGTCCGACCATGGTGAAGACGTATTCGACTCGGCAGGTCACGGCACCCTTGGCCGTAACGAAAACAAACCTACCGCACCGATGTATACCATCCCGTTCATGGCCTGGGCGTCGCCCAAATGGCGCGAAACCCACGACTGGAGCTTTGCCGGCGACCTGGAGCGGCCTTACAGCAGTTCGCACCTGATCCACACCTGGGCAGACCTGGCCGGCCTGAGCTTCGATGAACTGGATCGCAGCAAGAGCGTGGTCAGCGACAGCTTCAAGCCGCGCCCGTTGATTATCGGCAACCCGTATGAGCGTCAGCAGCGGCCACTGATCGACTTCAGCCTGATCAAGCCGAAGACGAAGCCCGACACGGCGGGCGTCGTGCAGCAATAATCGCAATACCCGGTAAAGCCAGTGGGAGCGAGCCTGCTCGCGAAGAAGGAGTGTCAGTCGGTTTCAATGTCGACTGATACCCCACATTCGCGAGCAGGCTCGCTCCCACAGTGTTTTATGGGTTAATTCCAATTTGAGGGAATCGGCGGATAATGAGCCTTCGACTTTGATTCATTGATTCATGGACGAATGGCATCCGACACTTTCAAGTGGGAGGCACACCATGAAACGCATCACGCCGATCCTCGCCCTTCTCACGCTGTTTGGTTCCGCTAGCGCCCTTGCCGAAGGAGGCGCTGAACGCATGCGGTACTACTACGAGACCCTGCACTACAACCAGCAACTGGCTCTTGGCAACACGACCCAGAGCCAGGCGAAGGAATTGCGGGTTCCGGACGATCAAACCGCGCAAATGACCGAATCCTACAGACCGAAATGATTGTTACACCTCTGACTGTCTGCTCTTCAGTCAGAGAAGTTCGTTGGGCGTCCTGATGGACGCCCCTTTTTTGCTCGAATCAGAGTGGTTTGATCCAGAACATCATGCGCCCATGCGCCGGATCGAACTCGCCAGGGGCAAACCCGAATTTGGCATAGGACGACTGCGCCACGGCGTTGCCTTCCAGTACTTCCAGGGTGATCTTGCAGCAGCCGCGCTGCCGGGCGATTTCCTCGACCTTTTGCAGCATCCGCTGGCTCAATCCCAATCCGCGAAACTTCGGCACCACCGCCACATCGTGCACATTGACCAGCGGCCGGCAGGCAAACGTCGAAAACCCTTCGAAGCAATTGACCAGTCCCGCCGGCTCGCCACCGACAAAGGCCAATACACTGAACGCGTGGGGGCGCTTGGCCAACTCGGCGGGCAAGTGTTCCAGCAC
This sequence comes from Pseudomonas putida, assembly GCF_003228315.1. Lineage (NCBI taxonomy): Bacteria > Pseudomonadati > Pseudomonadota > Gammaproteobacteria > Pseudomonadales > Pseudomonadaceae > Pseudomonas > Pseudomonas putida. The sequence goes on from NZ_CP029693.1 coordinate 1,145,771, forward strand.
GTCGGCGGGCAAGGCATGGCCGCCTCCCATCGGGTCCTGGGCGTAGCTGTTGAGCACCAGGCCCAGGGCCTCGGCATGTACCGGGTTGGTGTAACTGGCTTGCAGCACAAGTATTTCCGCGAAATCCATTTCCATCCTCGTTTAAAAAGTAGTCCCGGGGCGTAGGACGATATCCTGAGCAGCACAAAAGCAAAAGATCGCAGCCTTCGGCAGCTCCTACCTTTTTTGTAGGAGCTGCCGAAGGCTGCGATCTTTTTGCTTCTAATGCCCCCAGATCAACGCCTCAGTCCACCCAAGCTCCGCGAAATCCTGACTGCGTAAGTGCGACTCGCCCTCACAGAAAAACTCGTCCAGCTGCGGCGGTTTCACCGACGTACCGCTGAGCATTGAATGCACCTGGCCCCGATGATGAATCTGATGCTCGAACAGATGGGACAGCAGGCGCAGGCGACTGTCGTATTGCGGCGTGTCCCGGGCAATGGTCACCACCCTGAGCAGATCGGCATCGCGCATCTGCTCGCAATAGGCGATCAGTCGCCGGTCGACCTGAGCCTGCTCGTGCCTGATAGCGGATGCGTCGCTGAACGGCTCGTCGTCCTTGAAAAACACGTAACAGTCGGGATGCGGCTCATCGCCACGCAACTCGCGCTCGAGGGCATCCACGTAGAACCAGTCGCAGGTCAGGATGTGATTGAGAGTCGCGCGAATGCTGGGAAAGAAGCTGACGCGAGGGGCGACCAGATCAATTGGGCTCAACTGGCACCATGCCTTGGCCAGTCGGTGATTGGCCCAGGCGTTCTGGTAAGCCATGGTCAGCAAGTGGTGAGACAGCGGTTGATTCATGCTCAGGCCTCCTCAACGTGTACGCGCCGCCGTTCAAGCTTGCGCGAAGCGTTCCAATTGCATCTCCTGCAAGCGACTGAGGGTGCGGCGGAACGGGAACTCCAGATAGCCCTCGGTGTAGAGAGACTCCATGGGCACCCGGGCTTCGAGGTACAGCGGCACCTTGCGGTCGTAGCACTCGTCCACCAGGGCGATGAAGCGCCGCACACCATCGTCGTGTACCGACAACTGCGGCAACTCGCGATCCCCCGCCGCTATCCGCTCGGCACCATCTTCGGTGCCGCGGGCAATGCGCCCTTCGCGTTTTTGCGCGCTCAGGTTGGGCACGTCACTGAGCAAAATAGCGCTGAAGGTATCGCACAGGGCGATGAAATCCATGGCAGCAAAGGGTTGCTCACACAGATCCGCGTAGCGGCACCAGAGCACGGATTGGCTGGTGCACACCACATCAAGGGAGCGATAGCCAACCTTCACCGGTTCACTGGAAACCGTTTGTCCCACCGTCAATAACTTGAACACATCTTCCAGGGCGCTGGCGCGTCCCGGCTCGGCCACCCAGTAGCGTTGCAGGCCTTGCCCCGGATGCAGGCGATGGTCTTCCCCACCGTCCACCGCGATCACCTGCATATGCTGCTTGATCGCAGCGATGGCAGGCAGGAAGCGATCACGGTTGAAACCATCGGCGTACAGCTGGTCCGGAGGAAGGTTGGACGTGCTGACCACCACGACGCCCTGTTCGAACATCACCTGGAACAGACGCCCGAGAATGATTGCATCGCCGATGTCATTGACGAACAACTCGTCGAAGCACAGCACCCGCACCTCCGCACTCAACTCGCGAGCCAGGGCCTTGAGCGGGTCGGCGGTACCGGTGAGCTGGAACGAGCGCTGATGCACCCAGCCCATGAAGTGATGAAAGTGCTGACGCCGCGCCGGGACCCGCAGGTGTTGGTAGAACTGGTCCATGAGCCAGGTCTTGCCGCGCCCCACGGGTCCCCAGAGGTACACACCGGTAATCGGCTTGCGTCCTTCATGCAGCGCTTCATGGCACTTCTGCAAGGCCCAGACGGCATGTTCCTGAGCTTCGTCCTGGACGAAGCCCTTCTGTTCTATGGCGTTCTGCCAGGCACTGAGGGGGGAGTCGACATTCATGGGCGCCAGTATAGCCCTGCCGGGACTTCGCCATGGAACGCCGGTGAAAGGCCGGATGGGCCGATTCCCGACAAAGAGGGTTGACCTTATAAATGTTTAGCATCATATTTTTATATGTTGATAGTAATTTATAAGCCATTCCCTCAGGAGTCATCCCATGCACTACAAAGTCTTCGGCCGAAAAACCGGCCTTCGGGTATCCGAACTGGCGCTGGGCGCCGGCAACTTCGGCACCGGTTGGGGCCATGGCGCGGAACGTGACGAAGCCCGGCGAATTTTCGATGGCTATCTGGAAGCTGGCGGCAACTTCATCGACACCGCGAACGGCTATCAGGGCGGGCAGTCTGAAGCCATGCTCGGCGAATTCATCGCCGCCGAGCGCGATCGCCTGGTCATCGCCACCAAATACACACTGGGCACAACGCCCGCAGCAGGCATTGCCCATACCGGCAACAACCGCAAGAACATGGTGCGTGCCGTAGAAGAAAGCCTCAAACGCCTGAACACCGATCACATCGATCTGTTCTATGCACACATGAGCGACGGCGTAACGCCCATGGAAGAAATCCTGCGTGGTTTTGACGATCTGGTCCGGGCCGGCAAGATTCATTACGCGGGCCTGTCGAATTTCCCGGCATGGCGCATCGCCCGCGCCGATCTGTTGGCTGAAGTACGCGCTTTTGCGCCGATTGCAGCGATTCAGGTCGAATACAGCCTGGCCGAGCGCACCGCTGAACGTGAGCAACTGCCGATGGCCGAAGCCCTGGGCCTGGCCGCGACGCTGTGGTCGCCACTGGGCGGCGGTTTCCTCACCGGCAAATACCGCAACAGCCAGGGCGATAACCGCGCCACAAAACTCGGCGTGCTGGTTCACGCCGAGAAAAGCGCCCGTGAAACCGCCCTCATCGATACGCTGCTGGCCGTCGCCGAAGAACTGGCAGCCACCCCGACCCACGTGGCGATCGCCTGGTTGCGCGAGCAAGCCAAGCGTTCGAGCACCGCGCTGATTCCGATTCTCGGCTCGCGGACTCGTGAGCAGTTGGATGCGACCCTGGGTGCGCTGAACGTACAGTTGAGTGACCAGCAACTGGCGCGCCTCAATGACGTCAGCGACGTGGCCAAGGGCGTACCGCACGAATCGATTTCCGGCTCGATTGCACGGTTCAGCGGGGGTGTGACCCTGGACCTGCCAAAAATCCCGGTGGCCTGACACAAATCCCCTGTAGGAGCGAGCCTGCTCGCGATGCGATGTGTCAGTTGACTCAACAATCGACCGAGACGACGCCATCGCGAGCAGGCTCGCTCCTACAGGTTTAACGGTGTCTATCGGTCAACTTTATGCTTCGCCGCATACAAACACAGCATCTCCATCGCCAACGTCGCCGCCGCCAATGACGTGATGTCCGCGTTGTCATAAGCCGGCGCCACTTCCACCACATCCATTCCCACCAGATTGATCCCGCGCAAACCGCCGAGAATTTCCAGCGCCTGCACCGTACTCAAGCCACCACACACCGGCGTTCCGGTGCCCGGTGCGAACGCGGGATCGAGGCAGTCGATGTCGAAGGTCAGGTACACCGGGTGATCACCGACCCGCGCCCGGATTGCCTCGACGATGGCATCCACTCCACGCCGATGCACCTGGCGCGCATCCAGCACTTCAAAGCCCTGATGATCATCGTTGGTGGTGCGCAAGCCGATCTGCACCGAGCGCGACGGATCCACCAGCCCTTCCTTCGCCGCGTGCCAGAACATGGTGCCGTGGTCGATGCGCTTGCCCTCTTCGTCCGGCCAGGTGTCGCTGTGCGCGTCGAAGTGAATCAGCGACAGCGGACCGTGCTTGCGGGCGTGAGCCTTGAGCAGCGGATAGGTGATGAAGTGGTCGCCGCCGAAGGTCAGCATGGCGCTGCCCGCATTGAGAATGTGCTCGGCGTGGGCCTCGATGCATTCCGGGGTCGATTGCGGCGAGCCGTAATCGAAGTCGCAATCGCCGAAGTCCACCACGGCCAGGTGATCGAACGGATCGAAGGTCCACGGCCAGTGGCGCTCCCAGGCAATCCCCGTGGACGCGGCGCGAATGCCTCGTGGTCCGAAACGCGCGCCGGGGCGGTTGCTGGTGGCCGTGTCGAACGGCACGCCGCTGACCGCGACGTCGACGCCGCGCAAGTCACGGCTGTAGCGGCGACGCATGAAACTGGTGATACCGGCGTAGGTACTTTCGGCGGCGGTGCCGTACAGGCTGTCGCGGGTCATGGCCTGGTCGTTTTGCATCGGAACGTCCATCTCGGGCTCCTTATTATTGGCGGCTACGGTTTATTGGCGGCTACGGAAAGCCGTCCACATACGGGTGCGCTGGCGCATGTCCTTGAGGTTCATGGTGCGGTCGGCATACAGCCGCTCGCGCACGTCGGCGGTTGGGTAAATGTCCGGGTCGCTGCGCACGGCCTCATCCACCAGCGGCGTCGCGGCCTGGTTGGCGGTGGCAAAAAACAGCGTGTTGGTCAGCGCGGCCACGGATTCGGGACGCAGCATGAACTCGATGAACCGACGCGCCGCTTCGGGGTGCGGCGCATCCTTGGGGATCGCCAGGTTGTCCTGCCACACCAGGGTGCCTTCCTGCGGAATCCGGTAGGCGATCTCGAACGGCTTGTTGGCCTTGCGCGCCTGGTCGGCGGCCATGCTCGCGTCGCCGTTGTAAGCCAGCGCCAGACAAACACTCCCATTGGCCAGATCATTGATCTGTCGGCCGCTGGCCACGTACAGCACCGAAGGTTGCAGTTGATGGAGCACGGTTTGGGCCGCGTCGAGATCGGCCTTGTCAGTGCTGTAGGGATCCTTGCCCAAGTAATGCAGCGCCAGGCCGATCACTTCCTGAGGCGAGTCGATAATCGCGATCCCGCAATCCTTGAGCTTGCTGGCGTACTCGGGTTTGAACAGCAGGTCCAGGCTGTTGAGTGGCGCATCCGGCAGGCGTTTGCGCACCGCCTCGACGTTCATGCCCAGCCCCAGGGTGCCCCAGGTATAGGGCACACCATATTGATTGCCCGGGTCCACCGCCGCGAGTTTTTCCAGCAGGTCCGGGTCGAGGTTGGCATAACCCTTCAGGCCATCGTGAGGAATGGCTTTCAATGCGCCAGCCGCCAGGCCACGGGCCAGCACGCTGGAGGATGGCACCACCACGTCGTAGCCACTGCCGCCAGTCAGCAGCTTGGTTTCCAGCACCTCCGGTGCATCGAAGGTGTCGTAGCGCACATGAATGCCGGTTTCCTTCTCGAAACGTTGCAGGGTTTCGGGGGCGACGTAATCGGCCCAACTGTAGAGATTGACGACTTGTTCTTCGGCCTGAGCCGCGGCGGCCACAGCGAGAACTAATGCAGGAACACACAACTTGAGCACGGAAGCCATGGCAACCACCTGACCTGAGAGAGTGGTTGCAGCATGCGTTGTCCGATACATTGCTGAAATATCAAGTTTATTAACCTGACATTACCCAGGAGTAATGTGAATGCTCGGCCAATTTCACGATCTGGACCTGCAACTGCTGCGCCTGTTCGTCAGCGTGGTGGAGTGCGGCGGCTTCAGTGCGGCACAGGGAGAACTGGGCTTGAGCCAGTCGAGCATCAGCCAGCAAATGGCCAAGCTGGAAACCCGTCTCGGCTATCGCTTGTGCAGCCGTGGCAAGGGCGGATTCAGGATCACACCCAAGGGTGAGCAGTTGCTGGTCGCTACCCGTGGGTTGTTCGAATCCATCGAAGCGTTTCGGCATCAGTCCAACGGGGTGGCCGGTCGGTTGATCGGCGAAGTGCGACTGGGGCTGTCCGAAGCGCTGGATCAATCGGTACTGCAACGGGTGGCCCTGGCGATCAGGCGTTTTCGCGAGCGCGATGAATCGGTGCGCATCGAGTTGATGAGCGCCATGCCCGGCGATATGGAACGCCTGCTGCTGCAACAGCGGCTGGACCTGGCCATCGGCTACTTCTCGCAGATACAGGGCGCATTCAATTACCGCGAACTGTTCATCGAAACCCAGCACCTGTACTGCGCCGCCGGCCACCCGCTGTTCGACAATGACGCGCCGGATGACCAGGCCCTGCAAGCCTGCGACCGGGTCGATCACCCTTATCGCTTCCTGCGCAGCGACGAGCCCTTTCAGAGCAAGATCTGTTCGGCGCGGGCAGAACAGGTCGAGGGCACCCTCGCCTTCATCCTGTCCGGCAGGCATATCGGCTACCTGCCCGAGCACTTTGCCCGGGGCTGGGTGGACAAGGGGTTGCTGCGAGTGGTGCAGCGCGAAGGCATGAGTTTCGAGGTGGCGTTTCACTTGGCCCGCCATCGGGCGCAGGTGCCGGGGGATGCGCAGATGGCCTTTGAAGAGGATTTGCTGGCGGCGTTTGCCTGAAGCCTGCAACACCCTCTGTAGGAGCGAGCCTGCTCGCGATAGCGGTTCAGCAGTCAACAGAGATGCTGCCTGTGACGCCGCCATCGCGAGCAGGCTCGCTCCTACAGTGAATGTGCACGGTCTAGAGCCATTGCTCGCCACAAAATGGTCTTTCTGGCATCCTGCGCCTCCTTTTTCTGACCCGGCCCCGCCACCCGGCACGCGAACCTCATGACCTCCCCTGAAAAACACCTGCGCCACAACGACCTGATCTACGGTCTGGAAGACCGCCCGCACCTGACCGCCACCGTGTTTGCCGCCCTGCAGCACGTTCTGGCCAGTTTCGTCGGGATCATCACGCCCACCCTGATCATGGGCAGCGCCCTGGGTCTGCAAAGCGAAATTCCCTACCTGATCAGCATGGCCCTGTTCGTCTCGGGCCTGGGCACCTTCGTTCAGGCGCGGCGGTTCGGGCCGGTCGGTTCGGGCCTGCTGTGCCTGCAAGGCACCAGTTTCTCGTTCATCAGCGTGATCCTCAGCGCCGGCTTCATGGTCAAGGCCCGGGGTGGCGGTACCGATGAAATCCTCTCGACCATCTTCGGCGTGTGCTTCTTTGCCGCGTTTATCGAGGTGGTATTGAGCCAGTTCATCGGCAAGCTGCGGATGCTGATCACCCCGGTGGTGACCGGCACCATCATCACGCTCATGGGCCTGTCGCTGATCAAGGTCGCCATGACCGACATCGCCGGCGGCTTCGGCGCCACCGATCTCGGTGCCGCCAGCCATTTGGGCCTGGCCGCGCTGGTGCTCGGCACCATCGTCGTGCTGAACCGGGTCGACGTGCCGTTCCTGCGCCTTGGGGCAATTGTCATCGGCCTGACCCTGGGTTATGTCGTCGCCTGGCTGCTGGGGCACGTCGATTTCGCCAGCCTGCCGGCCGTACCGCTGATGAGCGTGCCGGTGCCGTTCAAATACGGTTTCTCGTTCGATTGGGTAGCGTTCGTTCCGGTGGCGGTGATTTTCCTCGTGTCGCCACTGGAGGCGGCTGGTGATCTGACAGCCAACTCAATGATTTCCCGGCAACCGGTCAAGGGGCCGGTCTACATCCGCCGCATCAAGTCCGGACTGCTGGCCGACGGCCTCAACTCGGCGATGGCGGCAGTGTTCAACAGCATGCCGATGGTGACCTTCGCCCAGAACAACGGGGTGATTCAACTGACCGGCGTCGCCAGCCGCTATGTAGCGTTTTTCATTGCCGGGCTGCTGGTGCTGCTGGGGCTGTTCCCGATGATCGGCGCCGTGCTGCAACTGATGCCCAAGCCGGTGCTCGGCGGTGCGGAACTGGTGATGTTCGGCACCGTGGCCGTGGCCGGCATCAAGATCCTCGCCGAAGCTGGCCTGCACCGACGCAACATGCTGATCGTGGCGATCTCCATCGGCATGGGCCTGGGTGTGGCGGCGGTGCCGGAAGTCTTGCGTGAACTGCCCAAGGCGCTGCACAACATTTTCGAATCGCCGATCACCGTCGGCGCGCTGTGCGCTATCGTTCTTAATATCTTTCTGCCCGAAGAGTTCATCGAGCTGGAAGAAGACGACTTCGATCCGGAAGCCTCGATTCTTAAGGTCATGGAAAATCCGGATGTCCAAGCCAAGGGTGAACCCGCCACACCGTCCGGTGTCGCAGCAGTGAACCGCTAGAGCGTGCTCAAGGGCCGAGCCGCTGGCGGTTCGGCCCTTTTACTGACGAGAGCATCTACATGCGCAGCCTCCACACGGTTATCCTTTCCTCGCTGTTGCTCGCCCTGAGCGCCTGCGTCACCTACCCCTACAACGACCCGCTCAACGTCAATGTGGTCGGCATCCAGTCGATGCCCAGCCAGGACATGGAAGTACGGTTTGCCGTGAAAATTCGCGTGCAGAACCCCAATGGCACCAACATCAACTACAACGGTGTGGCGCTGAACCTGGATATCAATGGCCAGCCTTTCGCCTCCGGTGTCAGCAACGAATCAGGAAGCGTGGGCCGATACTCCGAAGCGGTGCTGACCGTGCCCGTGAGCGTGTCGGCGTTTTCGGCATTGCGCCAAACCTACGGCTTCACGCAGATGCAGAACCAGCACAACATGCCCTACATACTGACCGGCAAACTGGGTTCAGGCTTGTTTGCCACCCGCTTCACCGACAGCGGCCAGGTCAGCCTGCCGGGGCCGATGACCGGGAGCCGCTAAACCACCACAAGGAGCTTTGAAGCACATGGATGCGACACCCATTCTCTATACAGAGCGCTTGATCCTGCGCCCGCTTGAGCTGGCCGATGCCCGGGCCATCCAGCAACAATTCCCGCACTGGGAGGTCGTGCGCTACCTCAATGCGCTGGTGCCCTGGCCCTATCCCGCCGACGGTGCACTGATTTACCTGCGCGACAACGCGCTACCAGCGATAGCCCGTGGTGAGGAATGGCATTGGACGATTCGTTTGAAATCCGTGCCCGACCAGTTGATCGGCAACATCAGCCTGATGAACGAGCAGGATAACAATCGCGGTTTCTGGCTCGGGCCGCGTTGGCAAGGTCAGGGCTTGATGACCGAAGCCAGTGAAGCGGTGACCCGATACTGGTTCACAAGCCTGGGACGTGATGTGCTGCGTGTACCGAAAGCTGCCGCCAACATCGGTTCGCGCAAGCTGTCGGAACGCACTGGCATGCGGCTCATCCGGGTTGACGAGGGTGAGTTTGTCGGTGGGCGATTCATCAAAGAGACCTGGGAACTCACCCGCGAAGAATGGCTGCAACAACGCCCTCTGTAGGAGCGAGCATGCTCGCGATGGACTCACAGACACCGCAGGGCATCAGGATTCACGCGTCATCGTTGACGACCATCGCGAGCAGGCTCGCTCCTACAAGGGTTATGCGCTGAATTTCACGCCGGGCCTGGCTCGTTCGTCCACCGTGAGCTCAAAGACATCCGGCCGCGCATAGTGTCCGACGACGTCGTAATCGTAGCGGGCACGCACCAGGTCATCGGTGTCGATTTCAGCGCTGATCAGCCCAGGCTCCCCCCGCAGCGGCCCGGACAGGACATCGCCCATGGGGCCGACGATCACACTGCCACCGGCAATCAACGGCCGATCCGCCGGCCAGTTGGCCACCTCCACACCCAGCGCCCGGGGTGAATCCTGAACCTGACAGGCACTGACCACAAAGCAGCGGCCCTCATGGGCGATATGGCGCATGCTGACCTGCCACATCTCGCGCTCGTCCACCGTCGGCGCGCACCACACCTCAACGCCCTTGGCGTACATCGCGGTGCGCAGCAGCGGCATCATGTTTTCCCAGCAAATCACCGCCCCGATACGCCCGACCTGGCTGTCGATCACCGGCAAGGTCGAGCCATCGCCCTTACCCCAGATCAACCGCTCGGTGCCGGTGGGCATCAATTTGCGATGCTTGCCGATCAGGCCCGCCTGCGGATCGAAATACAGCGCGGTGCAGTGCAAGGTACTCCCTGCCCGCTCGATAACACCGATCACCAGATTGGCGCCGGTACGCGCCGACAGCCCGGCGAGCGCTTCGGTTTCCACACCGGGCACGTCGATGGCATTGGCGAAATAGCGGGCAAACGCCTCACGCCCTTCCGGCAGGCGATAGCCCAATTGCGTGCCAAAGCTCTCGCCCTTCGGATAACCGCCCAGCAAGGCCTCGGGCATTACGACCAGTGCAGCGCCGGATTCGATGATTGCATTTTCATAGGACAGGATTTGTTCCAGGGTTTCGGCCTTGCCGCCGGGCAAGGCGCCGATTTGCAGTGCGGCAACGATTGATTTGGGCATTGTGGTCACTCCGTTGGCATCAGGTGTTGCTCATTTTGAAACGCCACCCGATCATGAAAAAAGCCCCGCTCACTGCTGAATGATATGAACTCTATGAATATCGTCGACATCGACCTCAACCTGCTCAAAGTCTTCGAAGCGTTGCACGAGGAATCCAGTGCCAGCCGCGCCGCACTGCGCCTGGGCGTAACACAGTCGGCGGTCAGCGCAGCATTGCGCCGGTTGCGCGAGGTGTATGGCGATCAATTGTTCGTCCGCACCGGCCGTGGTCTGGCGCCCACACTCAAGGCCAATCAACTCAAACCTGTGGTCAGTGACGCCCTGAACAAATGCCGGCAGAGCCTGGCCATGGTCGACCCGGATGCCAGCCATTACGACGGCCGCTCGGTGACCGTGGGCATGTCGGATGATTTCGAAATTGCCTATGGCCGGCGCTTGATCGAGCAGGTCGCCCGGGTTGCGCCAAAGCTGCGCCTGATCTTTCGTCAGACCCACAGCCAGATCGTCGGCGATGCCCTGATGGAACGCAGCATCGACCTGGCAATCACTGCCGGGGGTTTTGCCGAGCGATTGCTCAGCCGCCAGGTACTGGGTGAAGGGGGTTATGCGTGCCTGGTGGACCCGCTGAGCCTGGCCGAGGGGCAGAGCAGCATGGGTCTTGAGGAGTTTGTCGCCCGCGATCACATTCTGGTGTCGTCGGGCGGCTTTATCGGCATCACCGATGAGGGGTTGGCGGCGTTGGGCTTGAGTCGCCGGGTCTGCGCCTCGACTACGCATTTTGCGGCGCTGCCGCACCTGCTCAAGGGCAGCGAGGCGGTGGCGACCATTCCGGCACATGCGGCGCAAAGTATCGCCGCACTCTGCGATCTGGTACTGCTGCCCTGCCCTCTGGCATTGCCGCGCTACCCGATCGAACTGGGCTGGCGCACCAGCACACAGCTCGATCCGGTGGTGTCGAAGGTGCGTGAAGCGATTGTCGCGAGCTTCACGTAGAGAGTGTCAGCAGGGAATTATTTGTTGGCGGCCATCAGGCGATTGACTTCACTGCGCACCATGTTCGAGAACTCGGGCGGCGACATGCCGTCCAGTTCGGCGCGGACCCACTCGGCCCATTTGCCCTTGCGCTTGGAGCGCTCGCCGAACAACCGCGCCGCCTCGCCCTTGGCTTTACCCAGGTTGGTTTGCCAGAGTTCGAACAGTCGGGACTTCTCATCCTCGATTTCTGCGCGCTCGGCGAGGGTTTTTTCGGCCAGATTGAAGCTCATGGGAATTTCCTGCTGCGTAAATAGCCGACATCTTACACTGTAGGACGAATCGTCCTGCTGAGGATTTTCTTCGGGAACACGGGCAGGACGTAAATTCGCTGCAACTTTTTCAATTGCCGCGCACTCCATTGTTCACTGCCACTTACCTGCAAGGAGTACTTCAATGGCCCGCAAAACCGCCATGCAAGCCGCGCAAGATCAGATCAAGGATCAAGCCTTCAGCGAGCTTCAGTCTTTGATCGAAGAGTCGGAAAAACTGCTTAAAAGCAGCGCTTCACTGGTAGGAGAGGAAGCGGAGACCCTGCGCGGGCAGATCGCCCAGAAACTCCAGCAGGCCCGGGACTCGGTGACCAGCGTGCGCGACCGTACACTGCCGGCGGTTGAAGCCACCGAAACCTATATCGGCGGGCATCCTTGGCAAACCGTGGCCGTTTCTGCCGGTTTCGGGCTGGTGGTGGGGTTGTTGCTGGCTCGTCGATAACTGCTTGAGCCCCCCCCAGCTTTTGTAGGAGCAAGGCTTGCCCGCGAGGGCGATCTTGAAGGCGCCATCGCGGGCAAGCCTTGCTCCTACAAAAGCAGAATTCTCCTGCCGTCAGTGCCCGGCCAACTCCCGCAGATTCGCCAGGGTCTGCGCATCCAACAAGATCCCATTGGCTTGCGATTTGGCGCGCTGATGATGCCGCCGATCCCCCGGCAACCGCTTGAGTCCCACGCCATGCATCTGCCGCACCAGTTCCTGGCTGCGCTCGGCAAAGCTCTGCCCGGTGGACTTGCTCGGGTCGATGACGATCAGTAACTGGCCGGTCCAGGGCGTCTTGGCGCCCGGATGATTTTTCCAGTCGAACTCGAAAGAGAAGTTACCTCCAGTCAACGCTGCAGCCAGCAACTCCACCATCATCGACAACGCCGAGCCCTTGTGTCCGCCGAACGGCAACAGCGCCCCGCCCTCAAGAATCGCCTTGGGGTCCTGGGTCGGCTGACCGAGTGCGTCCACCCCCATGCCCGTTGGCAAACGCTCGCCCTTGCGCGCGGCAATCTGCACATCACCGTGGGCAATGGCGCTGGTGGCCAGGTCGAAAACAATCGGATCGCCATCGGCCCGCGGTGCGGCAAAAGCAATGGGATTGGTGCCAAACAGTGGCCGATCGGCGCCATGGGGGACCACGCAGGTCATGCTGTTAACCACACTCAGCGCTACCAGCCCTTCATAGGCGAAGGGTTCGACATCCGGCCACAATGCCGCGAAATGGTGGGAATTGCGGATGGCGAGTACCGCGATGCCGGCACTGCGAGCCTTTTCCACCAACAGCGCCCGCGCCGCCGCGAGCGCCGGCTGTGCGAAACCGTTGCCGGCATCGACCCGCACGAAACCCGACGCCACATCCTCGACCACCGGAACTGCCTTGCCGTTCACCCAGCCGCTCTGCAACGTTGAAACATAACCGGGCATGCGAAACACCCCATGACTGTGCGCGCCGTCGCGTTCGGCGCCGGCGCAGTTTTCAGCCAGCACCCGGGCGACATCGGCAGACGTGCCGTGGCGCAGGAATATCTTCTCAAGCAGCGCCGTCAACTCAGCGAGGGACAGGTTTTGCGAGACAACAGCAGACACATCATCGAGTGGTGCAGACATCTGAAGCTCCAGACTAATTATTGGAGGGAACAACAGCATAGACAGACCGCCGATTAACCACGCGTGGCCAGTGGCCTGTCAACCCTTCAATAGCGGCTCATTACTGGAGCATGCGCCGCCGGGCATCAACTATCTACCGCCCGCCGCCCGGCAGCGCTTTTTAGTCTCGCCGCTCATTTCACTGGCGCTTGGCACTGCGCACGACACGAGACTCGACGATGTTCACATCCCCCACACCACTTTTTTTCCCTGAAATCCGGCGTTCTACCGATCACTGGACCGAGCTTGGCAAATCCCACAGGTTGACTCGAAGGGACCTGCAATGGCTGCGCCACGTGCAATGGGCCACCCACGCGTCACGCCTGCAACAATCCCCGCCAATGCACGCAGAGAGAATCCTGCTCAGAGCCGGGACGCTATCACTGCCCTTGGCGGGTTGCTTTGTGTTGCGCTCCATGCCCGATGACAACGGCGAAGTTCTCTATACGCCGTACGCCGGTATAAAGAAATTCGCCAGTCGCACGATCCTGAGCGCACACATCGAAAGCCAATTGAACAGCGCGGACGAAGACCACGAGTTGCTGGCGTTCATGTCATTGTCCGCGCGTAAAACATTAGGCGAAGTCACCGACATCAAGGTGAGTTTCGAAACCATCGAGGGCGACATATTCCAGGATCAGCGTGCCGTTATCGAAGACAACCTGCGCAACAACGATCAGGCCATGCTTAATGAACTTCAAAAGCTGCCAACGCTTGATGCGCTGCTCGATACCCTGCTCGATGAGTCGCTCAATACGAGCTTTCCGGCACTGGACCAACGTCAGACCCTGGTCACTCTCTTTACCGAAACAGCAAGTTCGAAATCCCGCCAATGGGCCCAATCCATGCCTTTGCGTGAAGCAGTGCTGTTGTTTTACCGACTTCAGCGCTGGCCAGTCGGGCAACGTGCCGAGTTCTCTCACCCGCGACTAACGCCGTTGGCCACTGACCAGGAACTCTGGCAGGAAGCAGTCAAGCGCGTGGCCGATGGTCTGATCGGTCAGTTGTCTACAAAACTGCAATGGTTCTGGAGTCAGGCAAGTGTCGACGGCGCCACGCGCCGGGCATTCTTCTCTCGAGCCTTAGGTGAAAAGGCGCGAGCGGATCTGCTGTTCAAGCGCGAGGACGGGATTCTGTCCCCTGAACAATCTCGCGCCCTGCACCCATTGATCGAGCCGATGATGGGGACGTCCTCGACGTTGACGCTCGAAACGGTGCGTCTCTGGGAGTATCCCCCCAACTACATTGAGCTGGCGGGCTCCCTGATGATCAGCAAGAGCGGCTCCTCTGCCTTTCTTTACACGCCCACTCAAGGATTTGAGGTGCTGAAGGACTATCGAAACCTGAAAAACACCCTGCAGGAAAAATCGACGACAGCCGGGCACGACGATGAGCTTTATGACCTCATGACCCTGGAGGAACGGCAGCGCTTCATCGGTTTCCATGAGCCCCAGGTATCGGGTGCCGTCACCAGCGGCTCGGTGTTCACCGCGTTGTTCGAAGCGATCATCACCAAACAACTGCAAAACCTGGAATACGCCTTTCAAGTGTTCCGACACAGCGACGGCGCGGTGAACATTCAGGCCTACGTCGACAAAGCGCTGGACATACGCACGATGATCAATGCGCAACTGTCGACGCTGGAAACTCAGGGGCGCTGGAGCACACGGCCCGTATTGGCTGGCAACCAACCTTCCCTGGTGCTGGGGGACACCGCAGAAAGCCTGGCCAAGACCTATATGTCCGTTGAATCGGCACTGAGCGACCGGTTTTTGAAGCAACCGGTAAGTACTCTGGCGCTTCAACGAAAGTATCTGGAGAGCATAAAGGCGGATGTTGCCGATGCCTTTTCCGTTGGCCTGCGTGGAGAGGCTGCTTTGCGGGAATTGGGGGGCACGCTGCGCAATGCCGATTGGCACGTTGTAGAAACCGTCTTCAATCAGGATCGGGCGGATCGAAAAAGTCGCCTCGCCGTCAGAGGGTTCCATCCGGATGTCTTTTCGCTGTTTCTCCAATGCGCTGGCGAGGCGAACGCTCTGCCCTTGGCCAATTGCGTACTGTTAACCACCCGGGGTGGTCTTGATGTACAGCATTCCGGCCGCGCCATTCTCTGGACGCCCGCAAACGGCCTGGAAGTCTTCGAGACAGTTGGCAGTGCCCGGCAGCAACTGAACCTGCGCCTTCTCGACGCTGAAAAACGCTTGGGACTGCTGGAAAATCTTTCCCCTGCCCAACGCACGTTCCACCGCCGCTATTCGCTCCATTCGCTGCATCTGGTCGAGGGCAGTGTCTTGCAGCACCTCGCTCAATCCGCAATTGACCACTTCCTGGCGCGCTGTGAGTACGTGCACTCCTGGAATTTGATCGCCGCTCAGCAGACAAAAGCACTTACAGCTCTGACGCATACGGTCATCGACACCAACCTGCGCAGAGCCATAGCCATTGCCAGGGCGATGGTGCTCCAGCAGTCGACTCCAGCCTGGCTGGGGATGGCTCCTGTGGACGAACAAAAACTGCATGCCGAGTTGCTCGAACAACTTCATAACAGCGTCCCTGACGACAAGGACTACCTGCACGGCATACAGCCGCTGAGAACCTACGTCCATGAAACGTTGAAAACGCTGCTTGCCAGACGCTATCCCGGGACAGCGCTGAATCCCGACGAGATCCAGATCACTCCCAACCTGTCTCTGGCTGGTCCGGCGCAAACCCTGACCAAGTTTGCCTTGAACCATGTCAACGTGGCGCAAAACACAGGCTTCAGGATTGCCTCGACCACCACCAGATCCTTGCCTGCCAACCTGGACCAGGCCGCGATTCAACAGCTGCTGTTATCGCTCGATGTCGAGAAGACCTACGCCAAACTCGTGACCGACAGCCTGGTGACCGACAGTACCCAGGCAGTACCCCGCTGGCAGCGTTTTGTTCGACAAGTGCCGTGGCAACTCCTGCATCACGCTCACGAACTGAAGCTGCAACAACGCTTGTCCGACGGTGCCTTTGACTTGATTCGTCAGGTGCTGGATATGCCGGACGCGGTGGCCCGGGCCTCCGTCACGGGAGCCCATGCCATCGTTCGACCGCTGCAACTGATCAAGACCGCCGGCGCCAGCCCCGTGACGGCCTCGGGTCTGTATCTGATCGGACCGGGGGTCGGGAAAAAAGGCGCACACATCTTGTATGCGCCTTATCACACTGATTTGACTTTCACCGAGTTCGACAATGAAGCCGGCGTAGTCGCCGCGTTCAATACACCCGGCCCATTACAGCAACTACTGCTGCGTCGCCTGCCTGACATTGAGCGCTCGGGGTTTCGCAACCTGTACACGTCCACGGTCGGACACGTGAGTGAAATAACCCTGGGGGGCAACGTAATAAGCGGTCATCTGTTGACCCACTTGTTCAACGACAATGCCGCCCTGTTACCACGCATGCTCGCCGCGCGATCCGAAACCGACGGTTCTTCCGACTGGGAAACGGTGAAGCATTTGTTCAGCAGCGGGATCAAACTGGCGTCAGGCCTGTTACCCGGAAAACTCTCTTATGGGAAATTTCTGTGGCAAGCCTACGACGATTTCAAGAATTCAGCCGAAGGACTGCAGGATCATCACTGGAAAACTGCATTGCGCAATTTCATCAGCGGTGCGGCGCAATTGGTATCGCTGGGAAAATTGTCACTGGAAGCCAAAACCGATGCTGTCGTTTTGCCCCCCGCCGCCACGTCAGTCGCCCCCCACGTGACCGCGCTGGATTGGTCGCAGATTCAGACCACGTCATCGCGACGAACCCGCTTGCAGCCTTTTGAAACATCGATCGTGCAATTGAAAGACCTGACAAAAAACTTTGCTGATGGGACATACCTGGACGCAGCCACCCAACTTCGGTACGCCCCGATCGCCGGCAAGGTCTATCCGGTCAAGAAAACCGCAGCGGCATGGAGAATGATCAAAGGCCAGCAGGAAGGCCCGGTACTGCTGCCCACCACCAATAAACAACTGATCGTTGATCCGGACATCCATACCGTCCACTACGGAAAAAATCTGTCGAAAATGCACAACAGATTTATCGCCAGCCATGAGGCGCGAAGTGTCTTGAACATAGAAGCGCGAGGCATGGCGGATATTCGCGCAAAATTTCCGGAGCGGGCCGCCATGCTCGTGAGGGCAATCGATCTGGCGCGCTTTTACGCATTCAACAGCCTGCACAACCTTGCTTTGCCCGGAAACCTCGCCCAGGGGACACGACTCAATACGTTTCTTCAGGAACACTTTGATGTGAGCACGGTCGACGCCTACCTGATCAGAAGAATCAAGGAAACCATCGTGCCGGTCTGCAATGCGCTGGTGGACCCCGACCAGGATTTACTCAGTGGCGATCGACTGGTCATAGGTTCAAACAAGGATCCATTGTCCAATGTGGCCGCTTTCGTGAACGCGAATGATCCCGACAAGCGGGTGCACATCACCGAGCAATTTTTCGATCAACAACTCGATTGGTACAAAGGTTCATTGACAGAGCCCTTCGATGTCGACACTCACGGCCAGGCCGCGGTACTGATCCACGAGCTGGCTCATCAGGCCTGCGATGCAGTGGATATCGTGTACGTGGAGGCTAGGCGTCCGTTCAGCGATCTCATGGAGTCGATCACAGGCTTTGGCCAGGCGATGAAACAGGAGCAGATCGAATTCCAACGCAGCGCGCTGTCGTTACGCACCCCGCGGGATGAGTTGTTTGCCCGCTGGAACAGCGTATTGAATTCATGGATAAGTCTCGACTCGATAACAAGCGCAATTGACGAGACCGATACCATCCTCGACATCACCAGCAGCCCGACCATCGACCAGGCTCGGGATGCCTTTCTGAGCCAGCAAAATGCCGAGCATCGAATCAACATTATTTTGCGCAATGCCGACTCGGTCTCACGTCTGATCTGCGAAATGGGTCGACAGTTGGACCCTGTTCATGAGGTCACTTCCTAGAAACCGGCCTACCAAGAGCCGATATCCTGCCTGGCGAGGTTATCGCTACCGCGCCACTCACCTCTAGTTACGGCTGCCCGCTGGCATGCTTTTTACGGCACGCCAGCGATAGAAAGTCAACGCTGATGCGTAATTGCCATCATGGATGTTCTCGCAAACGGCACTCAAGGTTAGAATGGCGCGAATCAGGATGAGTCAATGACCGACAACCCTCTCTCCCAAGCCGAATACGACGCCGTCACCGATGCCGCAGCGCACTGGTGCATGCGCTTGCATGCCGATGACTGCACCGCGCAGGAACGTCTGGCGTTCGAGCAATGGCGCGAGGCGCATCCGCTGCACGCGTTCGAGTACGAAGCCATGCTGGAAATCTGGGAGATCGCGGGGGATCTGCCTCGGCCTGAATCGATCGTTGTACCGATGGTGCAAACCAAACCTCAGTCATCATGGCGCACATACGGCATGGCTGCCGCAGTGTTCGCGCTGACCTTGCCTTTGGCGGCTTATGGCGGCTGGAACCTGGGCTGGCTGCCGAATTCGTACCAGCATTTCGAGGCCAGCAACAATGTGCGCCAGGTCACCCTGGAGGATGGCAGCCAGGTCGAGCTGAACCAGGGAAGCGAGCTGACCTACCGCAACTACAAGGACCGTCGCCAAGTCACGCTGAAAAAAGGCGAAGCCTTCTTCAGTGTCAGCCACGACACTTCACGACCCTTTGTCGTCAAAGCCGCTGAAGGCAAGATCCGGGTCACGGGTACCCAATTCAACGTGTGGATGTATCAGGATCAAGTGAAAGTGAACCTGATCGAAGGCTCGGTGCTGGTCAGCAGCAATGATGACCTGCCGGGAGACGGCTTGCGGCTGGGCCCATCGATGCAGGCGAGCTTTCACCATGGCGACTTCGTTCCACGGATCAGCCAGACCTACGATGGCGACAACTCACTGGCCTGGCGCAGCGGCAAACTGGTGCTGGACAACCTGGCACTGAACGAGGCGTTGCCGCTGATCAATCGTTACCTGGAAACGCCACTGTTGCTGGCCGACAACAGCACCGGCGCGATCCGTATCGGCGGCATCTACAACATCAAGGAACTCAACACCCTGGTGACCACCCTGCCCAAGGTGCTGCCGGTCTACCTGACCCGCAACAAGGACGGCAATCCGGTCCTCAATTCGATCCCGCAACGCACCCCGAAAAGCTGAAAGCCGCTACCCTCGCGGGTGCGGCCTTCATGTATCGCTTAAACAACCCTCACTTCATTTCGCAGCCACCTTCCCGGCTTTCTCATCCTGTTCGCGAATGGTCCAGGCCATGGGGGGTGTTTTGCGGATCCTTCGGATCAAACGCCACGCGCCAGACGTTCTCTGTCCGCTGCAGCGCTTCCATGACGCTCTGGAAATGCACAAGGAATTAAGCGACAGGACCGCCATTCAGTGAAGTCTTATGAATGGTTGAGGCCACCATGACGAAATTTCTACATCTGAATCTTCATGATTAAGGTCGCTCATACGTCTTGTCATGCAAGCGCACCCATTTTTCCTGATCAGGCTCTGAAAAGGAGTTTTTCCATGTACAACTCGCAACTGCCAGCGGACGGTGGAAACGCACCCAAGAAAGCTTCCATCGAAGTCGGTGTTTTCGAGCAGCGTACCGAGCGCCAAGGCAATGAGCGGATCCGCTTTCTGCTCAAGAGTTTTGGCCTGCGAACCAGTCTGATTCGTCTCAAAGTCATCGACGCGCTGCTGACCGCCGCTGAAAGCGACCGCAGCCTGGGCGTGCGCGGGGTGCACACGCATTTGCTGGAACTGGATATTCCCCTGTCGTTCCTGAGCGTGCGCGAAGTGTTGAAACGCCTCAACAGCGAAGGCGTGATCGTGCTCAATGCCGATAAAAGCTACAGCCTGGATCCGCGTGCCGCGGCGGTGCTGCTGCAGCACTGAGCAAATCTTCTGTAGAAGCGAGCTTGCTCGCGATGGTTGTCAACGATGACGCTGGAAGCCTGATACCCGTGGCGCCCTCTGGTTCATCGCGACAGGCTCGCTCCTACAATAGATTGCTCAGGGCTTGACCTTGCGGCGCATCACACCATTGATGACCACCACGATCACCGCCACGCCAATGGCGATGTACTGGAACACTTTTTCGCTGATCACCCCGATGTTCTGCAAATACGACAGACCAAACATGATCCCCAGCACGACCAGGGCGATCAGAAGGGAGTATTTCAAACGTTGCGACTGGGTCATTGGCCTTTCCTGAAACTGATGAATGTATCCGCTTTGTATCCGACCCCATACCAAGTCCCTACCGTTTTGCGGGGATGCGGCGCCGGGCGCGGGGTCTCATGTTACAGCCGATGAAGATTTTTGGCTTTATCACGGCGATAACCATGAGGATTTACACATGTTGCGTCGAATCACATTGCTGATTCCCCTGCTGGCCCTGCTTTCCCTGAGTGGCTGTATCGTTTTCCCCCACGGCGGCTGGCACCATGACCACCACTACGATGACCGGGGCGGGCCGGGTTACTACTACCATCGTTGACGTTTCTCCATCACTGAGTCTTCCCGTCCTTCTACTTCCCAAACCCTGAATCCCTGAGCGCCTGATCCGGCGCTCAGCGGCCGACCTGACAAACTTGTAATCCCCACCTCATCTTCCCGACAGCTTTGGTCTACGATCATGAAGCTGCCCGGTTTGTATTAATTGGAAACAAACCTTGAAAGCCTGCCCGGAAAAACCGGTCAGAATGCGTTCTTTTTCGCCCGCCATCCGGAAACATGCCGACATGCGAACCTCTCTGCGCCTGGCTGCCTTGAGCGCCCTCCTTCTTTCTTCCCTGGCCCAGGCGGCCGACCTGATTCCGATCGAGGTCCATCGTGATGCCAACTGCGGTTGCTGCAAAAAATGGATCAGCCACCTGCAAGCCAATGGTTTCAAGGTCGAAGACCATGTCGAAACCAACATGAGTGAGTTCAAGCAGCAACACGGCGTACCGCCGCGCCTGGCGTCGTGCCACACGACCTTGATCAACGGCAAATTCGTCGAAGGCCATGTGCCAGCCGACCAGGTGCTGGCCCTGAGCAAGCGCGACGACCTGCTGGGTGTCGCGGCTCCCGGCATGCCCATGGGTTCGCCTGGCATGGAAATGGACGGCATGAGCGATGCCTACCAAGTGATCGGTCTGAAGAAAGACGGCACGGATGTGGTCGTGGCGGACTACCCCGCCCATTGATCTTCGGCGCTTACCTCGGTCTGTTCCTCGCGGCGTTTGGCGCCGCGACGCTATTGCCCCTGCAATCCGAAGCGGTGCTGGTGGGGCTGCTGCTCAGCGACAAGTATTGGCTGTGGTCGCTGCTGGCGGTGGCGACCCTGGGCAATGTCCTCGGCTCGCTGGTGAACTGGAGGTTGGGACGGGCCATCGAACGCTTCCGTGACCGGCGCTGGTTTCCCGTCAGCCCGGCTCATTTGGAAAAGGCCCGGATTCACTATCAGCGCTACGGGCACTGGTCGCTGCTGCTCAGTTGGCTGCCGGTGATCGGCGATCCGCTGACCCTGGTCGCCGGGGTGATGCGCGAACCGCTGGGACGTTTCCTGCTGATCGTGACCCTGGCCAAGGGTGCCCGTTACGGCGCATTGGCCCTGATCACCCTTGGCTGGACGGGTTGAACCAACCGGCGTGGCGATTGCCTGTTTAATGTCGCCCTAATCCTGTCGATCCAGCATCGGCGGATTTTCACCGGAGTTCATCCATGCCCTCGCTTCTCGCTCGCTGGCTACCCGGCCTGCTGCTGACCGCCACCCTGCCCCTCATCGCTCACGCCGAAGCCCCTGCATACGGGCCCGAGCTGCAAGGCTTCGAGTACCCCTACACCGTCAAGCATTTCGCCTTCCAGTCCCAGGGCAAATCCCTGCAAATGGGCTACATGGACATTGCCGCCCATGGCAAGGCCAATGGCCGCAGCGTGGTGCTGATGCACGGCAAGAACTTCTGTGGCGCCACTTGGGAAACTTCGATCAAGGCGCTGAGCGACGCTGGTTACCGGGTCATCGCCCCGGATCAGATCGGCTTCTGCACCTCCAGCAAACCGGACAACTACCAGTACAGCTTCCAGCAATTGGCCAGCAACACCCAGCAATTGCTCAAGGCCCTCGGCATCCAGAAGGCCACCCTGCTCGGCCACTCCACCGGTGGCATGCTCGCCACCCGCTATGCCCTGCAATATCCCGAGCAGGTCGAACAACTGGCACTGGTCAACCCCATCGGCCTTGAAGACTGGAAAGCACTTGGCGTGCCGTATCGCACGGTCGATCAATGGTACGAGCGCGAACTGAAGCTCAGCGCCGACGGCATCCGTACCTATGAACGCAACACCTATTACGGCGGGCGCTGGAAGCCTGAATTCGATCGATGGGTCGACATGCTCGCCGGGCTCAACAAAGGCCCGGGGCATACGCAAGTCGCGTGGAATTCGGCCCTGATCTACGACATGATCTTCACCCAGCCGGTCTACTACGAATTCCACAACCTGAAGATGCCCACCCTGCTGTTGATCGGGACCTCCGACACCACGGCCATTGGCAGTGATATCGCGCCGCCCGAGGTCAAGGCAAAACTCGGTCATTACGACCAGTTGGGTAAACAGGTGGCAAAACTGATTCCCCAATCGACCCTCGTGGAATTTCCAGGCTTGGGCCACGCGCCGCAGATGGAAGAACCAGCGCAGTTCCACAAGGCGTTGATTGACTGGCTGAACAAAACCAATCCCGTGCGTTGAAGAGGTAAGACTGATGGCGGTGCAGATTGCAGTGATTGACGATTGGCAGGCTGTCGCCCGCGATGTGGTCGATTGGTCGGTACTCGATTCGATCGGCGAGGTGAGTTTCATCCACGACTACCCCGCCGATAACGAAACACTGGCCAAACGCCTGGCTGATTTCGAGGTGATTTGCGTCATGCGCGAGCGCACCCGCTTCGACGCACAGCTGCTTGCAAGCTTGCCCAGACTCAAGCTTCTGGTGACCGGGGGCATGCGTAACTTCGCCCTCGACCTGGAGGCCGCCAAGGCCTTGGGCATCCAGGTCTGTGGCAGCGACAGCTACAAGCACGCCGCGCCCGAACTGACCTGGGCGCTGATCATGGCGGCGACCCGCAATCTGGTGAAGGAAGCCAACGCCTTGCGTGCAGGCCTCTGGCAGCAAGGGCTGGGGGGCGACTTGCATGGCAAGACCCTGGCGGTGCTCGGCCTTGGCAGCATCGGCCAGCGTGTCGCGCAGTTCGGCCAGGTGTTCGGCATGCGCGTGATCGCCTGGAGTGAAAACCTCACCGCCGAACGGGCTGCGCAAGCGGGCGTAACCTATGTCAGCAAGCAGGAACTGTTCGAACAGGCCGACGTGTTGTCGGTGCATCTGGTCCTCAGCGAGCGCTCCCGCGGGCTGGTGGACGCAGAGGCCCTGAGCTGGATGAAGCCCACCGCGCTTTTGGTCAACACCGCACGCGGGCCGATTGTCGACGAATCGGCCTTGATCAAGGCCCTGCAGAAACGACGCCTGGGCGGTGCAGCGCTGGATGTGTTCGAAGTCGAACCGCTGCCACCTCATCATCCGTTCAGGACCCTGGAGAATGTTTTGGCGACGCCACATGTGGGCTATGTCAGCCAGCAGAACTACCAGCTGTTTTTCTCGCAGATGATCGAAGACATTCAGGCGTGGGCGGCGGGTACGCAGATCCGCCTTTTGAACTGACACCGCGTTATCGTTCTTCGCGAGCAGGCTCGCTCCCACAATGGTCTCCTGTGGGAGCGAGCCTGCTCGCGAAGAGGCCCGCACTCACACCACAACAGCCCAAATCATGCACCGCAATGGTGCACCGCAACTGTTCACCCACGCACACTGATGTGACATTTGTGCTTCATTTCCTGCCAATTTCCCAAAAAAAACTGCACTTCGTCGGTGCGTTTGCCCCCTTTTCCGGCACGTCCGTTCCGCTTTAAACCGATTGTCGAACAATTTTGCCATTCGCGCTTTACCGCTCTAAGTTCTGGTCTAGGCTCAGTTTCGCGAGGCGAAACCGGCCGGTCACAAAGCGGAAAAATATTCGAAACTTTTGCTGTTAGTGGCCGGTCGACTGAAAGGACGGTGCGTTGCGACTGGTGCATTCCTTGCAATGGTTAATTCACCCATTCTGCTTGCGCGCATGGGCAGTGTTTTGCTCACCGATGCGGGGCGCATTTGTGCCCGACCACAGGACGTGGATTTTCAGGAATACCGTTTGCCAGAGCTAAGAATTAGATCAACAACACGGGAGATTCATATGATCAGTGCGGCATTGGATGTACAGGGAGAACGTGCTCACCAGCATGTCGGCGAATCGAGCGTCCTGATTGCTCCCACTGCTAAATCGATCAGCGTTCCCGGCGCGAGGGCGCTGACACCTGCGGCCAGTCAGAATCCGAACCGGAAGAAAGTGTTGTTCGTCACCTCGGAGATTGCCGATCTGGTCAAGACCGGCGGCCTGGGTGACGTGTCTGCCGCCCTGCCCCGGGCCATGACCCACCTGCACGACGTGCGCGTGTTGATCCCCGGTTACCCGCAAGTGATGCACAGCGAAAATCCGATTCATATCATCGGCGAACTGGGTGGGCATGCGGCGCTGCCACCCTGCAAGATCGGGCGCATGGACATGCCCGATGGCCTGGTGATCTACGTGTTGATCTGCCCCGAGCTCTACGAACGTGAAGGCTCGCCCTACGGCGCCAACAATGGCCGCGACTGGCCGGACAACCACATCCGTTTCGCTCGCCTGGGCCTGGCCGCCGCCGACATCGCCGCCAACCTGGCGCAAATCCACTGGTGCCCGGACCTGGTGCACGCCCATGACTGGCCCGCCGGCCTGGCGCCTGCGTACATGCACTGGCGCGGGCAGCGCACGCCGACCCTGTTCACCATCCATAACCTGGCCTACCAGGGCGTGACCAGCCTGGGCTCGTGCCCTGAACTGGGCATTCCCCAGCACGCCCTGCAGCAGGAAGGCATGGAGTTCTACGGCAAGATGTCGTTCCTCAAGGCCGGCATGGCCTATTCGAGCCACATCACCACGGTGAGTGCCACCTACGCCCAGGAAATCACCACCCCGGCCTTCGGTTGCGGCCTCGACGGTTTCCTCGCCGCCAAGACCCAGCAAGGCCAACTCAGCGGCATTCCCAACGGCATCGACGAAAGCTGGGATTCGGCCACCGATACGCACCTGTTCCGCCCATTCCCTATCGGCGATTGGGAAGGCAAGGCGGTCAACGCTGCCCACGTGCGCAAACTGTTTGGTCTGGAAGACTCCGAAGGCCCGCTGTTCGCCGTGGTCTCGCGACTGGTCTACCAGAAAGGCCTGGACCTGACCGAAGCGGTCTCCGGCTACATCGTCAAGAATGGCGGGCAAATCGCGATCATCGGTCGCGGCGAGCCGGAAGAGGAACAGGCCATGCGCGAACTGGCCCTGCGTTTTCCCGGGCAGATCGGGGTGCGCATCGGCTTTAATGAAACCGACGCCCGGCGCATGTTTGCCGGCAGCGACTTCCTGCTGATGCCGTCGCGCTATGAACCCTGCGGCCTGAGCCAGATGTATGCCCAGCGTTTCGGTTCCCTGCCGGTGGCGCGCAATACCGGTGGCCTGGCCGACACCATCGACAATGGCGTGACCGGCTTCCTGTTCGACGAATCGACGGTGGAGAGCTACGAGGAAGCCCTGAGCCGTGCCTTCAAGGTGTTCGCCTTCCCCGAGCTGCTCAACGCCATGCGCTGCCGGGCCATGACGCAACCTTTCAACTGGTGCCAGGCCGTCGAACCCTACGCCGAACTCTATGAACAGCTCGTCGCCCGGGCACTGGGGAAATCGCACAAACAGTAAAAGAGGCTTTCAAGATGCCGTTACGGACCCTTGAGACCTGGCCCCACGGCGCAATCATGCTGGACGCGGAGCACACGCAATTTGCGTTGTGGGCGCCAGATGCGTTTTACGTCAGTGTCGAACTGGAAAATGGACAGTCCATGCCGTTGTTGCCCCAGGCCGACGGCTGGTTCGTGATCAACACCCGCTGCCCCGCGGGTACGCGTTACCGCTACAACATCGACGGCGAGCTTGAGGTGCCCGACCCGGCCTCCCGCGCCCAGGACGGCGATGTGCACCGGCACAGCGTGGTGGTCGACCCCCACGCTTACCGCTGGCGACACAGCAACTGGCTGGGGCGCCCGTGGAACGAAGCGGTGATCTACGAATTGCATGTCGGTGCGCTCGGTGGTTTTGCCGCCGTCGAGCAACATCTGGCACACCTGGTTGAACTGGGCATCACCGCGATCGAACTGATGCCCGTGGCGCAGTTTCCCGGCGAGCGCAATTGGGGTTACGACGGGGTCTTGCCCTACGCGCCCCAGGCCTCCTACGGTTCGCCCGAACAACTCAAGCACCTGGTCGATACCGCCCATGGTCACGGTCTGGCGGTGATTCTCGACGTGGTCTACAACCACTTCGGTCCGGACGGCAATTACCTGCATCGCTACGCCAGGGGCTTTTTCAATGAGGACAAACACACGCCTTGGGGCGCGGCCATCGACTTCAGCCGTCGCGAGGTGCGGGATTTCTTCATCGATAACGCCTTGATGTGGCTGCTGGAGTACCGCTTCGACGGCCTGCGCCTGGACGCCGTGCATGCCATCGAAAGCCCGGATTTTCTTCAGGAACTGGCCCGACGGGTACGCCAGCAAATCGATCCGGCGCGTCATGTCTGGCTGACAGTGGAAAACGAGCACAACCAGGCCAGCCTGCTGGAGCAAGGCTACGACGCACAGTGGAACGACGACGGCCACAACGCCCTGCATGTGCTGTTGACCGGCGAAACCGATGCCTATTACGCCGATTACGCGCAAAACCCCACCGAACAACTGGCGCGCTGCCTCAGCCAGGGCTTCGTGTTCCAGGGCCACATCAATCGACATGGTCGGGCCCGTGGAGAACCCAGCGGGCACCTGCCTCCCAGCGCCTTCATCCTGTTTTTGCAAAACCATGATCAGATCGGCAACCGCGCCTTCGGCGAGCGCCTGCATCAGCTCGCCGGACGGGAAGCCTTGAACGCTGCCACCGTGCTGTTGCTGCTGTCACCCATGATTCCCCTGCTGTTCATGGGCGAAGAATACGCCGCCGAACAGCCGTTCCTGTTTTTCACCAGTCACCAGGGTGAACTGGCGCGGTTGGTGCGCGAAGGCCGGCGTAATGAATTTGCCGCTTTTAGCGCCTTTGCCGATCCTGATCAACGCGAACGCATCCCCGATCCCAATGAGCCCGGCACCTTCGAGGCGTCCATCCCCAGGCTGAGCGCCACTGACGCTGCGGCCACCGATGCCTTGTATCGACAACTACTGCAAATCCGCCATCGGTACATCATCCCGCGCCTGCCGGGCGCCCAAGCGCTGGATGCCGAGGTATTGGCCGACCGTGCGGTATCGGCGCGCTGGCTGCTGGGAGATGGCAGCCAACTGCGCATCGACCTGAACCTCGGTGACAAGCCGGTGGTCCACAGCCCACACACCGATGCGCAACTATTATTCGAGCAACCTCCACGCAGCGCCGGACAGATGACCACGGGCACGCTCGCTCCCTGCAGCGCACTCGTCACCCTCAAGGCCGCGCCCCCTTTGCCACCCCCCGATGGAGAGCGTCAATGAGCGATGCGCAGCTTGAAATACTGGCGAGCCGGGCGGGCCTGGCGGTCGACTGGATCGACGCCAACGGTCGTGCACAAAAGGTCGCCCCCTCGGTTTTGCGCAATGTCCTGACCGGGCTTGGCCATCCGGCCGGCAGTGCCCAGGAAATCGACGCCAGCCTCCTGGAGTTGCAGCAAGTGCAGCAAGCCCGGACCCTGCCGCCGCTGATCACCGCCGACGTCGGTATCGGCCTCAATCTGGCGCCCTATTTCGAGCCACTGACCCCCTGCGAGATTCACCTCGAAGACGGATCGACCCTGAGTCTGAAGCTGGACGCCGAGGCCATGTTGCCGGGACTGATCCCGGTGGGCTATCAGCACGTCAGCATCGACGGCCAAACCTTCACCCTCGCCGTGGCGCCCGAGCGCTGTTACAGCGTGGGCGATGCCGTGCAAACCCCGATCCCGCGGGTCTGGGGCCTGAGTGCGCAACTGTATTCCCTGCGTCGTGCTGGCGATGGCGGGTTCGGCGATACCCTGGCGCTGGAAGAGCTGGCCCGGGCGGCCGGCGAGCGCGGTGCCGAAGCACTGGCGATCAGTCCGCTGCATGCCATGTTCTCAAGCGACACCGGACGCTACAGCCCCTACTCGCCCTCCAGCCGCCTGTTCCTCAACAGCCTGTACTGTGCCCCCGGTGCGATCCTTGGCGAGCGAGCGATGCGCGCGGCCATCGACGCCACAGGCCTTGAGGATGAACTGCAAAAGCTCGAAGACAACGCCTTGATCAACTGGCCAGCCGCCGCCACCGCCAAGCATCGACTGTTGGAGGCTCTGTACGAAGGCTTCGTGCAGGGTGAGCACCCTTTGCACGAAGATTTCAGCAGCTTTCGCCATGCCGGCGGCGAAGCCCTGGAAAACCATTGCCGCTTCGAAGCCATCCAGGAACACCGTGCGGCCAAAGGCGAAAGCCTCGACTGGCGGCAGTGGCCCGAACAATGGCGCGATCCGCGCAGCGCCGCCCTGGCCGAGTTCGCCGAAGAGAACGCCGGGCGCATCGGTTACTTCGCCTTCTGCCAGTGGCTGATCGACCGCAGCCTTGCCCGCGCCCAGACAGCTGCCCGCAGCAGCGGCATGAGCATCGGCCTGATAGCCGACCTCGCCGTCGGCGCCGACGGTGGCGGCAGCCAGGCCTGGAGCCGGCAGGATGAACTGCTCGCGTCACTCACCGTCGGCGCACCACCGGACATCCTCAATCGCAACGGCCAGGGCTGGGGGATCTCCGCGTTTTCCCCGGAAGGCCTGGTGCGCAACGGCTTTCGTGCCTTCATCGAAATGCTGCGCGCCAACTTCGCCCATGCCGGCGGCCTGCGCATCGACCATGTCATGGGCCTGCAACGGTTGTGGGTGATCCCCAACGGCGCGTCGCCAGTCGATGGCGCCTATCTGTATTACCCGGTGGACGACCTGCTGCGCCTGCTGACCCTGGAATCCCATCGCCATCAGGCCATTGTCCTGGGCGAAGACCTCGGCACCGTACCGGACGGCCTGCGGGAGAAGCTCATTGCCCGCGCGATGCTGGGCATGCGCGTGTTGCTGTTCGAGCAGGACAACACCCATTTCAAGCCCATCCTCGACTGGCCGGACAACGCCCTGGCCACCACCAGCACCCACGATCTGCCGACTCTCAATGGCTGGTGGCATGGTCGGGACATCGACTGGAACGCCCGTCTGAGTCTCATCGACGCCAATACTGAAATCGAGTGGCGCCAGCATCGTGAGCGGGAGCGCGAAGGCCTGCGCAGGGCCCTGAGCCAGGACCCGCAGAACTTTCGCGAGGAATCCCATGAGACCGATCAAGTGCTCGATGCCAGCGTGCGCTTCCTCGGCCATACCCGCGCGCCGCTGGTATTGCTGCCGCTGGAAGATGCCCTGGGCGTCGAACAGCAGGCCAACCTGCCCGGCACCATCGACACCCACCCCAACTGGTCACGACGCCTGGCCGGCAACAGCGAAATCCTGCTGGACAACCCGGACGCGGCGCGGCGCCTGGAACTGCTTGCCGTCGCGCGACTGCAAGCGGCCGAGCGTGATTCATGACGCAACGGATTCCCGATCACCCAACGCTACGGGCGACCCTGCGCCTGCAATTTCACAATGGCTTTACCCTCGATGACGCCGTGGCGCTGGTGCCGTACTTCGCCCGGCTCGGGATCAGCCATGTGTATGCCTCACCACTGCTGAGCGCCCGCGCCGGGTCCATGCATGGCTATGACGTCGTCGACCCGACCACGATCAACCCGGAACTGGGCGGTGAAGCCGCCCTGCGTCGTCTGGTCAGCGCGCTGCGCAGCCAGCACATGGGGCTGATCCTCGATATCGTCTCCAACCACATGGCCGTCGGCGGCAGCGACAATCCCTGGTGGCTCGACCTGCTGGAATGGGGACGGCTGAGCCCCTACGGCGAGTTCTTCGATATCCAGTGGCATTCGCCCGATCCGCTGATGGAAGGTCAGTTGCTACTGCCTTTCCTGGGCAGCGACTACGGCATTGCCTTGCAGGACGGCACCCTGCCCCTGCGCTTCGATGCACGGCGCGGCGCCTTTCACGTCGAGCACTACGAACACCACTTCCCGATCTGTCCCAGCCATTATGGTGAACTGCTCAAGGTTGATGCCGGGCCGCTCAACGAATTGGCCGAGCGTTTCAGCACCCTGAGCTATCAGACCGACGCCCATGGCCTGGCCGTGCCCCTGAAG
This sequence comes from Pseudomonas putida, assembly GCF_003228315.1. Lineage (NCBI taxonomy): Bacteria > Pseudomonadati > Pseudomonadota > Gammaproteobacteria > Pseudomonadales > Pseudomonadaceae > Pseudomonas > Pseudomonas putida. The sequence goes on from NZ_CP029693.1 coordinate 1,176,334, forward strand.
GACGAACTGCGCGAGCTGGCCCGTGACCCGGCCATCGTTCAGGCCATCGAGCGGCACCTGCAAAGCTACGACTCGACCACACCTGAAGGCTTCCAAAAGCTGCACGAATTGCTGGAGCGCCAGAGCTATCGCCTGGCCAGCTGGCGCACCGCCGCGGACGACATCAACTGGCGGCGTTTTTTCGATATCAATGAACTGGGCGGGCTGCGGGTCGAGCGCCCGACGGTGTTCGAAGCCACCCACGCGAAAATCTTCGAACTGGTGGCGGACGGCTTGATCGATGGCCTGCGCATCGACCACATCGACGGCCTCGCCGACCCGCGCGGTTATTGCCGCAAGCTCAGGCGGCGCGTGGATCGCCTCGCACCGGGCCGCCACTTGCCGATTTACGTCGAGAAAATCCTCGGCGAGGGCGAAACCCTGCGGCGCGACTGGTTGGTGGACGGCACCACCGGCTATGAACTCATGAATCAGATGTCGCTGCTGCAGCACGATCCCCAGGGCGAGCAGACCCTCGGTGAACTCTGGCAGCGCTACAGCGAACGTCCCGCGGACTTTCGCCAGGAAGCGCAACTGGCCCGGCAGCAGATCCTCAACGGCTCCCTGGCCGGAGACTTCGAAAGCGTCGCCCAGGCCTTGCTGCAAGTGGCCCGGGATGACCTGATGACCCGCGACCTGACCCTCGGCGCGATCCGTCGTGCCTTGCTGGAACTGATCGTGCACTTCCCGGTGTACCGCACCTACATCAGCCCGCTCGGACGTTCGGCCGAGGATGAAGTGATGTTCCGCCAGGCCATGGACGGCGCCCGGCAGACGCTGGGCGAAGCCGACTGGTCGGTGCTCGATTGCCTGGCCGGCTGGCTGGGGGGCGAGCCGTGGCGCAGGCGCCCGGCGGGACGGGTGCGCAAGCGGCTCAAGCATGCCTGCGTGCGCTTTCAGCAACTGACATCACCGGCAGCGGCCAAGGCCGTTGAAGACACCGCGTTCTATCGCTCGGCGGTGCTGCTGTCGCGCAACGACGTGGGCTTCAGCACCGAACAATTCAGCGCCCCGCCGGCGATGTTTCATGCCGCCTGCGCCCAACGCCTGGCGGATTTCCCCGACAACCTGCTGGCCACCGCGACCCACGACCACAAGCGCGGCGAGGACAGCCGCGCGCGCCTGGCGGTGTTGAGCGAACGCAGCCGCTGGTACGCCGAGCAGGTCGGACTCTGGCGTACTCTCGCACGAGCGTTGCGCGACGATGATCATTCGCCGTCTGCCGGCGACGAGCTGATTCTTTATCAGGCACTGCTCGGCAGCTGGCCCCTCCAATTGCACCCCGATGATTCGGCGGCCCTGCAGGATTACGCCGAACGCGTCTGGCAATGGCAGCGCAAGGCCCTGCGCGAAGCCAAGCTGCAAAGCAGCTGGAGCGCGCCGAACGAGGCCTATGAACAAGCCTGCGAAGCCTTCCTCAAGCGCCTGCTGCTGACGCCTGAAGGCGAACTGCTGCGCTCGGCCCTGGCCAAGGCGGTTCAGGTTATTGCCGTGCCCGGTGCGCTCAATGGATTGGCGCAAACCTTGCTGCGCATGACGGTGCCAGGGGTGCCGGACCTGTATCAGGGCAATGACGACTGGGACTTTTCCCTCGTCGACCCGGACAACCGTCGACCCGTGGATTACGCCAGCCGGCAACAGACGTTGCAGCAACCACCGGATCTGCCCGATCTGCTGGCGAACTGGCGTGACGGGCGCATCAAGCAAGCCTTGATTGCCCGCGCGTTGAACCTGCGGGCCGAGCACCCGGAGCTGTTTCGACGGGGGACTTACCAACCCCTGGACTTCACCGGCAGCCAGGCACATCGGGTACTGGGATTTGTTCGAGAACATCAGGGCAGGAGGGTAATCGTGATCGTGCCGATTCGCAGTGCCTCGCTGCTGGAAAACAGTGCCGATCCGCAGATCGATGCTTCGCAGTGGGGCGATACGCGGGTTCATTTACCGTTCATGAACGCCGGGGAAAATCTCAAGGGACTTTTTTCCGGCGTCGAAGTCACAAAAAACAGGGAGCTGATGATCAGCGCCGCGCTGGGGGACTTCCCGGTCAATCTCTTAATCCAAATTACCGACACTTGAGATGTTCAGGAGCATGGCGATGAGTACCGACGATAAACGTATCCGCGAGTTTGCCTATCAGATCTGGGAGTCCGAGGGTAAGCCTGAAGGCCAGGAATCGAGGCATTGGGAGATGGCGGTCAAATTGGCGGAAGCCGAAGCACTGGCGCCGAAAAAATCGACCAAGGCCGCGAGCGGCAAAACGGCGACCAGCAAACCCGCCGCCGCCAAAACCCTCAATGGCAAGGCCGGCGAAGCCACCACCAAGGCCAAGGCGAAACCTGCCGCGGCCGCCAAAGTGATTCCACCGGGTGAAAAAGCCGCCGAGAAAAAGCCTCGCGCCTCGCGAAAGCCGCCGGCGGTCTGACTCTTTCCACAATGACTGGATGACTTGCGTGGCGGGCTTTCTCGCCACGTGAATTCGCTCGTCCTGACAAAGCCCTGTAGGAGCGAGCCTGCTCGCGATTACGGTGTATCAGGCAGCAAATGTGTTGTTTTTGGAACCATCGCGAGCAGGCTCGCTCCCACATTTACCAGGCAGTCGTCCCCCATTTGCAGGAGCACCTATGACCCGCCCAAAGAAAGAATCGCCAGCCCCACAAGAGCCCTCGCGCATTCGTGAAGGCCTGCCCTTTCCGCTGGGCGCGACCTGGGACGGTCTGGGGGTCAACTTCGCCCTGTTTTCCGCCAACGCCACCCGGGTCGAACTGTGCATTTTCGACGATAGCGGCGAAGTCGAAGTCGAACGCATCGAGCTGCCTGAATACACCGACGAGATCTACCACGGCTACCTGCCGGACGCCCATCCGGGACTGATCTACGGCTATCGGGTCTACGGGCCTTACGATCCGGCCAACGGGCATCGCTTCAACCACCACAAACTGCTGATCGATCCCTACGCCAAGCAACTGGTGGGCAAGTTGAAGTGGTCCGAAGCGCTGTTCGGCTACACCATCGGCCACCCGGACGCCGACCTCAGTTTCGATGAACGCGACAGCGCGCCCTTCGTGCCCAAGTGCAAAGTGATCGACCCGGCGCACACCTGGGGTCACGACCATCGCGTCAGCGTGCCCTGGGACAAGACCATCATTTATGAAACCCATGTGCGCGGCATCACCATGCGCCACCCCACAGTGCCCGAGAATGTGCGTGGCACCTTCGCCGGGTTGATGGTCGACGACGTGCTGGAGCACATCCGCAAACTCGGGGTGTCCACCGTCGAGTTGCTGCCCATCCATGCCTTCGTCAACGACCAGCACCTGCTGCACAAGGGCATGACCAATTACTGGGGCTATAACAGCATCGCCTTCTTCGCCCCCGACCCGCGCTACCTGGCCAGCGGCAAGATCGCCGAGTTCAAGGAGATGGTCGCGCACCTGCACGAAGCCAATCTGGAAGTGATCCTCGACGTGGTCTACAACCACACAGCCGAGGGCAATGAACAGGGGCCGACCCTGTCCATGCGCGGCATCGACAATGCCTCGTACTACCGCCTGATGCCGGACGACAAGCGCTTCTACATCAACGATTCCGGCACCGGCAATACCCTGGACCTGAGCCACCCGTGCGTGCTGCAAATGGTCACCGACTCCCTGCGCTACTGGGCTTCGGAAATGCACGTGGACGGCTTCCGCTTCGACCTGGCGACCATTCTGGGGCGTTATCACGATGGTTTCGATGAACGTCACAGTTTCCTCGTCGCCTGCCGGCAAGATCCGGTGCTGCGTCAGGTCAAGCTGATTGCCGAACCCTGGGACTGTGGCCCCGGCGGCTATCAGGTCGGCCGGTTTCCTCCGGGCTGGGTGGAATGGAACGACAAGTTCCGCGATACCGTGCGCGCCTTCTGGAAAGGCGACGACGGCCAGCTGGCGGACTTCGCCAGCCGCATGACCGCCTCGGGTGAGATGTTCAATCAACGGGGTCGGCGCCCCTACTCATCGGTGAACTTCGTCACCGCCCATGACGGTTTCACCCTCAACGATCTGGTGTCGTACAACGACAAGCACAACGAGGCCAACGACGAGAACAATCAGGACGGCAGCAACAACAATCTGTCCTGGAACCACGGCGTCGAAGGCCCCACCGACGATCCTGAAATCAACGCCCTGCGCCACCGCCAGATGCGCAACTTCTTTGCCACCCTGCTGCTGGCCCAGGGCACGCCGATGCTGGTGGCCGGCGATGAATTCGCCCGCACCCAGGACGGCAACAACAACGCCTATTGCCAGGACAGCGAGATCGGCTGGGTCAATTGGGATCTGAGCGAAGACGGCAAGGCGCTGCTCAAGTTCGTCAAACGCCTGATCAAGCTGCGCCTGACCTACCCGATCCTGCGCCGTGGGCGCTTCCTGGTGGGCAATTACAACGACGACATCGGCGTCAAGGACGTGACCTGGCTGGCAGCCGATGGCAGCGAGATGACCACCGAGCATTGGCACGATGCGCACAATCGCTGCATGGGCATGCTGCTGGACGGTCGCGCTCAGGAAACCGGCATCCGCCGCAAAGGCGCGGACGCCACCCTGTTACTGGTGGTCAACGCACACCACGACATCGTCAACTTCGTGCTGCCACAAGTGCCCGACGGCGGATTCTGGACCTGCATGATCGACACCAACCAACCGTCGATTCGCGGCCAGGAACGCTTCGAGTTCGGTCATGAATACTCGGTCACCGGTCGCTCGTTGCTGCTGTTCGAATTGCAGCACGAAGAGGAGGAATGAGCCGCACGCCCCCTGTAGGAGCGAGCCTGCTCGCGAAAAACGACCAGACAACGCGGGCATCCAGACACCCACGTTATCGTTAACGCCCATCGCGAGCAGGCTCGCTCCTACAGGAACATGTAAAAACCTGCCGTCGGGCACATCGGCGCGACGAATATCGTTACATGAGCAATACTCAGCACGCGGCAGTTCCAGGGTTCGGAACGCGGCACAACGCTATCAACGACAACAAGGACGTAGCCATGAAGCCGGTCTCCCAGCTCGATCACAGTGCGACGACGCAAATCTGGAACAGCGCCCCGCAGCTGGATAAAGTTTCGGTCATCAACCCTCAAGCGCTGGTCCCGCCCGGCGCCCGCGCCGTGGTGATTGCCCCGCATCCTGGCGATGAAGTGGTCACCTGCGGCGGTTTGCTGCAGCTGCTCAGCACCCAGGGCCACCCCTTGCAATTGATCTCGGTGACCGACGGCAGCGCCAGCCATCCGGGCTCGCGGCAGTGGTCGGAGAAGCGCCTGAGCGTGTTTCGCGTGCAGGAAAGTGTTGAAGCCTTGCGCAGGCTCGGGTTGCCAATGCACAGCCTGAAGTGGATTCGCGGCGGCTTCGTCGACAACGCCCTGGCCGAGCATGAAGTGCAATTGACCCGTTTCATCACCCGTTATCTGCGCCCCGGCGATGTGGTATTCAGCACCTGGTCGCAGGACGGCAACAGCGACCACGACGCCGTCGGCCGCGCCAGCGCCAAAGCCGCGACGATTGCCGGAGCTGACTTCTACGAAGTACCGGTGTGGGCCTGGCACTGGGCAACCCGCGATAGCGGCCTGATCCCCTGGCACCGTGCTCGCAAGGTGCGCCTGGACACCTGGACCGTCGCCCGCAAAAGCCACGCGACCCACGCCTACGCCAGCCAACTCGACGGCGACCCCGCGATCGGCATCGCCCCGCTGATTCCCAGGGTGCTGCTGGAACGGATGCGTCTACCCTATGAAATTGTCTTCGTCTGAACCCGACACACCGCCTTCTGTCGGAGCGAGCCTGCTCGCGATGGTCGTCAACGATAACGCTGGACATCTGACACCCAGCGGCGCTGCTGATTCCATCGCGAGCAGGCTCGCTCCTACAAAGAGCCGATACCGTCGATCTGAACTGAACTGCCCGCCCCGCCATGAGTCGCATACATAGACATGCCCCGATCGAAGAGGAGCGAACGTGACCAGTAATCCGGAGTCGCAGTCGATTGAATCCCTGAACACCTCATCGACCATTCATCGTCTGCGCGTACTGACGGTCAACACCCACAAGGGGTTCACCGCGTTCAACCGACGTTTCATCCTGCCGGAACTGCGCGAAGCGGTGCGCAGTACCTCCGCCGACCTGGTGTTTTTGCAGGAGGTGGTCGGCGAGCATGAAGGCCATTCCTCGCGCCTGAACAACTGGCCGGCGATCTCGCAATACGAATTTCTCGCCGACAGCATGTGGAGCGACTTTGCCTACGGACGGAACGCCGTCTATCCCGACGGCCACCACGGCAATGCGCTGCTGTCCAAATACCCGATTCGCGAATACCGCAATCTCGACGTGTCCATCACCGGTCCCGAACGTCGCGGCCTGCTGCACTGCGTACTGGACGTACCAGGCCATCGCGAAGTGCATGCGATCTGTGTCCACTTGAGCCTGCTGGAAAGCCACCGCCAGCTTCAGTTGCAGTTGCTCTGCCAGTTGCTCGACTCCCTGCCGGTCGAGGCGCCGGTGATCATCGCCGGCGACTTCAACGACTGGCAGTTGCAAGGCAACGCCGCCCTCGCCCGCCGCGACTACCTGCACGAAGCCTTCGAACGCCATCACGGCCGTCCCGCCAAGACCTATCCCGCGCGGTTTCCACTGCTGCGCCTGGATCGCATCTACCTGCGCAATGCCACCAGCCATGAACCGCAAATCCTGGGGACCAAGCCGTGGACCCACCTCTCTGACCATTTGCCTCTGGCCGTCGAAGTCCACCTCTGAGTCCTCTGGCGGGTCAATCAAAATCGCCTGGTTAATCGTTTAACCTGTTATTTGTGACAGTAGCTACGTAAAAAAACTGCTGCTACGTTGCTCTCGTCCATGTTTTTGAATGCATGGACGTGCGACTCATAGTGGCCGTCGTTGCTGAAGAATTTCGATAACGGGTGCTTGCCCACCCGATGCTGTCTCGCAACTCGCGCTGCCGAGCGTGCCTGATGCCTTGTCGTTTTTGACATGTGGCAATTCAGACACCAACACGAAGCGGAGACGAGCATGAAGTTTTCCAGTGATTGGCCCCAGTACGGTTATTGCGTTCTTATCGCGTTACTCCTGCTATTGGTGGGCTGGTCCCACCCCGCCCATGCCGCCTGCACGCTCACCCCCACCGCAGGCAACGACAACTTCGTCTGCGACAGTGGCACCAGCGGGCCGCTGACCGATCTGGCGGGCAACAACACGCTCAGCTTTCCAGTCAATGGCACGGGCGTCATCAATGGCGCTGTCAGGTTTGGAGCCGGCAACGACATTGTCACCATGGATTCAGGACAAATCGTTGGCACGCTCAATCAGGGAGACGGCGCCAACAACCTGACCATCAGCGCCGGGCAGATCACCGGTGCGGTCAGCCAAGGCAGTGGCATCGATAACTTCACCATGACCGGCGGCACCATCCAGTCCCTGGCCCAGGGTGACAGCCGCGACTTCTTTCGCATGACTGGCGGCAGGATCATCGGCGCCTTCGAGGACGGCGATACCGCCGTCATGACCGGTGGCCGGATTGGCCGGGTCGACATGAAGCTCGACAACAATCTGTTCGACATGTCCGGCGGCGCCATTGATAGCAACCTTGTCACCGGTTTCGGCCGCGACACCATCATCTTGTCCGGCGGCACCATCGGCGGGTTCATCAGCGTCAGCGGCGGCAATGACAGCGTGACCGTGACCGGTGGCGAAGTGGCAGGCGAGATCCGCATGAGCGCCGGCAACGACACCTTTGTCTGGGACGGCGGCGGCATCCTCCACTCTCGGGTCCTGCTGGAGGGCGACAACGACACCGCCACCCTGCGCAACCTCAGCGAAACCATCCTCGCCCAGACCCCGTCAATCGACGGCGGTACCGGCATCGATGTGCTGACCTTCGATCGCACCACCACCTCGGTGCCCGGCCGTTACGTCAATTTCGAAACGGTCAACCTCAACAATGCCTCGCAACTGGACCTGGGCAGCGGGAATCTTGTGCTGGGTGACAGTGCCAGTGGCACCGGCGTGTTCAACATCGATGGCAGCAGCACCCTGACTTCACAACAAGGCAGCGTTGCGCCCTTCACCGCTGGCCAGGCCGCCACGTTGAACAACGCCGGGATCATCGACCTGACCACGGGCAATAGCCGCACTAACGACACCCTGACCGTGCAAGGCAATTACGCCGGCAGCGGCGGTCAATTGCGGGTGCAAAGCGTACTCGGCGATGACAGTTCGCCCAGTGACAAACTGGTGGTCAACAACGGCAAGCTGACTGGCACCACAACCATCGACGTGACCAATCTCAATGGGGCAGGCGCGGCGACCCTGCAAAACGGCATCCAGGTGGTTCAGGCACAGGGCACGGCCACCAGCGATGCCGGCGCCTTCACCCTCAAGGCCCCACTGTCGGCAGGTGCCTTCGACTATGTGCTGTACAAGGGCGGCGTCACCCCGGGCAGCGAAAACAGCTGGTACCTGCGCTCGTCCGTGGTGGCGCCGCCACTGGTGCCGGTGACCGCAGCCAACCCGGATCCGGCCCTGCCACCGCAAGTGGTGCTGGTGCCTTTGGTGGCCACACCTGCCGCCGCCGTCGGCAGCCCGCCATTGCCGACGCCACAACCGGGCGCCGCACCGATTCCCTTGTACCGCCCGGAAGTCCCCAACTGGGCGGTCCTGCCACCCGCTGCCGGGCTGCTGGCCCTGCAGACGCTCGGCACCTTCCATGAACGTCAGGGCGATCAGCGCCTGCTGACCGAAAAAGGTGCCTTTGGCGCTGGCTGGGGTCGTATTTACGGTAAGAACTTCGACCAGACTTGGGCCGGCACCGTGCAACCGAAGCTCGATGGCTCGATCAAGGGTTTCCAGGTGGGTAACGATCTCTACAGCCAGGAGACCTCAGGCGGACACAGCCAACGCACGGGCGTCTTCGTCGGACAGAGTCGTTTGAAAGGCGATGTCGATGGATTCAACGAAGGCTTCGAAGACAGGCGTGCCGGCAAGGTCGAGCTGCGAGGCAGCAGCCTCGGGGCCTACTGGACCCTGACCGATCCCAAGGGCTGGTATTTCGATACGGTGGCCATGTACACCTGGCTGGACGGTGACAGCCATTCCGATCGCGGCCTGAAAATCGACAACAAGGGCCATGTGGTTACCCTCTCGGCCGAAGGCGGCTACCAGTTCCCGCTGGCGGGCGACTGGGTGATCGAACCCCAGGCGCAAATCATCCATCAGCAGGTGAAACTCGACAGTCAGGACGACGGCATTTCACGGGTGTCGTTCAATTCCGACCCGGCCGTGACCGGTCGCCTCGGCGCACGCTTCAAGGGCCGCTACACCCTCGCCGGCTTGCCAGCGGAGCCGTATCTGCGGGCCAATCTGTGGCACACCCTTTCGGGCACCGACACGGTCACTTTTGCCAACCGCACTGATATCGACACAGAGCAGCGTGCTTCATGGGCCGATCTCGGTGTCGGCATCAACCTGACTGTGGCCCGCAACGTCAGCCTGTACGCCAATGTCGATTACAGCCGCAATATCGACAGCAATCAGCAACGTGCAACAGCCGGCAACCTGGGCGTGCGCATCAGTTGGTGATACCGAGCAAAGGCTCTAGTTCGCGACTTTTTTGACTATTTTTCCAACAAACAAGAACTTAGAGAGACGCCATAAATCAGTCACTTACAAATCCTGAAATAGCGATACCGCTTATCGGCCATTTTCTTGACGCAGGGTTGTGGGTCCTCTTGACTCAACGTTACTACCCCCGGAAGTAACTATCAGGGGCAAGCCCCCGGTCACCCGCGCAAGCGGGCGGCCCTCGGCTTGCCCCACTCCATTCGGTCGCCCCTCATTCGGGGTAGGAGAGACGCCAAGGCGAGAACGGCACGCGTTGCAAGGTAGCCCCACCATGAAAACTTCCTTCACCCAACAAGAGATTAAAATCACTTTTTGCACTGTCTCGAGCTCACTCCTGCTGTGCTCTTCCATGGAAGTACAGGCCCAGCCGGCCGAGGAAGAAACAACGCCCTGGTACAGCCAGGACGTCTCGGTGCTCACCTTGCCTGCTCTCGCTACGACGTACCCTGCCCGCTTCAGTCCTGCCCCCGATACGCGAACCCTCGATTTACGAAGTAGCTATTTCAACACGCAAGACCCGACGCCCCTGGCCTGGGATCAGGTCTATGGACAGGCCTCTCGCCAGGCGCAAACCGATGCACTGGCCCAGGGTTTTACCAGCTTCGGTTCAGGTGAAGTCAAAGGCCCGGCGATCATGACCCTGCAGAGCAGCAGCGGGCATACCCAGCGCGTCGGGCTGATTGGCGGCACAAGCCAGTACCAGCTCAACAGTAATGGCCCGCTGATCAACCGCGGGCAGTCCGACCCCACCTCCGACACCCTCAACCTGCAAGGCCAGAGCCTGGGCGCCTACTACAGCCTGACCGGCCCGCAAGGCTGGCACGTCGACCTGTCGGCCAGCGGTGGCCGCGTCAGCGGCTTCAGTCGCAATGAGCAGGGAGCGCGGCAAGCCACCGAAGGCAGCGCGCTGACGTTGTCGGTCGAAGGGGGATTTCCGATTGGCCTGAGCGAAAACTGGGTGGTGGAACCCCAGGCCCAATTGATCAATCAGCGGATCACCCTGGATACGCCCTATGCGGGTTCCGGCAATGCCTCATCCACTGACCTGACGGCGTGGAGCGGCCGGGTTGGCGCCAAATTGAAAGGGAGCTACGACATCAGCGGCCTGCCCGTGGAGCCCTATGTGCGGACCAACTTGTGGCACACGGTCTATACCGGCAATACCGTGACCCTGGATCAGGTCGACAAGATCAGCAGCAGTCGCAACTCTTCGACCGTGGAACTGGGTCTGGGCCTGGTGGCCCGGGTGACACCCGCAGTGAGTCTTTATGTCAGCGCCGACTACAGCAGTGACGTGGACGACAATGACTTGAACGGGTTGATTGGCAGCCTGGGGGTGCGGATGCGGTGGTGACCCTTTGTAGGAGCTGAGCTTGCTCGCGATGGCGGTGGGTCAGCTACCGCAACAGTGACAGGTCTGGCGCCATCGCGAGCAAGCTTTGCTCCTACAGCGTGCTGTGGCGGCCACGGGATTTGCGTTCATCAAAAATCGAAAATATAGGAGCTGTCGAGTGCAACGAGGCTGCGATCTTTTAGAGATCAAGATCAAAAGATCGCAGCCTGCGGCAGCTCCTACAGTTGCATCACTTGTTTGAGAACTCGGCCTCACGCTTGGCAATGAACGCCGCCATGCCTTCCTTCTGATCCTGGGTGGCGAACGCCGCATGGAACACCCGGCGCTCGAAGCGCACGCCTTCGGACAGGCTCACTTCAAAGGCACGGTTGACGGTTTCCTTGACCATCATCGCGATCGGCAGCGATTTCTTCGCGATCAATGCCGCGACTTTCAGTGCTTCGTCCAGCAGCTCATCGCTCGGCACGATGCGCGCGACGATCCCGCAACGCTCCGCTTCCTCGGCACCGATCAGGCGTCCGCTGAGGCACATTTCCATGGCCTTGGCCTTGCCCACGGCGCGGGTCAGGCGCTGGGTGCCACCCATGCCCGGCAACACGCCAAGGTTGATTTCCGGCTGGCCGAATTTGGCGTTGTCGCCGGCCAGGATGAAGTCGCACATCAACGCCAGCTCGCAACCGCCACCGAGGGCGAAGCCGTTGACCGCGGCGATGATCGGCTTGCGGCGGTTCGCCACCCGATCACTGTCGCTGAACAGGTCGTCGATGTAGATCTGCGGATACGTCAGCTCGGCCATTTCCTTGATGTCGGCACCAGCGGCAAACGCCTTTTTCGAACCGGTCAGGACGATGCAGCCAATGTTCGGGTCTTTCTCCAGGCCATCGAGGGCGTGGTTCACCTCGCTGACGATCTGCGCATTCAACGCGTTCAGCGCCTGCGGGCGATTCAGGGTGATCAGACCCACGCGGTCGTGGATTTCCAGCAGAATCGTTTCGTAGTTCACGTAGAGGTTTCCTTCTTATAGATTGCGCGAAATGACCATGCGCTGAATGTCGCTGGTGCCTTCATAAATCTGGCACACCCGCACGTCACGGTAGATCCGCTCCACCGGGAAGTCGTTGAGATAACCGTAACCGCCGAGGGTTTGCAACGCCGAAGAGCAGACTTTCTCGGCCATTTCCGAGGCGAACAGCTTGGCCATCGACGCTTCGACCAGCGCCGGCTTGCCGCTGTCCCGCAGCGCCGCAGCGTAGTGCACCATCTGCCGCGCCACAGCGATCTGGGTTGCCATGTCCGCCAGACGGAATGCCACCGCCTGGTGCTCGATGATCGGCTTGCCGAAGCTCTCGCGCTCGCGGGCATAGTCGCGGGCGGCTTCGAACGCCGCACGGGCCATGCCCACCGATTGCGAGGCGATGCCGACACGACCGCCTTCTAGGTTGGCCAGGGCGATCTTGTAGCCTTCGCCCTCTTTGCCCAGGCGGTTGGCCACCGGGACCTTGACGTTTTCGAAGAGGATCTGGCAGGTGTCGGAGGCATGCTGACCGAGCTTGTCCTCGACTCGGGCGACGGTGTAGCCCGGCGAATCGGTGGGCACGATCAGCGCGGTGATGCCGCGCTTGCCGGCACTCGGATCAGTGACCGCAAACACGATCACCACCCCGGCGTTCTGCCCGGAAGTGATGAACTGCTTGCTGCCGTTGAGCACGTAGTGGTCGCCCTCCAGCCGCGCGCGGGTTTTCAGGCCGCTGGCGTCGGAACCGGCTTGCGGCTCGGTCAGGGCAAAGGCGCCGAGCATTGCGCCGCTGGCCAAAGGTTTGAGGAAGCGCTCTTTCTGATCGTCATTGCCGTAGTTGAGGATCGGCACACAACCGACCGAGTTGTGCACGCTCATGATGGTCGAGCAGGCGCCATCGCCGGCGGCGATTTCTTCCAGGGCCATGGCGTACGCCAGGTAGCCGGTGTCGCAACCGCCCCACTGCTCCGGCACCAGCATGCCGAAGAAGCCCAGCTCGGCCATTTCGCCGATGGCTTCCTTGGGGAAGCGGTGCTCGCGGTCCCATTCGGCGGCGAAGGGTTTCAGCCGCTCCTGGGCAAACTGGCGGGCGGCTTCGCTGATTTGCAGTTGTTCGTCATTGGGGATCATGACCAGTCCTTTAAAATTAAGCGGAATGCGGAAACCTGTAGGAGCGAGCCTGCTCGCGATGACGGACTCACATTCAATATGTCTATCGCCTGATAAACCGCCATCGCGAGCAGGCTCGCTCCTACAGTGGGATTGGCCAAGCCGTTAGAGGCATTCCACGGCCATCGCCGTCGCTTCGCCACCGCCAATGCAGATTGCCGCCACGCCGCGTTTCAGGTTTTTCTGGCGCAGTGCCGAAAGCAGGGTCACAAGGATCCGCGCGCCGGATGCACCAATCGGGTGGCCCAATGCACAGGCGCCGCCATGGACGTTGAGTTTCTCGTGGGGGATTTCCAGTTGGGTCATCGCCGCCATGCCGACCACGGCGAAGGCTTCGTTGACTTCCACCAGATCCACTTCGTCAAGGGACCAGCCGGTTTTCTTCATCAGCTTCTTGATCGCGCCAATCGGCGCCACTGGAAACAGGCCCGGGGTGTCGGCGAACGCTGCATGACCGTGAATCACCGCCAATGGCTTGAGACCCCGCTTGTCGGCTTCGGAACGGCGCATCAGCACCAGGGCCGCCGCACCGTCGGAGATCGAGCTGGAGTTGGCCGCTGTTACGCTGCCGCCGTCGCGGAACGCCGGTTTGAGCGAGGCAATCTTGTCCAGCTTGGCTTTCGGCGGCTGCTCATCATTGCTGATAACCACCTGTTCCTTGCCGACGGTCACGGTCAGCGGCACGATCTCGTCCCTGAAGCTGCCGTCCTTGATCGCCTGCTGGGCGCGGGTGGTCGAGGCGATAGCAAACGCATCCTGAGCCTGGCGGCTGAAACCGTGGGTTTCGGCGCAGTCTTCGGCGAAGGTGCCCATCAGGCGGCCCTTGTCGTAGGCGTCTTCCAGACCGTCGAGGAACATCGAATCCAGCACCTTGCCGTGGCCCATGCGATAGCCGCTGCGGGCGCGATCCAGCAGGTAAGGCGCGTTGGACATGCTTTCCATCCCACCGGCAATCACCACATCGGCACTGCCAGCCAGCAGCATGTCGTGGGCCAGGATGGTGGTTTCCATGCCCGAGCCGCACATCTTGTTCACCGTGGTGCAACGGGTCGACTTGTCGAGCCCTGCACCCAGCGCGGCCTGACGCGCCGGTGCCTGGCCAAGGCCGGAGGGCAGTACGCAGCCGAACAGCACTTCATCGACGGCATCCGATGCAACACCGGCGCGCTCGACAGCGGCCTTGATCGCGGCAGCACCGAGTTGCGGCGCGGTCAGGCTTTTCAGGTCGCCCTGGAAACCGCCCATGGGGGTGCGAACGGCGCTGACGATTACGATGGGATCGTTGCTGATAGTCATGACAAATCCTCCTTACTTGGCGGCCATGCGCAAGGCACCGTCGAGACGGATCACCTCGCCGTTGAGCATGCTGTTTTCAATGATATGCCGCACCAGCGAGGCGTACTCGGCTGGTTTACCCAGGCGCGGCGGGAACGGTACGCCGGCGGCCAGGGAATCGCGGACTTCCGGGGTCATGCCGGCCATCATCGGGGTTTCGAAAATGCCCGGGGCGATGGTCATCACGCGGATGCCGAAGCGCGCCAGCTCGCGGGCGGCCGGCAGGGTCAGGCTGACGATCGCGCCTTTGGACGCCGCGTAGGCTGCCTGGCCGATCTGGCCGTCGTAGGCCGCCGCCGAGGCGGTGTTGATGATCACGCCGCGCTCGCCACCGGCATCCGCTTCGGTTTCGGCGATCGCCGCCGATGCCAGGCGCAGCATGTTGAAGCTGCCGATCAGGTTGACGTTGATCACCTGGCTGAAGCTTGAAAGCGCGTGCGGGCCGTTCTTGCCGAGGATTTTCTCGCCACGCACGATGCCGGCGCAGTTGACCAGCCCATTGAGACCGCCAAAGGCCTTGACCGTGGCCTGCACCGCCGCCTCTGCCGCCGCTTCGTTGCTGATATCGGCGACAACGCTTTGCGCGCCAAGACGCTTGGCCTGGGCCGCGACAGCTTCGGCGTTCATGTCCACCAGCATCACTTTGGCACCAGCGGCCATCAGCATTTCAGCGGTGGCGGCACCCAGGCCGGACGCACCGCCGGTGACGAGAAAAACCTTGTTTGCGATCTGCATCATTGTTTCCTTGGATTCAAGCTGAAACGTTCTTCGCCGCGGCCTCTTGAGCCTTGGCGATTTCCTGGTTGCGCAAGATAAAGCGCTGCAATTTGCCGCTCGGGGTTTTCGGCAACTCGCTGACAAATTCGATTTCACGGGGGTACGAGTGGGCCGCCAGACGCTTGCGCACATGCTGGCGCAGTTCTTCGGCCAACTCCGGCGCCGCACGGTATTGCGGGCTGAGCACGACGAAGGCCTTGACCAGCTCGGTGCGCTCCGGATCGGGCTTGCCGACCACCGCCGCTTCCACCACTGCCGGGTGTTCGATCAACGCGCTTTCCACGTCGAACGGGCCGACGCGATAGCCCGAAGTGGTGATCACGTCGTCGCTACGACCGACGAAGCTGATGCTGCCGTCCGGGTTCCACTCCACAGTGTCGCCACTCAGGTAATAGTTGCCGACGAAGGCCTTGGTCGGCGCGCCTTCGTAACCGGCGAACCAGCACATCGGTGACTGGGTGCGGTCGATGGCCAGGATGCCCGGCTGGCCGACGCCCAGTTCCTTGTATTGATCGTCCAGCACCACGATGCGGTGGCCGGGTGAGGCAAAACCGGCGGCGCCCATGTGAATGGAATGCTCCAGGCCATGGTGGTTGCACAGCACCATGCCCAGTTCGGTCTGGCCGTAGTGATCGTGAATGACCACGCCGAGATTGTCGGCGAACCAACGGATCACTTCCGGGTTCAATGGCTCGCCGGCGCTGCTGACGATGCGCAATTTGCCCTTGATCGATTTGGCGAACTCATCGCCACCGGCAATCAGCAAACGGTAAGCCGTCGGCGAACCGGTGAGGTTGGTAATGCCGTACTTGTTGATCACCCGGCAGGTGCTTTCAAGGGTGAACGGACCATCGTAGAAGGTGATCGGGTGCCCCATGCCCATGGGCCCCGTCACGCCGAAGTAGATGCCATAGGCCCAACCCGGATCGGCGACGTTCCAGAACGCATCTTCAGGACGCAGATCCACGGCGTCACGGGTGTAGCTCTGGAAGGCGACGATGGCCTTGAGCGGTACCGACAGTGCTTTCGACGGGCCGGTGGTGCCCGAGGTGAACATCAGCAGGAACGGGTCTTCGCCGGTCAGCATCACCGGTTCGCAGACGTTGGAATAGTTGGCCAGTTCGGCCCAGAAACTGAAATCGCCACGGACAATGCCCTGGCCCTTCGGCCCACCCACGGTGACGATGGTTGGGCAATCGGCCACTTCGGCAAGCTTGGAGCGATTGACCGCGTCGGTGACCACGACTTTTGCACCCGAGCAGCCGAGGCGATGCTCGATGGCCTTGGGGCCGAAGGCGGTGAACAGCGGCTGGTAGACGGCGCCGATGCGCCAGGCGGCGAATACGGTGATCAATAATTCGATGTTGCGTGGCAAGAGACCGGCAACCTTGTCGCCCTTGCACACGCCCTGGCTCAGAAGGAAATTGGCAAAGCGCGCGGCCTTGTCCTGCAAATCGCTGAAGGTATAGGTGGCGCTGCTGCCATCGCGGCCTTCCCAGAACAGCGCGATGCGCCCCGGCAAGGCATGCCGGTCGCAGCACTCGACACAGGCGTTGAGGGCAGTCAGATCGCCTGAGAGTGCGGCGTCGACGGTGTGCTGATAGTTGAACTGTGAAACAGCAGACAAGTAATCGCGCATTGCCAGAATCCCTGTGTGTTTTTTATTAGGTCGGGGAACCGTAAACAGCAGGGAAATACTCGCTCCGCGGGGGTTGGCGGGCAATGGTCAAAGTAATCAAGTTGCTTGACTGGTTTGGCCAAGGATTGAGGGATGTCGCGCCTTTCAGGGCCTCATCGCGAGCAGGCTCACTCCTACAGGGGGATGCGTTTCAATTGTAGGAGCGAGCCTGCTCGCGATGGCGTAGGCACAGGCGCCGAAAGAACCAGGATCAGTTGGCTTCGTTGAGAATCAAGCTGCGGTAATGCCCGGGATTGGACCCCGACCACTTGCGAAACGCCTTGTAGAACGAACTGGCATCGGCAAAGCCCAATCGCGTGGCGATGTCGGCAAAGCTGATGCTTGGCTCGGCCAGCCAGACAATCGCCAGCTCCTTGCGCACGCTGTCCTTGAGCCCCTGATACGTCTGCCCTTCCTCCGCCAACCGGCGCCGCAAGGTCGATGCCGACATGCACAACTGCTGCGCCAGCGCTTCGGTTTCCGGCCACTGTTCGGCGGGCAACATACGCAAATCGTGCTTGATCCGACTGGCCAGGCTCTGTGGATCGCGGTACTTCACCAGAATGTTCGCCGGCGCCAGGGCCAGGAAGCGCTTGAGTTCTTCGGCGCTGCGCTTAATTGGCAGGTCCAGGCAGTCGGCGGAGAAAATCATCCGAGTGCGCGGCCGGTCGAAACGCAGGTTCTCTGAAAACATCACCAGATAGTCATCGCAGAAGTCCGGCCTGGGGCAACGCAACTCGATGGCCAGAATCGGTATCCGCCGCCCCGCCAGCCAGCACGCGACGCCGTGCACGATCATCCAATAGGTGAAATAGGTGAAGGCGCGACGCGGCTCGTGATCGTCCTCCGCCAGCACGATTTCCGCCAGGCTCTGCTGGCGCACCAGTTCGGCGGGCATGCGCTCGAGCATCAACGACAGAAAGTCCAGCGCGCTGGTCAGCCCCGCCGCCAGGCTCGGCTGGACCATGGCGCTGCGACAGAGAAACGCCAGGCTGCCGGACTTGAGCTTGCGCGGGTCCATGCCAAAAAACTCATCGTCCCCGCGCCGCGCCAGCAGCCGCCATAACCGCGCATAGGCGCTGGCCGGCACCCGGGCGGTATTGCTGTCCAGCAGCGCCGGATCAATGTCCACTTTGCTCAATGCTTCTTCGGTGGCCGCGCCCGGAGCGCAACTCTGCAGCAGCGCTTCACGCACCAGTTGAATGGAGATGGTGTCTTTTTCCGACATTGAGCGAGGTGGGCCGTGTGGTTGTCTGGATGGCACGCATAGTAGCGCAGCCACAAACGCCGTGCCCCTGTAGGAGCAAAGCTTGCTCGCGATGAACGATGACGCGGTTTGCCTGTTACACCGGAGTGCCTTGATCGCGAGCAAGCTTTGCTCCTACAGGGGACGGGTGATATTCAGGGTTGTTCAGCTTAGGTTCAGGTAAATGTCAATCGATGCCATTTGGGAATGAGTGTCATTATGTTACAAATTAGCACCCTATCTATTCGTGTCGCGGTGCTGAATGCTCGTCCCTTTTCTGATCATGTTGCGCGAAGGCGTCGAGGCTGCGTTGATCGTTGGCATCATCGCCAGCTACCTCAAACAGACCGGTCGTGGCCAGTGGATGCCGGCGGTGTGGATCGGCGTGTTCCTTGCCGCCGCCCTCGCCCTGCTGGTCGGAGGTGGTCTGGAATTGGTCAGCGCCGAGTTTCCGCAGAAACAACAGGAACTGTTTGAAGGGGTCGTTGGCCTCGTGGCCGTGGGCATCCTCAGTTCCATGGTGTTCTGGATGCGCAAGGTGTCGCGCTCGATCAAGCATTCGTTGCAGGCGTCCCTCGATCAGGCGCTGACCGGTTCCAGCCACCAGGTGATCGCTTTGATCGCCATGGTGTTTTTCGCCGTGGCCCGCGAAGGCCTGGAAACGGTGTTTTTCCTGCTTGCGGTGTTCCAGCAAAGCGAAGGTCCGGCGGCACCGATTGGCGCCCTGCTCGGCCTGATCCTGGCGATCATCATCGGCTTTCTGATTTACAGCGGCAGCATGCGCCTGAACCTGGGCGCGTTCTTTCGCTGGACCGGCCTGTTCATCCTGGTGGTGGCCGCCGGGATCCTCGCCAACTCCGTGCAGGCGCTGCATGAAGCCGGGGTCTGGAATCACCTGCAAACCGTGCTCTTCGACATCAGTGCGATCCTGCCGATGGATGGCCCGCTGGGTTCGGTGCTGGCCGGGATGTTTGGTTACCAGGATGCTCCGACTGTCAGCACCCTCGGTGCGTACCTGATTTACCTGCTGGTGGCACTGGTGATGTTCTTTTTCCCGGCGTCACCTCCTTCCTGTAGGAGCGAGCCTGCTCGCGATGGTCGTCAACGATAACGCGCAGTGCCTGATACCCCGCAGCGTCTGTGGGTTCATCGCGAGCAGGCTCGCTCCTACAGGGATCAGCCAACAGCTTTCTTCCGTTTCCAGTCAGTAAGGGCACCCATGCCAAATCAAGCCACTCCCCAGGCCTCCCCTCCCCGCGCCTTGCGCTGGGCGGTGGCATGTTCAGTGATTGTGATGATCGCCGCCGGCGGCCTGTTCTATTACGCCTCGAAAATGGCCGCGGCCAAGCGCCAGGCCAACCACGATGAAGTGGTGGTCACTATTCAAGCCCATAGCTGCGAACCCAATGCCCTGACCGTTCCGGCCGGGCACGCCAGCTTTCGTATCGTCAACCGCTCCGACCGGGCCGTCGAATGGGAGATCCTCGACGGCGTACTGGTGATCGAGGAGCGGGAAAACATCGCTCCGGGCCTGAGCCAGGTGATCAACGCCAACCTGGCGCCCGGCGCTTACACGATCACCTGCGGCCTGCTGAGCAATCCGCGCGGCACCTTGCACGTCACCCCGACGGCGGCCTCCGATGCGGCGGCCAAGGCCAGGCCATCGATGGTGGCGTTCGTCGGTCCGTTGTCGGAGTTTCGCGTGTACCTGAGCAGTCAGGGCACCGCGCTGATCAAAGCCGTCAGCGCCCTGGAGCAAGCTATCGAAGCCGGCGACCTGATTCAGGCACAAGCGCTGTACGCGCCGGCCCGTGCCGCTTATCAACGTATCGCCCCGGCAGCGCAACGATTGGCCGAACTGGACAACGCCATCAACGCCCGCGCCGACTACTTCGAGAAACGCGAACAAGACCCGGCCTTCACCGGCTTCCATCGCCTGGAATACGCGCTGTTCCAGCAACGCAACCTCGACGGCCTGACGCCCATCGCCCAGCGCCTGCTGACCGATGTCACTGCCCTCAAGCAGCAACTGCTGGCCCAGACACTGCCACCGGAGCAACTGGTGAGCATCATCGTGCGCAACCTCAACACCCTGGGCGACGTGCGCGCCAGCAGTGGCGAGGAGGAACGTTACAGCCACAGCGACCTGAACGGCTTTGCCGGCAACCTCGATGCCGCGCGCAAAGTGGTCGAACTGCTGCGCCCGCTGCTGTCCAAATCCGCCGCCGACCTGCTGCCGAAAATCGACAGTGCCGTCACCGCCTTCGATGCCGAACTCAACAGCTTCAAGGTCAAGGACGGCTACGCCAGCTACGACAGCGTCACCGCCGAGCAGCGCAAGCGGATCGCCGACAAGGCCAAGGCGCTGGCTGACGCACTCGACGCCATCGATCCCGCCCTCGGCCTTTCCGGCCTTTAAGCAGAAGACTCTTTGCAGATGAACGATTCAGAACCATTGAACCTCCAACGTCGCCGGGTACTGATGGGCATGGGCGCCGCCGGCGTCGCCCTCGCAGGCTCCGCATTGAGCTGCCCGGCCATGGCCGCCGGCCCCGCGCAAGTCACCGAAGCCCCCAGCAGCGACCAAACCTTCGACCGTCACGACTTCCACGGCAAACACCAGAGCGGCATCGTCACCCCGCGACCGGCCTCCGGCATGCTGGTGGCGTTCGATGTGCTGGCCAGCGACCGCGATGACCTGGAGCGGCTGTTTCGCACGCTCAACCAGCGCATCGCGTTCCTGATGAAGGGCGGTCCGGTAGCCCAGGTCGACCCGAAACTGCCGCCGGTGGATTCGGGGATCCTCGGCCCCGTGGTCACCCCGGACAACCTGACCATCACCGTGTCGGTGGGCGCCTCTTTGTTCGACGAGCGCTTTGGCCTTTCGGATGCAAAACCCAAGCGCCTGATGCGCATGGTCGGCTTTCCCAACGATGCGCTGGAAGCCGATTGCTGCCATGGCGACCTCAGCCTGCAGTTCTGCGCCAACACCGCCGACACCAACATCCACGCCCTGCGCGACATCGTGAAAAACCTCCCGGACTTGCTGCTGGTGCGCTGGAAACAGGAAGGCAGCGTGCCGCCCCAGGCCCCGGCGAAACCCGGTGTGCCTGCGCAGAGCGCGCGTAACTTCCTGGGTTTTCGCGACGGTTCGGCCAACCCGAACTCCAACGATGCCAGCGCCATGGACCGCATCGTCTGGGTCCAGCCCGGCGGTGACGAACCCGCATGGACCGCGGGCGGCAGCTATCAGGCGGTGCGGATCATCCGCAACTTCGTCGAGCGTTGGGACCGTACTCCGTTGCAGGAACAGGAAAGCATCCTCGGCCGGGTCAAAAGTACGGGCGCGCCCATGGGCGGCAACCATGAATCCGAGGTGCCGGACTACGCCAAGGATCCTGAAGGCAAGCTGACCCGACTCGACGCCCACATCCGCCTGGCCAACCCGCGCACCGCCGCGACCCAGGGCAACCTGATCCTGCGCCGACCGCTCAACTACTCCAACGGCGTGAACAAGAACGGCCAGCTGGACATGGGCCTGCTGTTCATCTGCTACCAGGCCGATCTGGAAAAAGGCTTCATCACCGTGCAAACCAGGCTCAACGGCGAGCCGCTGGAGGAATACCTCAAGCCGGTGGGCGGCGGGTACTTCTTCACCCTGCCCGGTGTCACGGGCGATCAGGACTTCATTGGTCGCTCACTGCTCAATGCCACTCAACCAACAAAAACCGCATAAACCACCTGCACGGAGCCGTCCCATGAAAAAGTCGTCACTGGCGTTAATGATTACCCTTGGCTTGCTCAACACCCCGTTCTCGGCTTTCGCAGCCACGGCGCCGCTGGAGCTGGTGCAGCCGATTTCCGACTACAAGATCTACGTCACCGAGCAACTGGACGAACTGGCCAGCCACACCCAGCAGTTCACCGACGCGGTAAAAAAAGGTGACCTTGCCACCGCGAAAAAACTCTATGCACCGACGCGGGTTCACTACGAGTCGATCGAGCCGATCGCCGAACTGTTCAGCGACCTGGATGCGTCCATCGACTCCCGGGTCGATGATCACGAAAAAGGCGTGAAGGCAGAAGACTTCACCGGCTTCCACCGCATCGAATATTCATTGTTTTCGGAAAACAGCACCCAGGGCCTCGGTGAACTGGCGGACGGCTTGAACAAGAACGTCCAGGATCTGCAAGCCCGCGTCGCCGGCCTGACCTTCCCACCGGAGAAAGTCGTCGGCGGTGCCGCCGCGTTGCTTGAAGAAGTGGCGGCCACCAAGATCTCCGGCGAGGAAGATCGCTACAGCCACACCGACCTCTATGACTTCCAGGGCAACATCGACGGCGCGAAGAAAATCGTCGATCTGTTCCGTCCGCAGATCCAGAAGCAGGACGCCGCGTTCGTCGCCAAGGTCGACAAGAACTTCGCCACGGTGGACAAGATCCTGGCCAAGTACAAAACCAAAGATGGCGGTTTCGAGACCTACGACAAGGTGAAGGAAAACGATCGCAAGGCGCTGGTCGGGCCGGTCAATACGCTGGCTGAGGATTTGTCGACGTTGCGGGGCAAGCTTGGCCTGAATTAAGCGCAACATTGCAGGAGCGAGCTTGCTCGCTCCTGCAGGTTATGCACGCTGGACCCTTGGCTCATCCAGCGCCCGTCCAATGGGATTACCGTCGATATCAAGGGCGTACCATTTGTTGTCTACCCAGGCAACATCACTGCCATTTACTTGGCCCATTGTGCCGGCGATGGAACGAGGCAGCCTGGTCGCGGCTCCACTGGCTGCGCCTCCAAAAAATGCCCTGAGCCGATCCAGGCACACTTGTAGATGACCGACCCCGGAGTCGGTCAAGGCAAATACGCCACTGGTCAGGATCTTGCGCAGAGAACCCACGGTTCTGGCACCTCCGGCAATCAGGTCTGGAAGTCCATCCAGCGGATTAATCAAGGAAATGAGGGTCGTGCCCGTGATTTTGATGGCCTCAAAAGCCTTGATGCTGACAGGGACGATGGAACTCAGCGCCTTGGTTATCCTGCCCGCACCGCCAACCAGCGTGTTCAGGCCTGAAGCGAGATCCGTAAAACAACCGAAGGCACCATTTATGAAGCGCATTCGATCTCCCGATTGCAAGTCATCGGTGCAGCCCACGAAAGGTATGAGTTGCAGCAGGAAATTTCCAATCTTCTCCCAATACGCACGATTTTCTTCTGCAGTGGTTTGCCCTTTCGCCTGTTTAAACAGGAAATCGCGCTCGCCTTGCAGGTAATTGCCGTTGATTATGTTGTCGACAATGGCCGCCGTCCTGCCGGAGCCGTAGCTATCGGGGACAAGAGTCGTATGCTTGCTCCCTTGCTCTGACACGGCTGGCAGCGTGTTTCCCAACTTTTCGACAATCAGTTTGGGAGATCTGGCGCCGGCAATCGGTTCCGAACCTTCAAAGTACGCCGCAAAATCAAACGGCAGTTCAGTACCTCGCTGCACCTGCACATTGACGGTGGAACCTTTACTGATTTTTGCTTTTTCTATTTTGATCACGCCATTGAGCGGTAGATCATCGGGCAAGTCCACGCGCTTGATAATGGCCAGGCGTCCTGGAAAGACTTCGAAATAGCTGACTTTTTGCTGATACTTACAGCGTAGTAACGTTCCCTGACGCCCACGATTAACCGCTTGAATTTGTGCTGTTTCATCCTCTTTGGGCTTGCCGGTTTCCTCACGCAACGTAAACAGTTGCACTTCGCCCTGTTCAAGGCATTGGCGATCTTCGAGCGGAAGAGCCGCTATCAAGGATTTTGTTGAAGTAACAAAAGCATTCCTTCGGGAGTTAAAAAAACGGTTTACCGAAGCCGACAGTAAGTCATTCAGTACAGGCAATATGAAGACACACCGATCAAATACCCCTTGATCGATCGGATCACTACTCATCTTCCAACGGTGTCGAAACAAATCGCCATCCATGTAAGCCTCTACAAGTGTTTTCTCAACCGTCCTGACTGGATTCAACTTATCCAACGGTTCGAACACATCGGCCTTGATTTTTATTTCCTCCACGGCTTGCGTGGTAAAGAAAGAGAAAGCTTTTCCAAGTTCCTGGATCGCGATTTCCCTGCGCGTCAGCAATGGTTGTTTGAACCCCTCAACGGCCTCAGAAAGTTCTGCTCGCTGAGTCGCAAATCGTTTCGCAACAAGCGAATAGTCCGCAACAGAATGGGCCTCTTTCGGTTGAACAACACCGTTCATCGCTCCCCAGGTCATCAAAATATCAACCGCAGCACTCTTGAACAGTAGCCGTTGCTCTGGCGTGGTTGGGTTAAGCAATGCCAGAGCCATCAATTGGTCCGTGGTCATGGCTCGCGAACACCCGGGACGTTGAAGCTCGGCGATGGCGACGCCCAGGCGCAATGTCATCCAGCTCGCCGTGCCAACCAGAATCCCCTTGTCGGGATCCTGGGCCAGAAACTCGGGCGCCGCATCGGCCAGAAACAAATGCGCAATCAGCGGTGCTGCCTGGGCACTGACGCCCCTGTGGTCGATCAAGTGCTGTTCAATCTCGGTTCGTACCGTGACGAGATCACGACCCAGGTTTTTCGGTTGGTAAACGTCATACCCGGCGACAGTTCCGGGTCTGCCGGGAACATCAGGGTCAACGGCCAATTTGATCGCTGCCAATAGAAGTGACTGGTAGTGTTCGGGAAATGCCGTTTGCCCCGCTCCGTACCAGTTCAGTGCCTGGAGTAATTGATGCCCCCAGGAAACGCATTGGTCCGCTTCGAACATCTTGCCCAGTAATTCGTCGACGTGGGAGCGCCTGTATTCAACGGACGTATCGGGAAGCAACTCGGCGCCCAACTCATCAATAATCGAGCTGGCTCCGTTAAAAAAACTCTTCTGCAGGCTAATGATTGAGGCTCTGTCGTCGGGAGTTAACTTGATGAGTGATTGAGAATCCCCAAGTAAATTGGCGCTGTAATCGCCCAGTGGTGGTGCGCTGGGTAATGTTGTGTTCATCCATTGAATGACATTGCGTATCTCACCCGCTGTTTTGGGCGAGCCGAATCCCTTGTAATTGATCACCTGCTGCAAGTCGATGGATAAGGTCGAATACAGCGCATTTCCTGTCTGTTCGACCTTTTTCAGCAGATCATCGAAGGGGCCTGTCAAGGCACTTTGAGCCTGCACCAGGCCAGTCAAGTCCTTCCACTCCAAAGAGATCAGGACCTGGATTTTTTTATCGCAGATCCTTACAGGCAAGTAATCACAATCGACGTTCGCGTCTTTACATATTTCCACCATTTTCGGATTTTTTAGAAAAGCGTTTAAATCCTCAACGATATCGGCACACTTTTCAGTCAGAGGCAGGTGGTTGCCGCTGCGGGTATACCGACCCGACAGCGAAAGGGGGGTGTCATCCAGCAAATTCGCCGAAGCCGCTGTCAATTCATGGATCAGTTGGGCACGCGACTTCGTCTCGGCGATCAACGCGGTGGCCTCATCGCACTCTTTATTGATTTGTGCCCGGTATTCAGCCGTGATATCAGGCCATCCATCTATTTTCAGCTGTGTGGCCAGTGCCGCAGCCTGCCCATCCGTGATGGGCGGCATCACTTTGTAGAAATCGAGAATCACGTCGCACGGAACAAGATTGTGTTGCTCATCCACGAAAGGCAAACCGAAATTGCCTGGGTCCAGTACTCGCCTGGCAGCAAGAACATGCGCTGAAACCTGCCACCATCCGGAAGTGTCCCATAGGCTGAAGGTTTGGGTAGAGCTCGCTCCATCCTGGACGACAGTCCCTGAAATGGAGCTTTCGTGGATGATCAACGTATCCAGCACAAAACCCTTGGACGTGAGCCATGCCAGGACGCGGGGATCGTTCAAGGTATTTTGATAGAGCTCCAGGGGCTTGCTCATCGAGCTGTCCTTGGGGACAGACAGCGGAATATTCTGATTGGCCTCCAGTTTTTCCAGCAATCGCGTTTGCAGGTTTCGATCGGCCTGCCGGGTGAGCTCTGCATCACTCAACGCCTCGAGCACCCACTGCGCACTGTCATCTGCAAGTTTCTGGCGTTCTGAATTGGCGGGGAGATCCTCAACTTCATTGACTGGGTTTTCGTTCTGGTCCGCTTCCAGTCTCGAGATCAGTAGATGTGCGTAGCGATTCCGCGATTTGAGAATGCTCTCGTCAATCAGCTCGGCCACTGACTGGTCTGGCTGAGATAGAACCGGTTCCGACAACAGCAACTTGATGTCAGGTATCAGAAGGGGGTCGCGATGAGGGTCGGCGTAACTGGATGTCTGAAGCCGTGCTTCGATGGCCTGCACAACGTCCGGCATCTCACTCAGTATCGCGCCCACTTCATCACTGATGTATTTGCGCAGTACCGGATCGTCTTCCTCTACGAAGTGAGTGCCGTTGTTTCGCATCGATTCGCCGGATAAAAGGCTGTGTAACTTGTCGTAGACCGCGTAAATCATGGCCATCGTTAATGTGGCAGCAGCACGTGGATGTTGTCGGGCGGCAACGGACGCGCTATTGAACGTCGCCACACCGGCGGCCGCCAGATAACCGCTGGTTGTCTGTAGCCACTGCGCGAGAACGACGCACACCTTTTCCAGGGCACTGGGATCAAGTTGCTCGACTGTATCCTCGTAGGGGCTGCCGACTGCGCCATACGATGAAGATGGAACAGTTGCAAATGGCTTTTTTACATTAACCTGCAGGAATGATTTTATTAACTTGTTGAGCTCATTGTTCGTCACCGCTGCAACGGGCCTCCAACCAGTCGCCCCCTGTATGGTTTGCGTAAACACATCATCAACTTTCAGAGCCAGGTGCCCCAGTTGCTCGAACAACTTCGCGGGTATAGACACTGACTCCCTTGATAGAAGCTCAAAGGGGGGCGATTGAGATACGACAGGCTGTCGTTTGCCTGGCCCGGATGGAAAACCAATCCTGTCGGGTGGGCTCATGTCCATGAAAGACTTCAAGACGTTCATCACGCACAAGATCCTGGCTGCAAATCCACTCGTATCTTTCAGTGCATCGAGTTCGACATTGTCGTAGAAATCACCTTTGCGATCGATTTCCAAAAGCGCCGACAACAGTGGAAACCCTTTATCTCTTGAGATTTGAGGTGGTTTCGGGAATGTCTGGTCCACGAGTTCAGTCGCGAACTTCGTAAATTTAACGAGCCCAAGCTTCACGTTATCGACGGGGGCACGCGACACATCCATCACCCAGTTGATCATGTTGATAGGGAGTTGCAGGCCATCCAGAAACATCGATAGGAGCGACGGGAGCGAAGGCAACTCGATACTTTGCCTGAGTTCTTCAACCGCCCTTTTATGCCGTTCAGGAAAATATTTCCGTCCTTTGACATAACTCAAGTCATGAAGAAACTCGCCCAGCAGTCGCTTCACGTCCCGGGAGGAAGGGTAGTCTTCATAAATATCTTCGAGTTTGGACAGTGTACTATCGAGCCGATCAACATTCTCTGAATCGCTATCGAGTGTCCCCTCGAGCCATGGCCCGATCGATGACCGGCAATCCCTGATAATCTTCTTGAGGCATTGCCTTTGCGTGTCCGTCAGCAATTCTTCGCCGACGCATTCACTTTGCGGGATTTGTGGGATATTTAAACGTTCAAGGAGTTCAATGCCCCATTGGTTCGGGGGGGAAGCAGCAAATGACTTCTAATAACAGGCGCAGTTTTTCTGTCGCTAATTCGCCAACAGGGCAAATCGAGCGTATTGCCGCGTCAACAAACAACTTCGCCAGTTTACTGCCCGTTGGCGTGTACAAAATGCCACTGCTCAGAATGGCGAACATCTCCGACTCCGATAGACGCT
This sequence comes from Pseudomonas putida, assembly GCF_003228315.1. Lineage (NCBI taxonomy): Bacteria > Pseudomonadati > Pseudomonadota > Gammaproteobacteria > Pseudomonadales > Pseudomonadaceae > Pseudomonas > Pseudomonas putida. Next base: position 1,204,461 of record NZ_CP029693.1, read on the forward strand.
GGGTCTTCAAGTAATGTTGTGCATACGCCCAGCACTCATCAAGAGAGGTTTGATCATAGACAAGATCACCCAGATGGGCATATCTCACGCTATATACAGGTGGTGCAATAGTGTCTTGCTGTGCTGTTGAGTGCAGTTGCCTCAAACCCATATTTATGCAAAACGTGGCGTTCTTGACGTTCAACAACTGCCCGTCAACCAGAGTCTGGTCGGGAGCCATGTCGATCGGACGCAATGATGTTGCCGAATTACCCGCATTGGAAGACGCGGCTTGAGTGCACATGGGAAGTTCTTGCCCTGGAGATTCAAACTTCAACCTTAAACTTGCGCTGAAAGAACACTATCGAATAAAGCTCATTTCAAGTGTTCTTTGCGCAAATTGAATCTCCGCTACTGCGTTCCTTACAAAATGCGATACAGCAATCGCTCAATCCGCACCCGGCTCACACGCTTGAGAAACTTCGCCACCCCAGCCGGGTACTCAGGCAATGTTTCCAGGTCCTGAAAACGCTCGATGCGTGTCGTGTGCTGGAAGATCTCATTCAACTCCTTGCCACGCGGCTCAAGTAACTCGCCTTTCGGATCGTCGATCAACAAGGCGTTCTCCAGATCAAGACGGAACGCCCTCGGGTTAAGGTTGTTGCCGGTCAGCAAGGTATAGCGCTTGTCGATCCACATGCCCTTGAGGTGGTAGGTGTGATCGCCGTCCTTCCACAGGTGCAGGTTCAACTGGCCGCTGTCGATGTTGCGTTGATGGCGCTTGGCGAAGCGGCGCAGGCTGATTTCGTAGAGGTACGGCAATGCCGAGATCACCTTGAACGGCTCGCTCGGCGGGATGTAGAAGTCGTTGGCGGTTTTGTCGCCGACCACGATGTCGATCTTCACGCCACGGGCCAGTGCCCGGTTGACCTCACGGATAATCGCCAGCGGCAGGTTGAAGTACGGCGTACAGATGGTCAGCTGCTGCTGGGCGCTGGCGATCAGTTCGCAAATCGCGCGGTTCAGCGGGTTGTTCTTGCCCACGCCCAGCAATGGGCTGACCGACAGACCGCTCCGGTCCGTGGTGCCTTGGGTGGTGTCGTAGGCGGCGTGCTTGAGACGACTGCGCAAGTCGCCAATGTCATTGCGCAAGCTGCGGGTGGTCGGCAGGTTCGGCAGGTCGAGGCGGTGCACCGCCTTGGACGCCACCAGGCCATGCTGAACCAGGTGATGCATCGAATCGGCCAGAGCCTGGTTTCGCAGCAGGTGGTAACGGTCGTAACGGTACTTGTCAAACTTGTGCAGGTAGACGTTGTTCAGGCTCGCGCCGCTGTAGATCACGCAGTCATCAATGATGAAGCCCTTGAGGTGCAACACGCCGAACAACTCGCGCGTCTGCACCGGCACGCCATACACCGGCACCACGCTTTCGTGTGTGCGGGTCATTTCCTGATACCAGGCGGAGTTGCCTGGCTGTTTACCGGCACCGATCAAGCCGCGCTGGGCGCGCAACCAATCGACCACCACCACCACGTCCAGGTGCGGACGCGCCAGCTTGGCCGCGTGCAGGGCATCGAGAATTTCCTGGCCGGCCTCATCCTGTTGCAGGTACAGCGCAACGATATAGATGCGTTGGGTGGCGCTGGCGATTTTCTCCAGCAGGCAACGACGGAACTCGGCAGCGCCGGAAAGGATGGTGACGGCATCGGCGGTCAGCGGAAAACTGCGCAGTTTGGGCAGCAGGGAGCGTTTGAAAAGCAACGGCATAGGGCTCGCAATCGGGTCGAATCCAGAGAGTTTGAGAGCTTACACCATGGATGGGCTTGGGTCTTGTGGCGGTCTGCTCTGGCCTCATCGCGGGCAAGCCTTGCTCCTACAGAGCGGCGCGCAACCTGTAGGAGCAAGGCTTGCCCGCGACGACATTTTCATAGGTGATTAAAATTAGAGATAGACAAAGGAGAACGATCGTTCTACTGTTGGACACATGAACGAGATAACCAGCAACGACACACGCGATATCATTCTGGATGTCACCGAAAAGTTGATCTACAAAGGTGGTATTGCCGCCACCGGCATGGATCTTCTGGTGAAAACCGCCGGCGTTTCCAGAAAGAGTATCTACCGCTACTTCGCCAACAAGGACGAACTTGTCGTCGCGGCCCTGATTCGTCGTGACCACCGCTGGATGCACTGGTACAGGAGCACCGTCGATCTGGCTGAGACCCCGGCCGATCGATTGCTCAATCTGTTTACCGTGCTCAAGTCCTGGTTTGAATCGGAAGGCTTTCGCGGCTGCGCCTTTATCAATACCAGTGGCGAAACAGGCGATCCGCAGGACCCGGTTCGCCTGGTCGCCAGGGACCACAAACAGAAACTGCTCGACTACGTATGCGAGCTGTGCACCGAACATGGCGCCGACGATCCGCAGACGCTGGCCAAACAGCTGCTGATCCTGATCGAAGGTGCCATAACCGTGGCGCTTGTAATGAGTGATCACAGTGCCGCCGATAATGCGCAATGCATGGCGCGGAAGTTATTGGACCTGTAGCAACTTAATCAAGCCCGACACTTGCTGGAACTTTAACTTTTAACGGAGACGTGAAATGTCCAACGCCGAAGTTCGTCCGCCATTACCGCCTTTCACCCGTGAATCGGCCATCGAAAAAATCCGCCTGGCCGAGGATGGCTGGAACTCCCGCGACCCGGAACGCGTATCGCTGGCCTACACACTGGACACCAAATGGCGTAACCGCGCCGAGTTCGCAAATAACCGCGAAGAAGCCAAAGCCTTCCTGACCCGTAAATGGGCCAAGGAACTGGATTACCGCTTGATCAAGGAACTCTGGGCGTTCACCGATAACCGCATTGCCGTGCGTTATGCCTATGAATGGCATGACGATTCGGGCAACTGGTTCCGTTCCTACGGCAACGAGAACTGGGAATTCGACGAGAACGGCCTGATGGCCCACCGCTTTGCCTGCATCAACGACATGCCGATCAAGGAAAGCGAGCGTAAATACCACTGGCCGCTGGGGCGTCGCCCTGATGATCATCCGGGCCTGTCGGATCTGGGCCTGTAAACACCCTACAAACTGTAGGAGCGAGCCTGCTCGCGATAGCGGCTATACAGTCAGCCTCTTTATTGGCTGACACACCGCTTTCGCGAGCAGGCTCACTCCTACAGGTTTTTGTGGTGAAGCCGGACGGGTCGCAGCAGAACCTGGATAACGGTAAGATACCCGCCCTTCCCCGCAGCCCCTTCGCTGCACCCTGCCGACTTAAGCCGATTCCATGCCTTTCGAACTCAGTGTTGACCTCTTCACCCTGGCCATTCTGGCCCTTGTCGCTTTCATTGCCGGCTTCATCGACGCCATCGCCGGTGGTGGCGGACTCCTGACCACCCCCGCGCTGCTGACCGCCGGCCTGCCGCCGCATCTGGTGCTGGGCACCAACAAACTCAGTTCGACCTTCGGCTCGGCCATCGCCAGCTTCACCTTCTACCGTCGCAAGCTGTTCCACCCCAGACAGTGGATGCACGCCATCATCGGCACCCTGATCGGTGCACTGACCGGCGCCGGTGTCGCGCATTACCTGCCCGCCGAGTGGCTGAACAAGATGCTGCCGGTGATCGTCTTCGCCTGTGGCATTTACCTGTTGTTTGGTGGCACGCCGAAAGCGCCGCTGGACAGCGACGCACCGATCAAGAAGAAGTGGCAATCGACCCAGGGCTTCACCCTCGGCTTCTACGATGGTGTGGCGGGTCCCGGCACCGGGGCGTTCTGGACCGTCAGCAGCCTGCTGATGTACCCCATCGATCTGGTCAAGGCCAGCGGCGTGGCGCGCAGCATGAACTTCGTCAGCAACATTGCGGCGCTGTCGGTGTTCATATTTTCCGGGCAAGTGGACTGGATCATCGGCCTGTGCATGGGCCTGTCGGTGATGATCGGGGCGTTCTTCGGTGCTCGCACCGCCATCAGTGGCGGCGCGAAGTTCATTCGTCCGGTGTTCATCACCGTGGTACTGGGGCTGACCGTGCGGCTAGCCTGGCAACACTGGTTCAGCGTGGCCTAAGCGCCGCGCTACATAGACGTCGATCAGGTAACGGGCAATCGAGCGCGACGCCGGCAACGGCGGCAGCGCATGCACGTTGAACCACTGGGCGTCTTCGATTTCGTCTTCCTGACAGACGATCTCGCCACCGGCGTACTCGGCATGGAAGCCGAGCATCATCGAATGGGGGAACGGCCAGCACTGGCTGCCCATGTACTGGATGTTCTTGACCTCGATCCGCACTTCTTCGCGAACCTCGCGAATCAGGCAATCCTCGGCCGACTCACCCGGCTCGGCAAACCCCGCCAACGTGCTGTAGACCCCGCTGACGAAGCGTGGCGAGCGTGCCAGCAGCACCTCATCGCCACGAGTCACCAGCACAATCATGCTCGGTGAAATGCGCGGATAGCTGCGCAAATCGCACGGCTGGCAATACATCGCCCGCTCGCGCGGCACCTGGGTCATGGCCTGGCCGCAGTTTCCGCAGAAGCGGTGCTCACGGGCCCAGGTGCCGATCTGCGCAGCGTAACCGAGCACCTTGTAGAGGGTGTGATCGCCTTCGAGCATGAATGCCCGCAAGCCTTTCCAGCCGCAGCCTGGCACCTCGCCGGCACTGCGCAACTCCAGCAGGTACACCGGTTCGCCATCAAGGTGACCGATGCCATGTTCGGCAAGAATCGACAGGTCCTGACGCTTGAGCCACTCACGGGGGAACAAAGCGCCATTGTCGTCGAACAGGAAGCCTTCGGGGCTGCGTGCCACGGCCCAGCCGCCCGGTTGATCGGTGTCCAGTACTGCAGTGGTCCAGCGTGAAGTCATTGTTCAATCAATCCAGAAATTCGGGTTTCTGTTTGCTCATATGGGCGGCCATGGCCACGCGCAAATCGTTGGATTGCAGCATGGCGGCGTTCCATGTGGCGACGTATTCCAGGCCGTCATCGATTCGATGATCGCGCATGTAGCTGATCATCTCCTTGGTGCCGGAAATGGCAATCGGCGACTTGCTCGCAATTTCCCGGGCAATGCCCATGACGCCGTCGAGCAGGCTGGCGGTGTCGCTGTAGACGCGGTTGACCAGGCCCATGCCACGGGCTTCCTCGGCGCCGAAATGGCGACCAGTGTAAGCCAGTTCACGCAGCATGCCGTCACCGATGATGCGCGGCAAGCGTTGCAGCGTGCCGACGTCGGCGGCCATGCCGATGTCGATTTCCTTGATCGAGAACTGCGCGTCTTCGGCGGCGTAACGCATGTCGCAAGCGGCGATCAGGTCGATGGCGCCGCCCAGGCAGTAACCCTGAATGGCCGCGAGCACCGGCTTGCGGCAATTGTCGACGGCGTTGAAGGAGGCTTGCAGGTTGAGGATCTTGCGGCGTAGCAGGCGTGCATTGCGTCCGACGTCTTTGCCCAGCTCATTGGCCACGTTCGCCAGCATCATCAGGTCGATGCCGGAGGAAAAGTGCTTGCCGGCACCACTGAGCACCACCACCCGCACTTCGTCGGTGTCGTCGATCCACTGGAAAACCTCGACGATTTCGCTCCAGAACGCAGCGTTCATCGAGTTGATCTTTTCCGGACGGTTGATCTGCACATGAGCGATGTTATCGACCAGTTCGACGTTGAACGCGGTGTATTGAGACATGCCGGTGATCCTTTGGCGGGCAAAAAAGAGGCCCGACTATAACAAGGCACGGAGGTGGCGGTTCGGCCAAAAGCGGGACTGACCTGGGTGATATGGCGCACTTTGCGCCCCCATCGCGAGCAGGCTCGCTCCTACATTGGAATCGTGAATACCGGCCCATTGTGGGAGCGAGCCTGCTCGCGAATGCTGCACCACCGATCTAACTGCCCTTCACCGCCACAAATGCTGCTGTTTCATAGGGCACGGTAATCACATCCTTGCCCTGCAATTCAGGCTCACTTTCGATCATCGCCCGGATTCGCTCATCTACCTTCGCCCGTTCGTCCTGCGGCAGCGCCGCAATAAAGCTGGTGGAACGCACCCGATTGAAGATCACATCTTCCAGCGAGCCCGTGTGACCATGGCTGAAACGCTGCCCCTGCAACGGCCCGAACGCCGGATGCGGGAATACTCGGCGCCACGCCCCGGTGTAGTAACGCGGCGTATCACCCTCCAGCGCATTGACGATCGCGTCCAGCTTCGGCACCCAACTGACCCGGGTGTCGCGCAGGTTCCACACCAAACCCAGCCTGCCGCCGGGCTTGAGCACCCGGGCGATCTCGTCTAGCGCCTCGGTATCGGCAAACCAGTGAAATGCCTGGGCGCAGACCACCACATCCACCGACGCATCCGGCAGCGGCAAGTCCGTTGCGGTGCCTTTGACCGCCAATACGTCCGGGTAGGCGGCGGACAATTTTTCCAACATCTGCGCCACCGGCTCCACGGCGATCACCTGCGCACCGGTTGCCACCAGCCGGCCGGTGAACTTGCCGGTGCCGGCGCCGAGGTCGATCACGGCGGTATGGGCGTTCAAGCCGAGGGTGTCCGTCAGCCAATCGGCGACTTGTGGCGGATAATCCGGACGACCGCGCACATACGTCTCGGCAATGGTCTTGTAACCGGCCGCCGCCGCGTGGTGAACCTGGTCTTTCATGGCACAACTCCCGATCGACGAAGGATGTCGACGAGCATAACCCTTCGATCTGAGCTTTCCTTGAGTGGAACGCCGTAAACAAATGAATAATTGTTCACCTTGAAGTGTTCAATGTTTGCAGGTCACCAACAGCTCTGGAGCAAAGCCATGATTAGCCGTTACTCGATGTTCACCACACCGTTGATACTCGCTGTCGTGTTGTCCGGCTCCCAGGCATGGGCTCACGGTGACGATGATTCGCCGGCCGCCCCGCAGTGCCCCCGAGGGCAGGTCATGGACAAGAAAACCCATAAATGCGTCTTGCAAACCAGCCAACTGCTGCCCGATGCCGATCGCACCGACTACGCCTATCAATTGGCCAAGGCCGGGCGTTACGAAGAGGCGCTGGCGTTGCTCGATACGCTCAAACAGCCCAATACCGCCAAAGCCTTGAACTATCGTGGCTACGCGACACGTAAACTGGGGCGCACCGACGAAGGCATCGGTTATTACCTGCAATCGGTCAAACTCGATCCTCAATACGCCAAGGTTCGCGAATACCTTGGCGAAGCCTACGTGATCAAGGGTCAGCTGGATCTCGCCCAGGAACAGTTGCAACGGATCAAATCGATCTGCGGCAACACGACCTGCGAGGAATATCAGGACCTGTCGCAAGCCATCAACGATTCATCGAAAACCTGACACCCTGAAATAGCGGAGGCCGTTATCGCCAGCGATCAGGCAATACGGGCAGAACTGGGCCAGCACCTGGCGCGTTTGTGGCGCTACGGCTTGCTATTGTCCCGGCAACGGCATGTGGCCGAAGACCTGGTACAAGCCACCTGCGTGCGGGCGCTGGAACGGGCCGGGCAATTCGAACCGGGCACACGCATGGATCGCTGGCTGATGAGCATCCTGCACTCGGTCTGGCTCAATGAAGTGCGTGCCCGGCGGGTGCGCGATGGTCAAGGCACGATAGAGGGCGAAGAGGTGTTGTCGTTCGATGGCGAGTACGCGGCGCAAACCCACGTCATGGCGGCGCAAGTCATCCGCCGTGTCGATGCGCTGCCCGAAGCCCAGCGCGAGACGGTGTTTCTGGCCTATGTCGAAGGCCTGTCCTACCGCGAAGTCGCCGACGTGCTGCAGGTGCCCATCGGCACCGTCATGAGCCGCCTGGCCGCTGCCCGCAGCAAACTGGCCGAATACCCGCCCTTGCAGTCCGTGCCCACCTCTTCCAACGGAGAACGTCGATGAATGTGCGAATCCCGGATGAGCAACTGGTGGCTTATCTGGATGACCAGCTTGACGCCGAACAGCGTCAGCGTATCGACGCGGCCGTGGCCGAAGACCCGATGCTCGGCCTGCGCCTGCAATGGCTGAACCGCAGCAGCCTGCCGTTCAAGGCCGCCTACGACGAACT